>NZ_CP088296.1:1200000-1539166 GCF_024666595.1 Sphingomonas sp. J315 | reverse complement strand
TCATGGCATTTTCGCCAAAGTGCCATGAGTGACGACGGCTTTGCGCCCTAATATCGGTCATTTGAGGTGACCTTGAGGACTGCCAAAAGCCGCCATTCGCTCGACGCCTGGTCAAGGAATGCTATAGCCATGACGGGCGGCCACCCGTCAGCTCCTAACAGCTAGTGCATTTGCTCGAGCAGAGCCTCAAGGCCGCAAACCTTCGCCGGATCTAGAAATTCGTGCGACCATCGGCGCACGGATGGGCGCGCTATTGTCGTGCTGATATCAAACCTGCCGTCTGGCGCGGCTGGGTGTGAATAGGGAGATGTATACACACCTCTTTGAAACAGACGAGATTGACGCAATTGCAAATGAGCGCGAAATCGTACCTCCAATAATCACTTGGAGAACTGCCTATGTCGGGGGGAGGAGATACAAGTTCCGGCTTTGATGATTGGCGTCAAAGCGGAACTTCACAAGGTGGCAGTGCTGGAGAAGGCGGCGGCGGTGGGGGTCCGGATAAGTGTGCGATCTATGAGAAGACTGTCATAGCTTCGGCCGTCGCTTCGGTGGTTGCGACGCTCAAGGCTGGCGACATCCTGTTGGTCGAGCTGGAAACGGCGCCTCGTAACCGGGTTGTGGTCAAAACGGTCGCGGGCGCAGTCGTGGGCGCCGTAACCTCACTCAGGCTCGTCGATATGATCGAATGCCTGAAGGAGAAATTTGCCTATCAGGCCGAGGTTCTGTCGATCAGCGGGGCAAAGGTCGAAATCGAGATCAAACCGGCATGACCGCGCTCTCTGTTGTCGGCGGAGTCTACGGAGAAGAATGCGCGTTTCCGATCAGGAGGCAGGTGTTCGGCTCCGCTGGCCGGGCGGCTGTTGCGTTAGCTCCGTACTTCGACGCCGTGACACTTCACACGGTGCTGCCCGACCTCGCAGCCGAGCGCGTAATCCCCAATTTCGAAGCCTACGGAGTCGATGTCGTCCGTCATGGCGGCGACCAGTTCATCAGCTTCGAATATCTACATTCTCTGGCCGAGCCATTAATTCATCCACGGCTGTCTGAGATCATGGCTCAACCGTCGTTCCATTTGGATGGCGGGCTGGTTTTGCAATTCGGGATGCTCGAATGCTCTCCGACGGTGAGGGCTGACATCTGCGTCTACGATCCCCAGTCGCCAATAAGCCCGAAGGGTTTCCGGCAATCGGGTTCGACTGCCGATCGGCTCGCCATTGTCGCAAACGCGGCGGAAATCCGGCTGCTGACGCGAATGCAGGTCGATCAGGGTGCAATGCATCTTCTCAAAGAGGAAAGCGCCGAGGTTGTGATCGCAAAATGTGGGCTTGATGGCGCGCGCATATTCACGCGTGATGGCCTGGAAGGGACCGTCCCAGCGTATCGAGCCTCGAGCGTATTCACAGTGGGTTCGGGCGACGTGTTCGTAGCAGCGTTTGCGCTTGCGTGGGGCAAGGAGAACATGACTCCTGTCGAGGCCGCCGACTACGCTTCACGAAGCGTCGCCGCCTATGTGGAGTCCGAAACCCTTCCGATCGCTCCGATCTCTGAAACCTTGGCGGGCTCGCACGAGCCCATCCGCCTCGCGGGCGGCAAGGTGTATCTGGCCGGGCCGTTTCGCGAGCTGGGGCAGCGCGTGATTATCAATGAAGCGCGAAAGGTGCTGGCCGGTTGGGGTATGGAGGTATTCAGTCCCGTTCACGATATCGGCCACGGACCCGCTGAAGCCGTGGTCGAGCAGGATCTTCAAGCAATCCGAGATTGTGACGCAGTGCTAGCCATTATCAATGGGAGCAGCCCAGGCACACTGTTCGAAGTCGGCTACGCTGTCGCGCTTGGTAAGCCGGTTTTCTGCGTTGCTCAGAACATGCGCTCAAACGACACAAAGCTTCCTGCCGGGGCGGGATGTACCATCCATGAGGACTTCATCAGCGCCCTGCATCTGCTTGCGTGGCGAGCATGACCAAAGCGGTCCTTCTGTCCGGCGGGATGGATTCGACCTGCATCGCCTACTGGCAACGACCCGCATATGCAGTGACGATAGATTACGGACAGAGGCCTGCCGCAGGAGAAGTTCGGGCGGCCAAGGCGGTAGCTGACGCGCTCGGAATCGAGCATGTGGTGGTTGAAGCTAATATCGCTTCGCTCGGCAGCGGCGACTTAGCGGGAACGCCAGCCTCCGAAAGCGCACCCGCAAGCGAATGGTGGCCGTACCGAAATCAGTTCCTAGTCACCGTTGCGGCCATGAAATGCCATCAGCTCGGTGTAACGGAGCTGATGGTCGGCGCACTCCGTAGCGATGGATTCCACGCGGACGGAACCCCTTCCTTTTTTGCAGCCGTCAACGAGCTGATCGGCCAACAGGAAGGCGCGCTACAGGTCACAACGCCCGCAATACATCTCACAGCGGGGGAACTGGTGCGGATTTCGGAAACGCCGTTGGAAGTCCTTGGATGGTCGCTGTCCTGCCATATCAGCGATATTGCGTGCGGATTCTGCCGCGGATGCCGAAAGCACTTCGAAGTCATGGGAGAGGTCTTTGGACTCCCACATTGACCCCGTCCCAAAGCATTCCAATCGAACTCGGCCGAAGGACCCCTGGCCGATGACTTCGATCTACGACATGCCGAGGACGGAGTTCGCCCCGAAAAGCGGCTTTCTCGATGTGGCGTTAGGCCGCCGAACGATCCGCGAAATATCGTCGCTCGATCTAGATGAAACCTTTGCGCTCGTTCGCGAGGTGATGCAGGTGCGGCAACTTGGCATTGGGGGAAATTCGGGCCGGGCTCGCAAGGTGTCGCTTTCCGCCGGAGCATTACAGTCGATCGAAGTCCTGATCGTTTCAGGCCCGGGGGTAGAGCTGCCAATCCTCTATTGCGACACCCACGACGTGTTTGGAACAATCGAGGTCGAGAACGCCGAACGCCTCAACGAAGCGCTGACCCCGCTGCGGGGGGTGCTTCCCGATGCGTCGGGGCACTTCCTTTTACTGGTGGCGAACGTACGACATGCCGAACAGTCGTATGAGAATCCGATAACGCTGCTCTGGCGCGATACCGGTGCGGTGCTTCAATCATTCTCCTTATTCGCCGCCGCCTATGGCTGCGGCTTCGCACCATTGGGGCCCACTGGTGCGGATTTGCTGTCGAGCTTGAAGCAGCCCCATTCAAACTATCTCGCGGTTGGGACGGCCATCATTGGACGCAAACGGTCTCCCGCTGCACATGAGTCCGATTGATCGCGGTTGGACCGATCCGTCGCATATAGTCCCACATAAGCGAGTCCACCAAACTCGCGGGCTCGCCGATCGCTCCGCAGAATTGAAGGAAGCGGGCTTCAAGTTTGAAATAGTCCCTCGCGGGATCGGCGCCGGGCAGAAATAGCCCCATCGCTACACCGGCTCTCAATATGTGTACATCGAGGATCGCAACTTCGTCGCACGCGTAGTGATTTCGAACTACCCAGGACGCGGTTTTCGGTCCTATCCCGGGCAGGCGGACGAGGAAATCGCGGAGTTGCCGGGGAGCTTCAGGGAGTGCGCCAGTCATTTGCAGAGCATGCCAGAGGTAGCGCGCCTTTTGCTTTGGAAAGCGATATCGCCGCTGCCGATTTCCAATATGGAACGGCTCGCTAAGCGCGCGCTCGATTTCTTCTTGCCGTACCTCAGCCGCCAGAAGGCTGCGGTCACGCAATCGATGAAAGGCCGCTAGACCGAGTTCCGCCGGCATACCGAATCCTCCGAGGAGGCAGACTGCCAGCTCCTCTGTGATTGTGTTTCCGAGGCGAAATGAATTGCGGTCGACGCGAAGCTGAAAGCCAGCGGATTGATATTTCCAAAATGCGGGCGTGAATAACTCCGTCGCGCAGCCCCAAACCACGCCCGGCATTATCTCGGCCGAAGCGGGTGGGATTTCGAGGGAGCGTAACTGCCGTCCGCTATAGGTCCAAGCGACCTGTATGCTTTGCTCCACCACCATAGCGAGCTTGAATCAACGAAGTTTATCGCCAGCAACCGGAGATATTCGACGTTCTCAGCATGATCCGCATTTGGACTCGTTCCGATTCAACAAGCGCCGCGCTTTTCATGAGGGGTGTTGCAGGGCGGCCACGGCTTTCTCACGCCGCTGCGATCCAATACTGTCTTGCGTGTGGAGGATGCCCAATGAAAATAGAACAAGTCACCATCTCGAATTTCCGATGCTTCGGTCCGGAGCCGGTGACGATCCAGTTCAGGGATGATGTAACAGCCATTGTCGGCAACAATGGGTCCGGCAAGACCGCTATTTTCGCGGCGCTCACAAAACTATTCGGTATCTCGCCATCGCTCCGCGCGTTGCGCAAAAGCGACTTCCACGTGCCATTGGACAGCACAGGCCCGGCATCCGGCGCCACCCTCTCCATTGATTGCGTACT
The DNA here is from genome assembly GCF_024666595.1 of Sphingomonas sp. J315. Classification (NCBI taxonomy): domain Bacteria; kingdom Pseudomonadati; phylum Pseudomonadota; class Alphaproteobacteria; order Sphingomonadales; family Sphingomonadaceae; genus Sphingomonas; species Sphingomonas sp. J315. The sequence continues at coordinate 1,534,753 of NZ_CP088296.1, read as the reverse complement.
TGGCTTCCCGGAACTGGAAGCCGACGATGATGGCGAGGACAGTGCGACCGTCCCGGAAGTTTTCACGCATATGGCGACCGGAGACGAGGACTCTCCGCTCAAGGTCCGTATCAGGCTTCAGGCAACCTGGGCGGACGACACGACGCCAGACGGCACGGTGGAAGACGAGGTTCGATGGATTACGACCCTCGATGACGAGTTCACATGGGAAGAGTGCCGGCGGGTTCAGGCTGTCGAGCGAAACTACATCCAGCTGGTTTACGTGCCTGCTAATCGAAATGCCTTCGATCAGGTCACGAACCTTCTGAAAGGGCGGCTGTGGCGCGCCGCCCGTTGGTCGAACGCGCTGTCCGAAATCGCGCTAAAGGGGGCCACCGACATCCAGACGCAGTTTGATGCGGAACTGCCCGCCAAGTTCATTTCCGAACGATTGGAAAAGCGGTGGGCAGAAGTCCACCAAGGCGACACGGACTCCAAACCGCTAATGCGTCTGGTTGAGCATGAAATGGAACAACTCGTGCGTCGCGCCGAGTTTGTGTTCTTCCCTGACGAAGCAGCCCAGACGAGGCGTTTGGACGACCTTAGCGATGGACAGCGCTCCCTGTTCCACATCGCTCTGACGGCTGCCACGTTAGAAATCGAACGCGACGCTCTCGCCCAAAAACCTGCCGATAGCGTGTTCGATCAGGAGAAGCTGCGCAGAACCTATTTGACGATCTTGGCGATTGAGGAGCCGGAGAACAGCCTGTCGCCGTTTTTCCTCTCGCGCATCATGATGCAGGCGCGCGACATTGGTAAGCTGGACGGGGCGCAGGTGGTGATTTCCAGCCACAGCGCGAGCGTCTTGAGCCGCGTCGAACCGGAAGAAGTCCGCTACGCTCGGATGGAGGCGAAAACCCGGGAATCGGATGTCCGGGCGCTAACGCTGCCGGAAGCAGACTCCGACGCCAGCAAATACGTTCGCTTGGCTGTAAAGGCTTTTCCGGAACTGTATTTCGCCCGCTTCGTCGTACTCGCCGAAGGCGAGTCAGAGGCCATCGTGTTGCCCCGGCTGGCCGAAGCGATGAAGTTCCCTCTTGATCGATCTTTCGTGCCGATCGTGCCTCTGGGCGGACGTTTCGTCAGCCACTTCTGGAGGCTGCTGGCGGATCTCAATATCCCCTATGCAACATTGCTGGATTTGGATGCGGGCAGGAAGCACGGCGGCGCGGGCGCGATCGCCTACGTGGTCGAAGAACTGGCAGAAATCGGCAACACGCTCGACGAAAACTCGTTCGTCCTATCAGGAGACATCGAAGTCGGTGATGTCGATGAAATTGACGATCAGGAACTGGTCGATGAGGATCAGGCTCATGTTTGGTTAAAGGCGCTGCGTGAGGAAGGCGTGTTTTTCTCGTCTCCCATCGACCTCGACTTCAGCATGCTTCTTTGCTTCGGCGAAACTTATCAGATGAAAAATGAGGGCGGGACCGGGCCCCGTACAGGAGCGCAGGCCCTCGCGGATAAAAAGGCCGTAACCCTTAAAACGGGCGGCAATCCTGACCTCTATGACGACCATTGGGACGATGAGTTTCTCTGGTATCCGTATCTCTTCATTTCCAACAGCAAGCCCGAAATTCACATCTCCGCTTTGAGCAAAATCGACAACGACGAACTCGCGAGCGACGCACCACCTGAACTGATAAAGTTGGTCAAATACGTCCGAAAGTCCGTCCTCGGATGACTTTGATCAAGCCAGACGATTGGGTTCCTCAAGGTGTCGAGAGCTTGGAGGACCGCGCGTGGGAAGCTTTGCGAGAAACGGCTCGAAGCGTGTGTGTCACCGCCGGCGCTGGCGCAGGCAAAACGGAGTTCCTTGCGCAGAAGGCGACCTATTTGCTTCAGACGGGCCTATGTCCACATCCGAAACGGATATTGGCGATCAGCTTCAAGCGGGATGCGGCGCAAACGCTGGCGCAGCGGGTTGGAAAACGATGTCCGGAGCATCAAGCGCGGCGCTTCGTCTCACAAACATTCGACGCCTTTACCAAAGGGCTGGTGGATCAATTTAGAAACGCGCTCCCACCGCAATTTCGACCACCCGCCGATTACGAGATTTCATTTCCGACGGCCGCAATCTTGAACGATTTTCTCCAGCGCGCTGACATCAACGACGTGAATGCGCAGACCCTGACAAAGTGGATCGGGATGCGTCGGCTGCTCGACCCTACTCAGGGAGTGTCGGCGCGGCAGAAGGAAATCATGGATGCGTATTGGCAGGACCAATACCACGGCGGTGCACACGCCTATTTGACCTTTGCGATGATAAATCGACTTGCCGAGTACCTATTACGCACGAATTCCAGAATTCGGCGGGCCATTCGGATGACCTATCCGATTGTGTTCCTCGACGAGTTTCAGGACGCGACCTCTGCCCAGTTTGAAATTGTCACCGCAGCGTTCGATCCGGCCACCGCCAAACTGACGGCGGTGGGTGACGATAAACAAAAGATCATGGGTTGGGCAGGCGCAATGACCAATGCTTTCGCGGCATTTACGGCCCACTACAACGCCCGTTGTATCTCATTGCTTCTCAATTGGAGATCGCATGAAGACCTTGTGGCGATCCAACACATCATCGCCAGCCAGATCGACCCGGATGTTGAGCCCGTCGAGGCGCGGGCGGAGCGCGAGGTTGACGGCGATGTGGCAGCGATTTGGATATACCCCGACAAAGAGACTGAAGTAGCGGGATTGGCCGGGTGGGTGCCCGAAGAGATCGAAAGCGGCACCGTGGAAGCGCACGACGTCGCCATCCTTGTCAGGAACTACGCCGACGCCGTCGAAGCTGAACTTAGCGAAGTGTTTGCCGATAGGGGCGTCACCATTCGTAACCTGGCCCGCAATGTCGGCGACATAGCCATTCAGGATTTGCTGACGGAAAATCTGACCGCGCTTTTGATCCCATGCTTGCGCCTCGGCGCGACCAAGAAAAATGCCGAAGCATGGTCAACTGCGCAGGATGAGTTGCGGTCGCTTGAATCGATCAGCGACGATGAGGACGTGTTGCTGAACAGGTTGAGCATGAAGGTCGAAGAGGTCGCTAAGGCATGCCGCGCCTTCATGGCTGCGAACGCCGCCGCGAAGGGATACGGTGGTGAACTGACGACCTTGATTGTCGATATGATCGGGGAGGAGAATATTCGGCAGGCCAACCCTTCTTATCAGCGACAAGCCGATTTTGACCGGGTTCGCGAAGGGTTTATCGCACTTTTGGATGAAAGCTTGACCGACGCGGAGTCGTGGCCTGATGCGCTCGATCGCTTCGAAGGGAAGAATCAGGTCCCTCTGATGACGATCCACAAGAGCAAAGGGATGGAGTTTCACACCATCATTTTTTTTGGCCTCGACAATCAAAGCTGGTGGAGCCTGACTCCCAACCGCACCGAAGAACTCAATTCATTCTTCGTAGCGTTCACTCGGGCGAAGCAACGTGCCTTCTTTACGCGCTGCGCCGAGCGCGGGGGGCATATCGCCTGGCTCGACAAGATATTGGGAGACACGGTTCCTCGCGTTGCCGGGCCGATCGCTCTTCCGGATGGCAAAGCCTAATATGGCTTGGGGGGGCGCTGTTAGACTAAAGCGAAACGCTCCCTCCATGATGCATTTGGGTCTTTGAAGCCGGCGGCCTAACTCGCGAGAAGAGCCACTCAGCAAAGGATCTGAGCGACGTTCCTTGTAGGCTGCATCAGCGACGTCTTTGTGTCTGCTTCAGGTGGCCGCTGCATCGGAAGCAGACAGTCAACTGACGGCCCATCAGCGGTCTGTCTGCTCTTGTCACAACCAGCCCGTCGGCAACGCGCCCTAATTTCGGCCGTTCAGGCTCGAATGGGAGAATCCCAAAAGCGGACGAACCTCACTTCGATAGTCTCACGATCAAAAGATAGTTCGGATCCATCCGGGCGCACCAATTTCCTAATCGCAGTAGAGGCGGAAAGCGGCGGGGAAATGCGGAACTCGCATAGCATTGGTGGCGGAACACGGTGCCCGCCAGGTTTCATGGTTTGGCACCTCTCACCACGAGTGTGTGTTTTCTGAACGTCTGCCAAACGAGCAACCGAACCGACGCCCTTCAGCGAAGGGCTATCCGGCGAGCGTTTGCCAGATGCCGAACAGGCTGATTGCGGCCAAAATAAACCCTATTACAACGAGTAGCGCCTTGGCCGGGACGCGCTTCGCCACCAGTCCGCCGAGCGGAGCTGCCAGTATTCCGCCGATCAGCAATCCAATCGTAGCGGCCGTGAATGCGGCCCAGCCCATCGTTGCGATGAATGTCGCGGATATGGTCACGGTCAGAAAGAACTCGGCGACGATGACCGTGCCGATCACCCGGCGCGGCGTCGCACCCTGAACAAGCAAGTTACTGGTCACGATCGGTCCCCAACCACCACCGCCCGCTGCGTCTAGAAAGCCGCCGACCAGCCCAAGTGGCGCAACATACCGTGGCCTGCGATCGGCGGGCGGGGCTCTGAGTCCTTTCCAAACGAGAAAGATGGCCAGAATTGCGAGGTAGGCCAGAACGAAGGGGCGGGCGATCTGCGCATCAACGTGAGTGAGAACATAAGCACCCAAAACGCCTCCGATCACGCCGGGAATGACGAGTCTCAAGAACAGACGCCAGTCGACATTCTTGTGGGCGATGTGACTGGTTCCAGAGGCAGCAGTCGTGAAGCTTTCCACCGCATGGACGCCAGCCGAGGCCGCGGCAGGAGGAACCCCGAGGCTAATCAGCAGCATGCTCGAGATCACCCCAAATGCCATGCCGAGGGCGCCGTCCACCATCTGCGCGGCAAATCCCACCGCGATGAACGGGACGAGGTCTGCCCAGGTCAGGAGGCTCAGGTCAAACAACGAGGGCTCTCAAGAGCCGGCCGGCAACTGGCTGGCATCGCAAGGCTCGCTTCAGGATCAGTGCGATAGGAACGTAGGCAGCGCCGGTGCTTGCAAGACCCCGCGGGTGGCTCCGCCCAGAACGAACTCCCGGAAGCGCGAATGCCCATACCCTCCCATCACCAGGAGATTCGCTTCCAGACGGGCGGCGGCGGCATTGATGGCTTGAGCTATGGTCAGATCGCCACGCTCGGTCTGTTCATAGCAGGCCGTCACACCGCGGTGCTTCAAGGAGGCAACGACGCCGTCACGCGTGAGACTTGATGCCATTTCCTTGTCGTCTCCGAAGGTTATGATCGCGACTTCTTTCGCCGCTCGCAGGAACGGCATCGCGTCGCCAAGGGCGCGCGCTGCGGTCCGGCTGTAATCCCAGGCGACGATCACTCGCTCGCAGGAAAAGGGTCCCGAGTGATCGGACGGAACCACGATGAGTGGACGTCCTGATTGGAAGAGCACATAGTCGGCTATAGCGTGCTCACTGAGCAAGCCGTGGTCGTCTATTCCGCAGACGGTAAGGTCATGCAGGCGCGCCCGGTCGGCGACTACCTCTGGAATAGTGTAAGCAAACGAGCGGTCCGTCAGCACCTCGGCTTCCAGCTGCATACCGGCGGCAGCGTCACGCAGACCCGCGGCTTTCCCTCGTGCATCGGAATTGCGTTGCGCCAGGGTCGTCCGGGCCTCGGCCGTGATCTGGCGCCCATAGGCGCTGCGCGGAAGCACCACGTCGAGCTCGTAGACCAATGCCGTCAACCGGGCGTCGAATGCGCGCGCAAGCTGAAGCGCGTACCCTGTTGCCCCGAGCTGCGGGTCGCAGCGTTCTGCAGCTGCGTGGTGCAATATACTATGGAGTGTCATGTTGATCTTCCCCTGAAGACATCAAGCGGTGGTCGAGGATGGGGTTGCGGACGCGCGGGTCTTCCACAGCGACCACACGACGCCCACGAGCAGAATCGAGAAGGTCACCCCAAGTGAGGCGGCAGGCGGAATTTTGGCCAGGCCGAGAGCATCGGCCACGAAGATCTTGGAGCCAATGAACACCAGCAGGACGGCCAGCGCGTATTTCAGATAGTGGAAGCGGTCGACCATCGCCGCGAGCGCGAAATAGAGCGCCCGAAGACCGAGGATCGCGAAGATGTTCGAGGTGTAAACGATGAACGGGTCAGTGGTGATGGCGAAGATCGCCGGCACCGAGTCCACCGCGAAAACCACATCGACGAACTCGATCATAATCAATGCGAGAAACAAGGGGGTCATGAACCACGCCAGCTGACCCGTCTTTGGATCGACCTTTCTTACCCAGAAGCTTTCGCCGTGTAGCTCGTCGCTGACGCGGAAGCGTCGCCGCACCCACTTCAGCACGGCCGCGTTCCCGACGTCGTAAGGCTTGTCCGCCATCACCCACATCTTGATGCCGGTGAGGATCAGGAAAGCAGCGAAGACATAGAGGACCCAGCTGAACTGCTCGACCATCGCGGCGCCGAAGCCGATCATCACCGCGCGCAGCACGATGACCCCCAGAATACCCCAGAAGAGCACCCGATGCTGGTAGAGCCGTGGGATGGCGAAGTAGCTGAAGATCATGGCGATAACGAACACATTGTCCATCGCCAGGCTCTTCTCGATCACAAAGCCCGTGACGTAGGCCATCCCGGCGGTTTGCCCCATATACCACCAGACCCAGGCGCCGAAGGCCAGGCTGAGCCCGATATAGATGGCCGACAGGATCAGGCTCTCGCTGACGCCGATCTCGCGCTGCTTGCGGTGAAGCACACCCAGGTCGAGCGCCAACAGAATGATCACGATGCCGATGAAGGTCAGCCACATCCACGCGGGCTTGCCAAGAAAGTCGAAGAACAGAAATTCCATGAGTAGATCCGATCAAAACCGCGCGTGCTGACGCGATGCTGGTTCGATCCGACATCGCGGCTGGTGGAGGCCAGCCGCCAGAGGGTCCCGGATCCGAGAAGATGGGCTCCACTGCCGACGCTGGACGCCGGCGGCGGGATGAGTTCAGTCGAATAGCTCCGAAAGGAACGACTTTTTGCGCTTGCGATAGCCGCCGCGACGGTAATCATCGTGGTAATCGTCGCTGTAGCGTTGCTGAGGGGGGTACGGCGCCTGTCTTCCTCCCTCGGCACGGGGGAGCGGTGGCGGCGCCGTATCAGCCGCGTTGCGTTCGATGATCTTGTCGAGCTCGCCACGATCGAGCCAGATGCCCCGACAGGTCGGGCAATAATCGATTTCGATTCCCTGCCGGTCGGACATGACCAGAGCGGTCCTGTCGGTGGGGCAGAGCATCGCGCTTACTTCTTCCTGACTACGCATGGCTTAGGTCTCCTGGCGCTGGCCGAAGAAGGCCAGCAGCAATTGAAAGAGATTGACGAGGTTGAGGTAGAGCGAGAGCGCGCCCATGACGGCGAGCTTGTCGGCATGCGGCGTTCCCGCATAGGCGACGTAGTCCGACTTCGCCCGCTGCGTGTCCCAGGCGGTAAGGCCGGTGAACACCAACACTCCAACCAGCGACACCACTAGCTGCAGCGTCGACGATCCCAGGAACAGATTGACGATGCTCGCGCTCACAACGCCGATGAGGCCCATGAACAGGAAAACCGTCCAGCGGGTGAGGTCGCGCTTCGTCGTATAGCCCCACAGGCTCATTCCCAAGAACATCGACGCGGCGATGAAGAAGGTGCGGGCGATGCTGGTCCCCGTGTAGACGAGGAAGATGCTCGCCAGCGAGATGCCCATGACCGCCGAAAAGGCGTAAAAAGCCGTGCGCGCCGAGGCGGTTGTCATCCGCTCGATCCGGAACGACAGGAAGAGGACGAAGCCGAGCGGAGCGAAGATCGCCAGCCACTTGAGCGGCGTCCCGAAGATCGGGCCATGGAGTGCCGGGGTGGCCGCGACCAGGAGGGCGACCAGGCCGGTGATCGCCAGCCCCAATCCCATATGATTGTAGATGCCGAGCATGTGCCGCCGGAGCCCCTCGTCGAACGGGGCTCCGACGCGTGCTTCGGCGCGCGGCACCGGGTAGGGCGTGTTCACGCGCCGACCCTCTTGTCGCGAAAACCGTGGTGGAGACGGTCCTTGACGGCGAGCCGGAGCTTCTTGAGCCGCAGCAGCTTGATGCTGTCCGGGAAGCGTCGCTTGAGCTCCCGACGGATCTCGTCGTCGAGCTTCCGGTGGATAACGCTCAGTCTATACATGAATGCGTTCATAGCCTCTCTCCAATCGACGTTGCATCGATCGGGCGGGCCGCGGCGCAGAAACGGGGCGTGTAGCTGCACCGGACCAACCCGATGCGGTCCGACATCGCTGTTGTCAGGGGAGACAACCGCCAGAGGGGCCCGGCCCGCAACCCTCATTTAGCGCGCGGCGGGCATATCGACCATTCGATTGAATAGGCCGCCTGCGATAGGTTGCCTCTATCGCTCGGGACGCGAGGTGAGCGGCGAGGCTTCCTTTCTGAATAGGGTAAGCGACCATGAGGTATGATGGGGCCCCCTCAGCGGTTCCCAGCGCGATGCTTAGCTCGACTTCGAGCCCTGGCACCGATCACCGCAAAGCATCGCGGCAGAATTTGAATGGACAAGACGAGGCATTCAAACGCGGCGGCTTGCCGTCTCTATTGGCTTCATTCGGCGGTTCAATGCATTCCCATTTAGTCCAGCATTAATACTGGGACATTTGGCTGAAACTCACCTCGAGTAACCAGCTTGATTCTGAAATTCGTCGTGCCGCTGCCGCGCATCCTCTACACGATTGTGCACATCGTCGATTCTATTAGAGAGTTCCGGCGCGACGGCGTTGAGATGTTCGTTAGCTCGAGAGCGGATCTCGTTTTCGGCGGCGGCGGCTCGCTCGGAAATTTCGTTGCGGACCTGATCTTCTGCGGCCTGCTGGACATCGCACGCGGCGAGCGGGAGAAAGACAAGGATAAAAGCGAACTTCTTCAATCTGGGTCTCCGCTTGTTCCGTAGACACTTCAGTCTTTATGCTCTTGGGCCCGTACCGGTGCTAAGGCCCACCGGAATCCTCGCAATCGGATCTAGTCATCATCATTTTCATCAGCCTGAGAGCCCCGTTCCGTGCGATCGTCTTCATTGTTGTCACTCTGCGGGGCGTCGCAGGCCGACAAGGTGAGTAGTACAGCGGTTGCAGATGCGATGAAGAACTTCATTTTTTGCTCCTTAGCCCTGAAAACTCATGCAGCGAACTGAAACCGCTTTTCACCAAGCCGGCCACGCCAATTGCGCGCATGGCAATGACCCACTCGCTTAGGGCACGGCGGGCATGACAGCCATTCGATTGAAGGGACCTCCAGCGAAAGGTTTTTTCTATCGCAGGGGCGGCGCGGTCAGCAGCGAGGCCTCTTTCTGAATACGGCGAGCGATCATGAGGTACAGATCGCCGTAGGCGGCCCCGCAGCGCCACGCTGCGGCGATGCTCCTCGACTCCTTCCAGCCGGCGACATCGAGCACCCGCACGCCTGCGCCGCCACCGACCTCAGAGCGAATGTAGAATTCCGGCAATATCGCGAGGCCAAGCCCAGAGCCGGCCATTTGACGGAGGCTGTCCAAGCTGGTGCCTTCATAGTCGCGCAGCAGGATCATCTCATAGTCGGCGCAAAGGTCCGCAACCGTGCGGTGGAGGTGATGGCGGCGATCCAGGCTGAGGATTTCCGCTCCTTTGAGGTCGTGTTTCGTCACCCGCGATGCCTGCGCAAGCGGGTGATCAGGCGGCGCCACTAGGTACAGTTGCTCACGCAGCAGCGGCTCGATGACCAGATCGTCTCCCTGAATCGGCAGCGGCCCCAGCAGCATGTCGATCTGGCCGCGCGTCAATTCCAGCGCCTGTTCGTCCGGTATCCCTTCGCGGATATAGAGCCTGAGGTCGGGCTGCTCGCGATGGAGGGCAGCGACGATCGCCGGCATGAGATAAGGTCCCAGTGTGGGCGTGACTCCGAACCGGATGGTTCCCGCCCCGCCTTCAGCGGCGCGCGTGGCCAATGCACGGATGTCTTTCATTCCGATCAAGAGACGCCGGGCGCGATCGGCAATTTCCCTTCCGACAGGTGTGAGTTCGACGCTGCCGAGGCCCCGTTCGACCAGCGTGACGCCGAGCCGCTCCTCGAGAGCGCGAAGCTGTTGGCTCAACGTGGGCTGCGAAACGTGAGCTGCCTGCGCAGCCCGACCGAAATGTTTCAGATCCGAAACTGCGACAAGATACTCGAGTTGGCGAAAGGTCGGCATGCTAATCCTATAGCGACATTCTATCGCTTTCCGCGATTTCTCTCGCCTTGCCTACTAAGCCAGCGCGGGATCGTTGTGCGAGCCTGCCGTATGATCAGGGAGATCGACCTCCCGAACGGTCCCGGTTTCGGCCTAGTCATGTCCGCTAATGTGGACTCTCCGGCAGCCTAGAGCGTCCACGTTGGCAGCGATACCGACCGACTGGTCGCGTGGCTGCGACGGCGTCTCCTCTCAGAGCTGTCGTTGACAACGCGACCACCTCGGCGGGAATTAGTCGACGGCTTCCACCGGCAGCTCCCATTGTGGCGGCCGAACTTGCGCCTGGTAATTGGATCGATTGGTCCTCGTCGAATTATCAGCGGCGGCGCGGTTGTGGGGGTAGCGGCAACTGGTGGACCGCGGCGGCTCTATGGTAGTACGAGCGGCGACACATATTCGTTATTTTTATCCAGCGTGGGGCGCCAATCATGACCATTTTCCCGCGTTCATGCTGACGGCTGCCAATCCGTCATCTGCAATATATTTCCACCTAAGCGCTGAAACGCGCGTTGGCGGCAGGAAAAGACGATGATCTGCTGATCGCGCGCCTGGCGATGCAAGGCATCGAACATGCGCTCGATTCTGATCGTCGTCCGAATAGACAAGCGCATCGTCCAGGATGACCGGCGCCGGGCGCCCGTCGCGTGCGAGCAAGCGGGCGAACGCCAGCCGGGTGAGCACCGAGAGCTGTTCGCGCATACCGCCGCTCAGACGCTCGACATCCTCTTCCTGACCGCCGCGCACAATCTTCTGCGGCAACAGGGTGCGATCGTCGAAGCTGATCGTAACATCGTCGAACAACAGGCCGAGCAGCGGGCGCAGTTCGTTCATCACCGGCGTGAGATACAGGTCACGCGCCTCTGCCCTCGCCGTCTCAAGCGCCGCAGACAACCGCGAGAGCACCGCCACCTCCTGCGCAAACGCTGCCACCCGAGCTTCGGCCGCATTCAGCGCATCGACGGTCTGAAGCCAGTTTTCCTCGACGGCGTCGTCGGATCGAGCCGTGATCCGCGCATTCAGTCCCGCGATGGTCTCGCGCAATTGCTGGATCTCGCTCTCGGCGGCCTGCTCGACCGAACGAATCCGGCGCAACGCTGCCTCCGCGGCGTCGAAATCCTGCACAGCGGAGACCAACGCATCCACCTGTTCCTGCGCTTGTCCAAGCAGCGCCTCGCGCTCGGCAAAGCGGATGCCAAGCTCCTCGCCTCTCGCCTCGCGCGCATCTGATGGGCCCAGCACCGCAGCGCTCTGCTGCTCCCGCGCCTGCAACCGCGCCAGTGCCGTTTCCGCGCCAACGAATGCCGTTTCCGCCTGAGCGCGAACCGGTTCGGTCACGCGGATCGTCTGCGTTGCATCGCGTCGTCGTTGTTCCGCCGCTTCACAAGCGACGCGCGCCTCCTCCGGATCGGCCTTCAGTTCGATCGGCACCGGATCGACCGCCGCCAGCATCACCGCAGCCCCGCGCAACGCCTCCAGCCCATCCGGCGCAAGCACGGCGAGCTGCGCGCGCGCCTCGCTCGCCTGCGCCTCGATCCCTTGCGCGTGGACCTGCTGTTCGCGGGCCGCCGCCAGATCGGGCACCCCCATCGACGCGAGCAGCGCACGCCGCTGCGCCTCCACCGCGGCGAGCCGGCCGTCATCCTGATCGGCCCGGTTCGATCGCAGCGTGATCACCCCGACGCCCGGTGCGACGAGTTCGGCGTGACCGTCATAGCCGCGCTCCTCGCCATCCTCCAGCACGAGACCCTGCAGCGTGACGCTCTCCGCAGCGCCGTCGGCATAGGTGACGGTGACCGAAGGGCGCGCGGCATCCTGCACGGCGCGGATGCGGACGATTTCCACGTCGAGCCCGGCCAGCTCCTCGATCGCCCCCGCTGGCAGGCGCACCTGCGCGAGCCGCGCCTCACAGCCTTCGATCTTTGAGCGCGCTTCCTCGGCGCGGCGAAGACGATCCTCGACCTCGGTGCGCCGCTCGGCAGCATCGCGTGCGCGCGCTGCGGCATTCAGTGTGTCGAGCAAGGCGCGCGCTTCGGCTTCCTCCGCCTCTGCCTTCTCTGCTTGAGCCTGCGCCGCAGCGATTGCGGCGCTTGCCGCCTGGCGACGGCGGACCGCCTCGTCCCGCTGCGAATTCGCCGTGCGGCTCTCCTCGGCCACCTGCTGCGCTTCCGTCGACGCGGCGAGAAACTGTTGCTGCTCGCGTTCCGCCATATCCCGGCGTTCGCGTGCCAATCCGAGTTCGGCTTCCGCAGCCTTGAGCTTGTCAGCCTGCGCGCGAGCCGCATCCAAGGTGGCTTCGGCGGCAATCACTGCCTGGCGCCGCGCATCGCGCTCGTCCGCATTCTCCAGTTCGGCAAGCCGCTTCTGCGCCACGCCGCGCCGGTCAAGCTCATCGCGTAGCGCCGCAACTTCGTCCGCGAGCCGGCGCTCGTCCGCCGCCAGGCAATCGCGGAGCTCGATCGCAGCGGCGTAGCGCCCACCCGCCTTGGGGCGACCGGTTGCTGTCACTAATGCCCCGCTTTCCTCTGCGGCGGCAGCGATGATCTCGGCCATGCGCCGCCCGCCCGTCATTGCTTCGACTTCGCCCTGCACCGATTCGAGCAGACTGGTGCGCGCGAGCCGGTCGCTATCCTCCGCTGCGCGGCTCCGCTGTTCGATCCCGGTGATGCCCTGGCGCACCCAGAGCAGCCCAGCCGGCCCGCCGGCGCCGCCATGGATCAGGCCGGCGATGAAATTCTCCGCTTCGTCAGCCTGCGCAATCAGCCGACCACTGGCCATATCCGCAACTTTGGCGAACCTCCCGGTATAGAATTGCTTGGTGATGCGCAGCTGCTGGTCGCCAACTGCGATATCCGCCTCGATCAGCGGACTGCCGCCGCTATAGGGGCGCAAATTGCGGACATCGCCAGCGGTGCTCGAATGCGGCTGGAAGAACAGGCCGTGCAGCGCCTCGAAGCTGGTCGATTTGCCGAACTCATTGGCAGCACACAACACGTTCACGCCATCCCCAATCCCCTCGATCGCCACGCCGCGCCCGCCGAAGCGCTTGACGTTATGCAGGCGGAGGGCGGTAAGCTTCATGCCGACACCGCCTGGGCATAGCCATAGAGCCGCGCCAGCGCAGCCGCGGCGACACCGCGTTCCGCCGCAGAACGGCTGCTGTCCTCGCTTTCGGCGAGCAGGGCGTCGGCTGCCTCGCGCAACGCGCCAGCACGATCGATCCCATCCAGATCCTCCACCGCACACTCGGTCGCGAGATCCGCGTCGTCGAGCGCAAGCCACCCGAAATCGGGCGAAACCGCTTCCACCCCCGCTGCCAGAGCGGTGCGTGCCGCTAGTCCTGCGCGTCCGCTGGCCACGATCCGCGCGAGTGTCTGCCGACGATCGCGCAATTCAGGCAACAGCGCGGCCAATGCAGGGGCAGGATCGTCCTCGGCCAGCAAATGCAGGTCGAGCGTACGCCACACAAAGCTGGCGGTGGCGAGCGCAGTCGCCTGCGGCAGTGCGCCGGGTCCGGCGATCTCGATCAACAGCGCCTCTCCCGGACGGTCATGCTTGAACCGATCCTGTTCGGGCGTGCCGCTGTAGCGCGTGCGCGGATCGACTTCGATCGCACCGTGCCAGTCGCCGAGCGCCAGATAGTCGAGGCCAGCCCGGCGCGCACGATCAGGCGCGATCACTTCCGACGCGCCGGAGTCCTCCGAAAAACTCTGGATCGGGCCATGCGCCATGCCGATGCGAACTGCTCCCTCGGGGGTCCCCGCCCCGTCCATCCACGCACTCAAATCGCGTCCGGGGCGGCGCGTGGTGCACGGCGCCGGAAGCAGCACGGCCCCGGATGCCAGCTCCATCGGAGCAGCGTCGACCGCCAACACGACATTCTCGGGCGCTTCTCGCGTCAGTTGCGCCCACAATTCGCTCGCCTGGAGCGAGTCATGGTTGCCTGGCAGGATCACCCAGCGGATCGGCGCGTGATGCGCCATTTCGGTAAGCGCCTGGCGCCGCACATCGGCGGCTGGCGTCTCGGTATCGAACGTATCGCCGGCGAGCAGGATGGTGTCCGCCCCCTGTGACCGCGCATGTTCGGCGAGCCGACCAATCACCGCGTGACGCGCCTCGCGGAGCCTGCCGGGCAGGTCGCCGTCGAAATTGCCGAAGCGCTTGCCCAGATGCAGGTCGCTCGAATGGATGAAGCGGATGGTCATTCGGTGATGTTCTGCATTATCGGCGGCCCCGCGTCACCGCGCATCCGCGCGATCGCCTCGTCGAGCCGCGTGCGCGATCCCGCCGCGAGCCGTTCGACACCCAGCAACCGCGCCAGTTCGCGCGCGGGATCGGGCTCGTCGAGCAGTTCCGGATGCGCCTGAATCACCGCCGCCAGTTCGGCCAACGGGATATCCGGTATCCCGCGACGCGACTCCTCGTCCGCCGACATGCGGTATGGGACGGTTTCGGCTATCGCACCCCGCTTCCAGATGAACTCGCCGCTCGATTCCTGTGTTCGGTCGAAATCGCGCAGATGCATTTCGATGCGCTCGCGGATCTTGGAGCCGGTACGCAGCCAGCCATGTGCGCGCGCGATCCGCTGGTATAGGATATCGGTGCGCAGTGGGCTTTCGCTCTCGATCACCGCCGCGATCAGCGCCCGGAGCGTGTCGCGATAGGCAAAGTCGAAGAAGCGATCGGGATCGGTCGCGATACCGGACAGATCGGTCAGGCGATACGCCCCCTCCGCAGCAACGCCGGGCGATGCTTCCCCTTGCACGGTTGCGACCTGGGTTGGGGGCGCTTCGGCTGCGACCACTGCGCCTTCGGCGACGCCGGGCCCTGGGACCGTTTCGAAGGTCTCGACGACGTCATTGTCGACGATTGGCTCGATGCCCTCGGCTTCATGCCCGGCGTCCCAACGGACCGTGACGGCTGGCTCGGTTTCTGCGACGCGGCCGGCCTCCAGCAGCGCATCGAGCGCAGCATGCAGCCGCTCGATGCAGCCGGATGGGTCATACCACCAGTCGGTCGACCAGACGCGCAGGATATTCCAGCCCAGCCCGACCAGGACCTGCTCACGCACCTTGTCGCGATCGCGCGCGGTTGCGGCGCTGTGATAGGAGGCGCCGTCGCACTCGACACCGGCCAGATAGGCTCCGGGCAGATCGGGATGGCGAATGCCGAGGTCGATGCGAAATCCGGAAACGCCGACCTGCGGCACGACCTGCCAGCCGCGCCGCTCCAGCTGCTCGGCTACCGCTTCCTCGAACGGAGAATCGAAACCCCCGACCGACCCCATGGTCCGTGCCGGCAACGCGATCGTCCCGCGCTCGGCATAGTCGAGAAAGGTCTTGAGGTGATGGACCGCCATCGCCTTGGTGCGCGTCGAATCGATCTGGTCGGCGGTGAAGCCCGAAAACACGATCAGCTCCTGCCGCGCGCGCGTGACCGCCACGTTCAGCCGCCGCTCGCCACCGTCGCGATTGAGCGCGCCGAAATCCATCGTCAGCTTGCCCGCCGCATCCTTCCAGAAGGTGATCGAGAACAGGATGACATCGCGCTCGTCGCCCTGCACATTTTCAAGATTCTTGACGATCGTCGGCTCGATCCGCTCGTCGGCGAAAAACCATTCGAGCGCGGGCATTTCGCGCCGGGCTGCGTCGAGTAGGTCGAGGATCAATGATTGCTGCTGCGCATTGAAGGTGATGATCCCCAACGTCGGGCGGGTCTTTTCGGGCAGGTCGAGCCAGGTCCGCATCCGCGCCACGGCTTCGTCCGCAACGACCTGCGCCTCGATCCGGTTGGTCCGGCTCTTGCCACGGTCGTAAACTCCGTTCGGCACCTTGTGCAGCCTGACTGCGCGATCCTCGACTTGGGGCGACGGGAAGGTGACCAGCCGGTTCTGATAATAATGATAGTTCGAAAAGGCGATCAGCGATTCGCTGCGGCTGCGATAGTGCCAGCGCAAGTCGCGCACCGGAATGCCCGACGCCTTGGCTTCGTCGAGGATACTTTCGAGGTCGCGCTCGTGATCGGCGACCTCCTCCTCTTCCTCGTTGCGCCCGAAGAAGTTGGTCGGCGGCAATTGCTTGGGGTCGCCGACGATGATCGTCTGGCGTCCACGCGCGATTGCGCCCACCGCGTCCCAGGTCGTGATCTGCGAGGCTTCATCGAAGATCACCACATCGAACAATGCCTGATTAGGCGGGAAATATTGCGCGATCGACAGCGGCGACATCAGCATGCACGGTGCCAGCTTCGAGAAGCTCTCGGGCATCTTGCCGATCAGGTCGCGGATCGACTGGCTGGGGCGTTGCAACTCCATCTGATAGCGCAGCAGGCCCAGTTCGGAATTGCGCGGCACTGACTGCACCGGCGGAAGCCCGTGCGCGATGGCGCTGATCACCCGCCCGGTTGCATGGCTGCGAACCAGATCGTCAATCTCACGAAACTCGACGATGGCGTTGTCATGGCTGAAGCGGCGGAAGTCGCGCAGCACCGGATCGCCATCCAGCACCGAGGGCAACCACCACCGCGCATAACCCAGGCGGAACGCCGCCTGGGTCTGGTCCGGGGCCACGCCCCCATCTTCCAGGCGGGCGACCAGCCCTTCCAGCCCTGCCGCGATGGCGCGGTTGCGCACGCGGCACCATGCCGACCAATCGCGCAGCAGGTGGCGCGACTCCGCCAACGCCCCAAGCGTATCGCCCAGCGCGGTCAGCGCGTGTGGCCCGCTGTCGACTGTCACGCGGCGCCCTGCGCTGCTGGCAAAGCGGTCCCGCGCCGTGTCGAATACCCGCGTGGCCGCGAGCAGCTTGGCGCCCGCCTGCCAGATCCAGCCCGTTTCATCGCGATCCCGCAACGCAGCGGCGATGCGCTGCGCCACAGCGTCGCGATCCTGTCCGTCTAGCTTCACGGCAGCGCGGAGCTTGCCCGCGCGGGCGAGCAGGTCGGCGATCGCCACAGCGTCGGTGTCGAGGCCCGCTATCGGCAAAGGTCGATCGGTGAGAGGCGTACCGTCAATCACTGCCAGCTGCGCCTTCATCCGGCGCAGGTTGGGCAAGTCCTTTTCCGGTCGCGGCTCGCCACTTGTCGCGTAGCCCTGCAACAGCCGCGCGACCTTGCGCCGACCCAGCGCTGACAACGGCCAGAATGAGGCGCTCGCCTCGCGCCACTGGCGCTCCAGTGCCTCGGGATCCAGATCTCGCACGGCAGCGGGCTCGAACGTTGCGGCAAGCCCGTGCTCGGCACCGCGATAATCGGCGATCGCTGCCTCCAGCGCAGACAGGTCGCCCGCCCAGCGCGCAAAGTCGGGATCGAACGCGATCGACAGGTCGCGTCCGCGGGCACCCTCCATCGCTTCGGCGAGCTTCGACAGCGCGACGATTTCGGCCTCGCCCGGCCGATCCGCCGCCTCAATGCCGAGCGCGGACCGATAGCCGTCAAGCGCGCCTTCGAGCAATTCGCTCGCATTGCGCAACGACGCCCCCGCCGCGAGCGCTTCGTCCTGGCGTGCCGCGCTCCATTCCTCGATGTCTACCAGATCGAGCGCCGGCCGATGCTCGACCGACCCGAAGACCTTCCCGAGTTCGTCCGCCAGTTCCTCCAGCGCGGCCAGCGTCTGCGCGTCTTGCACCTGCCCCGGTTGCCAGCCGAGTTCCGGCGCGGGTGCGTCCGCGGCCCGTAGCGCGATGCCGAGCGCGAGATAGGGCGTCCAACCATTGGGATAGCGCTTGTGCAGCGCTGCGACATAACCGTTCAGCATATCGCGCCGCACCCGCAGCCGCTCGTTCACCGCGATCCATTGCGCCGGATCACCGCTCCCCCCATGCTCCCATGCGGACTTGAGCTGCGCCAGAAAATGGCGCCGATCGGCTTTGTTCGAATGCAGCTCGATGCAGTGATCGCCCAGGCCGTGCTCGCGCAGCCGACGATAGACCACGTCGAGCGCAGCCGTCTTCTCGGCGACGAACAGCACGGTCTTCCCCACCGCCAGGCAGTTGGCGATCATATTGGCGATCGTCTGGCTCTTGCCCGTGCCGGGCGGACCAACAATCACGAAATCGCGTCCCTCCGCCGCAGCCAGGCTTGCGGCAGTTTGCGACGAATCCGACGGCAACAGGCAGATGATGTCCACCGGCGCATAGATGCGGTCGAGCTCGGCTTCGTCATGAAAGGCCACCTGCCCCTCCTCACCGGAGAAGGGGTGTTCGGGCGTATCGATGAGATGTCGCACCACGCGATTCTCGCGAAGCGCATCGGTCCGTTCGACCAGATCCTTCCACATCAAGAACTTAGCGAAGCTGAAGGTCGACAGCGCGGTCTCGTCGAGCACTTCCATTCCCGGCACGTCGCGCACGGCGTGACGCATCATCGCATGAATCCGCGTCACATCGATACCGCTATCGTCGGTGGGCAGCGCGCCGGCGAACTGCGGCAGCTTCAAATCGAACTCGCGCTCCAGGAACTGCAACAGCGTCGCGTTGAAGCGCGGCTCGTCCTCGTGGAAGCGCAGGCGGAAGGGCGCGCTCGCGCTGCGCCGCTCAAGCTTGACCGGCACCAGCAGCAGCGGTGCGCGATAGCTGCGTGAGTCTTCGGGCTTTTTCTTCCAGCGCAGAAAGCCCACCGCGAGGAACAGTGTGTTCGCGCCGCCCTCGGCAAAATCGTTGCGGACCTGGCGATGCAGGTCAATCAGCCGCGCCTCCAACAGCGCTTGTTCGAGCGGCGACGGCAATTCATCGCGCGCCAGCGCTTCCGCCGCGAAACCGCGTTGGATATCGCGCCCATGCACCTCGCGGTACAGCCCAGCATCGCGCTCGCCGAGCGGGTTCTGATGGGGCAGCGAGACGATCTGGATCGCCGCGCCATCGGCCAGCCGATCCTCGAGATAGGCCACGTCCGTGCACAGAAACGGGATCGTCTTCTTGGTGTCCGGGAAGTTGAGCAGCCGGTTGCGCAACGTCAGATCGAGCAGCTTGCGTTGCCAGCGATCAATCCGTCCGGCGGCATTGGTCGGCTTTTCCTCAACCGGCACGACTGCCAGCTCATTGAAAGAAGGCGCCGCGGGCAGGGACAGTTCGGCTACCGCCGCCGCATCATCCGCATCCACATCCGCAGGGGCCCGCAGCTCGTGCGAGGCGAGCGGTGTGATCCCGCCGCTGCGCGCGCGCCGCACGTCGATTGCCGCGACAAAGCCGTGCGCGTCTTCCTCCCCCAGTCGGTAATCCAGCGCGCGCTGCGCCGCGTCGAGCGCCATCGCTGGTCGATGCGTCACGCCTGTGGTCTCGAACACGATCAGTTCGTGCGAGGCAAGCGCCTTGCGCACTTCCATCGCATCGGTCTCGATCGTATTCGCCAGCGTCCGCTTGACCAGCCATACGCCGACTGCGGCATGTCCCTCGAACATAAGGATGACGGGGTATAGGCCCGCCCCTTCCAGCGCCGCCGCGAACAGCAGCGTGGTGTCGAGGCAGGTGCCCAGTCGCTCCTCGGCAATCGTCGCCGGGCGGCGCACCTTCTGTCCGCGAGCCTCGAAGCTGGCGGGCGGCTCGGCATAATGCACTCCCATGGCAGCGATCGCCGAATAGATCGCCGCACACAGCATGTACGCGCGCTGCGGGTCACCCGACTGATAGCCATCCAGCCCGCTGGCATGGCCATGCGCCGCCAGCCGCTCTGCCGCGGTGCGCAGAATACGCGCGACCGCGGGTTCGTTCGGCATTACGAACGCGGGAAGCAGTTGCGCCATGTCGGCGACCCCGCCCCATTCGTCGCGCGCCAGCAGGCGAACGGCGAAGCGCTGCTCGTCGAGCAGCGTGTCGCCAGCGATAAGCCGCAGCGTGATCTCGCCGCGCTCGGCCTCGTTCAGGCCGGAAAGATAGTCGGCGTCGAGCTCGACCTTGCGGTCGCCGAGCGGCAGGCTGTCACCCGGCGCAAGCCTGTCGATCATCCAGGTCTTAGGCCGCAAAAAGGCGGGGGACGCAGTCAGCTCCAGTCGGCAGTTTTCATGGCGCTGGCCCGGTTCGTTGTCGATTCGGATCGAACGAAGTACGGGGATCGCGTTCTGATAGGAAGCGTAAGTGAAACTGCCCGCAACATCGGCGACTATCGCCGGATGGCGCCCCTCTCCTGTCTCCGACCCTGCCGCATCATCGTTGAAAATCTGCATGGCATCCCCCTTGATGGACAGGATAGCGACGCATTACCAAGTTAAAAAGAATGAACTGCGCACGAATTTTCGGCCGTTATGGTCTGTTCCGGCGCGCGCCAGACGTTCCCGCTGCTTGACCCAGCTGTAAAACGATTGCTTCAAGCAGCATCGCTCGACAATTAAGTTTGAGAGCATGCGGAGAACAAAGGCCAACGCGATATCCGCAAAACTCTACGGTGATGGCGGCGCAACCAGGGTGTCGCAAGCCTGCCTTTGACCTTACCGAAATCTGTCATCCAACAACGCCAGCGACGCCCTGGAAAACATTCAGGGGACTTCCAGTTCATGTTGAGTCTGCGACGCGCCGGACGTCAAGCTCGACGACGTTCGCGTTCTGCTTTCTCAAGGCGTGCCGATTTGTCAGCTGTGCTGGAGCTCTGAGCGGTCACAGGTAACATCATAAACGAGTGGCTGAAGTTTGGAAATCGCAAGGGCGGCCTGAATGACCGACTGTGGGTCCTTTGCGACTCGAGGCTTAGTTGAACGAAGGTCCGCTTTCACAGCTGCTGCTCTTGAAACCGGCCAGTCTGCAATCGGCCCAGTAGCTGCCGGGCCGTCTCAGTACAAACTGCCAGTCTGCAATGCGCTCGAAAATCCGTCATTCAGCCTGCCGATCGTGCCACTACAACCTGTCGCGACAGTATTATTATGCGACGGCTCTTCTCAATCGCCCTATTGATTCATTTTGACCGGCGCCGCGTCGAGAACGCGTCACCAACTTGGGTTATTGCCCGACCGGCATTTGCGTCATCTTAAGCGCAAACCTGGAGAGATGCGGCATGTCCCTTTGTCAGCAAATGGACGCGGTCCGCAAATCCCGAGCATGGAGCTCTGAAAGCGATCATTCGCGGGCAGCATGGCAGCTATTAGCGCGCTCAATCGAGCATTTTTTACAATTGCAGCGCGCATGGGATTAAAATAATAGTAGCACGTCAAAATATTATGTCGCGTTCATCGCGACTAGCCGTGACTTGATACGCCTTCTTGATATCTTCGATCTGCATCAGAAAGTTGTTCAGATCGGAGTCTGGGTGGGGCACAAAATACCGGACCGTTCGATCATTCAGCACGACGACATCGCAGATTGCGTCGATCCGACGCAGATCCCGGATCAGGTCTCCAATCTGATCGGGTTCTACCCGAAGATACTCAGACATCTTGCGACCCAGGTAGTTCGAGCCGCGCACCACGCGTCCTGGGGAATCGGGAACCACAATCAAAACCTCATCGACTCGGCATATCTCAATGGCGTTCTGCAGACTCGTTGCCCACTCCTTCGCGGTTACACGCGCCTCGGCTCGCTCGACTATCGCTAGCGCGCGTTCATAGCTCGGTTCTGGGGTCGTCGGCACCGCACTGGCGGAACTGCCAGAATTGAGCATCTGCAACGCTGCGAGAGGTAGGGCGATCAAAGTTGCCACCTCGCCTGGCGAGGTGCGCCGCTCGTTGAGCCACTCAACCGTCGCAATCCACATTGTGGTCAGAGACCCCTGCTGTGCGGAGAGCAGTTCAAGCTCGATCCGCACCTCATATCCGCCGGTAGCTGCTAGTTCTTCCGCCATGCGCGTGAAGGTCGAGGTAACACCACCGATGAAAGCGGCTGGAAGTGTGAGCCGCGGCTCATCTAAGCGCCGGAATTGAAACGTGACAGCGTCGTTAATCATCTCGGTCTCACCTCTTGGGGTGCATGATGGGAAATTGCTCGCGGCGCGTCCAGGATTAACGGCAGCAGAGGGAGTTCTAACTTCATTGGCCTGCTCGATTAGCTAAAGTCGGGAATGTTGGCAGTGATGCTACTTTGGATTTTGGCCGTGTTTGCGTCGCCAACATGAGGAGCCAGATCAGTTCATGGAACTAAGTTTGGAGGTCCGCAGAAGGGATGCGACCTGCTCGCGTTCATCGTGTGCTTAGCAAAACGGATTTTTTAATCTGCGCCTCAACTCCGGACCGGCTATCCCAGTCTCCCCGGTCGATCGCTTGGCCAACAGGAGCGGTCACCTTTAGAGCCCCGAACCAGCGCGAGCGTCCGACCGTAGCGATCCCATGCGCTTGATGCGAACATTACCGATCAATGTGGCCTTGGGAAGCGCTGAGATGCCCTTGGGTCGTATGGCGCGCATTTGCGGCCCGCACCTCCTCCTCCGCTGTCGTGGTTGTGGCGTTTTCTATTCATGACGAGTCCGAAGCCGGCTTTATGGCCAATATTATGACGAAACACTTGAAAGACATAATTTCTCTTTAGATTCAGAAAAATTTGGCAGCCTCCCGCTCCGCCATTCGTCTCTCTTTCACGGGCGTGCGATTTGCCCGCAGTCCTGAACGGCAATGCTCGCGGGCACCTTGGCGTCCGTGTCGTCACGTCCCCATTGCGACCGAATGGCTGGCTGATAAGTGTTCGACTTCGGGGTCGGACCCGGAGTCCGCGACCGGGGGAGTGTTGACGAGAGTGCCTATCGGAATTCAGCGCTTGGACGGCTCCATGCTTCACTTGGCGATTCTGTCGTGAGCGGGTCGGTCCTGATCGCGGACGATCACCCGCTGTTCCGCCAGGCGCTGAAGCTGGCGATCGAGCGGATCATGCCGGGCGCGCGCATCGTCGAGGCCGGCACGCTGGCGACCGCTGCCGCGGCCGCCGCATCGACGCAGGAGCTGCGCCTGATCCTGCTCGACCTCAAAATGCCCGGCGCGGTCGGCTATTCGGGTATTGCGTTGCTGCACGCCGAATGCCCCGATGTTCCGATTCTGGTCGTATCGAGTGCCGGAGCCGAAGCGGCGGGGGAGGCGCGCGCGTTTGGCGCGGTCGGCTATCTTCACAAAGGGTGCGACCTCGCCACGATCGAGGATGCGATCGCTCGCGCGCTCAACCATGTCGCACCGGTCGAACAACCGCCCGGTGTCCAGCCGGCAGATCAGGTCCGCAGGACGGTTGCCGGTTTCACTCCGATGCAGCTCAAGGTTTTGCTCGCGGTGCTCGATGGACAATTGAACAAACAGATCGCCCACCGCCTCGATATCAGCGAGGCGACGGTGAAGGTTCACATGACAGCGATCATGCGCAAGCTGGACGTGCGAACGCGGACCCAGGCGGCGCTGGTGGCGCGCTCACTCGGGATCGATTCGCGCGACTGAGGCGCCGCGCAGGAACGCATCGATCGCGTCGGGGGTCGCGGGCTTGGCGAGCATCTCGACGCCCAACGCTGCAGCCCGGGCGCACAGTTCCGCGCCGGACTCTGCGGTAACCAACAGAATCGGTAGTCCCGACCGGCGCGCGCGCAAGGCCGGGATGAGGGCCAGACCGGTTTGTGCGTCGCCAAGCTGATAATCGACCAGCGCAGCGTCTGCGCGCTCCACCATCTCGAGCGCTTCGTTCGCGTCGCGCGCACCCATGCCACGATGGCCCAATGCCGCGAGCAGCGCGAGGCTGGCCGCGACGATGCGGGAATCGTCATCGACGACAAGGACGGTGAGCGCACGCGACGGCCCGTCAGGCTCCGTTACCGCTGCCGGGTCATGCGCCGGGACGCCGTCGGCGGCAGGCAGGGTCAGAATGAACCGGCTGCCGCGACCCGGGCGCGACCGGACGTCCAGCCGGCCGCCGATCAGCGGCAGGATCCGTCGCACCAGCGCCAGGCCCAGCCCGAGCCCCTCCGCCTCGACCATGCCCAGCCGGGTGAACTCGGCGAAGATCAGGGGGATCTGCGCTTCCTCCAGGCCGACCCCGGTATCGACGATATCGATGCGCCAGTCGCCGCCACGGCGGCGCACCCCGACCAGCACGCCGCCCGCAGGAGTATAGCGCAGTGCGTTGCCGACAATGTTCTGCAACACCGATCGGAGCAGCCCGACGTCGCACCGCACCGCGCCGCGCAACGCGACGGCGTCCAGACGCAATCCCTGCGCCGCCGCCGTCGGACGGAGATTCGCGAGCAGATCCGACAAGAAGGGAGCAAGCGCGATCGCGACCGGCTCTGGCGTGACCCCACCCGCGTCGAGTCGGCTGATATCGAGCAGCGAGCGCAGCAGGTCCTCGGCTGCCAGCAGCGAGCCTTCGATCTGTCCCACCAGGCCCTGTTGCGTCGGTGACACGTCCCGGGCGAGCGCGCCGGTAAACAATCGCGCGGCGTGAAGCGGCTGAAGCAGGTCATGGCTGGCCGCCGCCAGGAAGCGCGTCTTGTCGCGGTCCGCCAGCGCGAGCCGCTGGTTGGCGGCGCTCAACTCGCTGGTGCGCTGATCGACCCTGCGCTCCAGCTCCTCCAGCGTCGTGCGCAATTCGGCCTGCGCGCGTGCTTCGGCGCTAATATCGGTGAACGACATGACATAGCCGCCGCCCGGCATCGGGCCGCCAACGGTCTTGATCGTCTTGCCGTCGTGACGGCGGCGCTCGAAGCTGTGCGGCTGACCGTTGCGCAGGTGATCCAGCCGCTTCTCGACATGATAGTCGATCTCGCCCGGTCCGAAATCGCCATGGCGGGCATTGTGGCGGATCAGGTCGGCGACCGGTGCGCCGACATAGACCATGTCGGACGGATAATCGAACAGCTCGAGATAGCGGCTGTTCCACGCGACCAGGTTCAGGTCGGCGTCGACAACGCTGATCCCGGCATCGATATTCTCGAACGTCGATGCGAGCAGCTTGCGCGAGAATTGCAGGCTGGCCCCGCCTTCGTCGAGCAGCCGTGCGACATCCTGGAGGCTCATGCGGTTGCCGGCGAGCGCCGACGCGACGAGCGCGCGTGCGGAGGAAGCGCCGACCACCTGCGCAATCAGCGCGCGCGCACGGCGCGCCGATCGCCGATCGACCGGTGCCATCGGGTCCATGTCGTCAAAGGCGCGATCCGCGCGCTCATGGCCGACAAAGCTACCGGTCAGTGCGATAAGGTCGCGCTGGTTGCTGATTGCGCGCTCGGCTCCGAACAGGCGGGGCAATTGTGGCGCATGGATGCCGCGTGCTGCCACTGCCGCATAGACGAGGAGATTGGCGCCGACGCTCCAGATCACGCCATGCGTCAGCGGAGAGGCGGAGCCGATACCAAGAAGGTTGACCGGGTCAGCCAGTCCACCCGTCAGTCCTGCAATCCAGTACGCGGGCAGCACCGGCGGCAACGCCAGCGTGTAGAGCCACAGCAGGAACCCGGTCGCCAGGCTCGCCCGCGCGGCTAGCGGGTCGCGATCCTTCCCGGTCGCGGCGAGCATCAGATGCGGCACGAATTGCGCCATCGCGGCAAAGGCGATCAGCCCGATCGAGGCAAGCGAATCCTGCGACGAGACCAGTAGCGCCCATCCGAGGCCAAGCGCCATGATCGCGAGGATCGTGAGGCGGCGGAGCGTCAGCATCCGCTCACCCATCGCGCCCGATGCGGCGGCGGAGGCGAGGCCGCGCCGCCGCACCAGTGTCGGAAACAGCAGGTCGTTCGAGACCATCGTCGCCAGCGCGGTCGAATCGACGATCGCCATCGACGCAGCCGCGCTCACCCCGCCCAGCAGGGCGGCGATCACCACCCAATATTGGCCCTGCTCGGCGGGCAGTTCGAGGACGTACCAGTCGACCGGGACATCGGGTTGCAGCGAGATCACCCCGGCCAGCGCGATCGGCAAGACAACCAGCGCCATGACCGCCAGATAGGAAGCCAGGCCAAAGCGGGCGTGGACGAAATCGTCGGGCTGCCGCGCCTCGACCAGGCCCATATAGAATTGGCGGGGCAGGACGATGATCGCCGGCATCGCGATCAGGAAGATCACCGCGACTTCGATCGAGATTCGATCGGTGCTAAAGCTCTGCTGGAACCGCTCCAGCCCACGGCTCAGCGTTGCCGGATCGCTATTGGCGATCACCGCCACCGCGATCCCGGCGACGAGCAGAAGGGCGACAAGCTTGATGACCGATTCGAGCGCGATCGCATAGAGCAGCCCTTCGCTGCGTCCGGCGAGTTCGAACTTGCGCGCGCCGAACAGCGCCGCAAACAGCGCGAGCACCGGCGCCGCGACCAGCATCGTCTGGGTGGCGACATCCGCACCCGACACGATCGAAAAGGCGGCCCCGATCGAGCGGAGTTGCAGCGCAATGTACGGAATCGTTCCGAACAGGGCGATGGTGGTCACCAGCCGGGCGACGACGATGTCGTGGCGAAACCGTGCGGCGATAAAGTCCGACACGGTCGTCGCCCGCTCCTCCGCGACCGAGTAAGCCAGACGTCTGAGCAGGCGCGGCGCGACCAGCAGCAACAGGATCGGCGCGGCATAGATCGGCAGATAGCTCCACCCGTCACGCACCGCGCTGCCGACCGCGCCGTAAAAGGTCCAGCTGGTGCAATAGACGCCCAGCGCGAGCGTGTAGGCACGGCGACGCAGATGCGGGCGCACGACGTCCGACTTGCGCTCGACCAACGCCGCGACGGCAAACATCAGGAGAACCAGCGCCAACGCAAAGAAAGTGGAGAGGCTGAGGCTCACAGTGACTCCGCAGAGCAATTGGGGGCGAGCAGATGTCCCGCCCGAGCGGCTCGACCTTGGCAGCACTAGGCAGTCTGGCCGGCTGTGCGCAATCGCATTCGTCGCAGGTCGGCGCTTTGTCCCGGGGTGAATGCGCGCCGCCTGCTCGGGCTCGTCATCTGGCGCGGCGACCCGAATGGGCCTAGGCGCAGTCCCGGCGAAACGGTCAGGGGGAATGCGTGGACGAGGACGTGCTGATCTTGCCGGGGTTGATGTGCGACGCGGCCATGTTCGTGGAAACGTTGAAGCAGGTTCCGCGATCGCACGTGATCGATGATCACTATGGCGGCGCCGACCGGATCGATCAGATGGCGGCGCACGTTCTAGCCGCTGCGCCCGACCGGTTCGCCTTGATCGGTCATTCGATGGGCGCGCGGGTCGCGCTCGAAATCGTCGCGCGGGAACCCGATCGCGTTACCCGATTGATGCTTGCCGATACGGGCGTCCATGGCGTCCGTCCGGGAGAGATGGAAAACCGCTATGCCTTGCGCGATCTCGGTCGCCGCGAAGGCTTCGACCGGCTGGTCGATGCCTGGCTTCCCCCGATGGTGGGTGATGCGGCACGCGGCGACCCGGTGCTGATGGATGCGTTGCGCGCCATGTGCCGGCGTGCCGGGCAGAAGGTGTTCGAGGCGCAGACCGAGGCACTGTTGCACCGCCCTGAAACCGGCCTGGTGCTGCAGGCACTGACCTGTCCGGTCAGCGTGGTCGTCGGGGCCGAGGACCGATGGTCACCGCCTGCCCAACATCGCGAGATTGCGGCGGGCATCGCCGGCGCGCAGTTTCATGTGCTGGACGGTGCGGGGCACATGGCGCCCGCCGAAAAGCCGGATGAATTCAACGCATTGGTTCGCGGGTGGCGCGCGCTTCCGACTAAAGCAACCCGCCCGGCTCCCTGAGGGAGCGGTCAGCGGCAGTCTGGACGCGCGTCGCGCCGGTCGACCTGCACATCAGCGCGTCGAGTCGCGGATCAGGTCGATCAGCCAGCGCAGGCCCGGATCGTTGCTGCGCGTAACATGATATTGCGCCATCTCGACCAAGGGCGGGATCGGCAGCGGGGGTGCCACGGCCACCAGCGGAAAGTTGCGCGCCATCTGCGCCGCCAGCCGTCCCTGGATCAGCGCCAGCCAGTCCGTATCCTGCAACAGCCACGGCAGCATGCCGAAATTGGGCGCGATCATCGCGATGCGGCGCTGGATGCCCATGCGGTCGAGAAAGGCGTCGCCGAAGCTTGGCAGTCGCTCGTCGCCGATCGCGACATGGACATGGTCATAGGCCAGCATCGCCGCCAGCGTGGTCTCGCCGCCGAGTGCCGGGTGGCCCGCACGCCCAACGAGGTGATAGGCGTCCTCGAACAGCGGCTCCGACGGCAGTTCGGGGGTCAGATATTCGCGCAGCGTGATGAGCAGGTCGATCCCGCCGCTTTCGAGCAGTTCGATCCGGCGCGGGCTGGGCAGCAGCAGTTCGATCCGCACGCCGGGCGCGGTCGCGGACAGGCGGGTGACGATCGGGAACAGGATCGACGTCGCGATGTAATCCGATGTCATGATCCGGAACGTCCGGTTGGTCGTCGCGGGATCGAAATGGCGCGAGGTGGCAATCACCCCCTCCATCGTCTCCAGCGCCTGTCGCACCTGCGGCAGCAGTGTCTCGGCGAAGGGGGTGGGATACATGCGCTTGTTGCGCGCGATCAGCAGCTCGTCGCCGAAATAGCTGCGCAGCCGGGCCAGCGCGTTGCTCATCGCCGGCTGGCTGAGGTTAAGCCGCTCCGCCGCGCGCGACACGCTGCGGTCGCTCATCAGCGCCTCGAACGCGACGATCAGGTTGAGGTCCAGTCCCTTGAAGCGCATCGGCCATCCATTTTTTGCATGAATGCTAATGGATAAAAACAATCACTTTTTCAATGAAGATCGATGCCGCTAGGGCGGGGACAACCACGATTGGAGCAGGATGCATGAGCAAGGTAAGCGAGATCCGCTATGTCGGATATGCCGTCACGGCGCTGGAGGAAGAGCGCGCCTTTTACGCCGATGTCTGGGGGCTGGAGGCGGTCCCGTCGGACGATGGCATGGTCTATTTCAAGGCACAGGGGCACGACGAGCATCATGTCGTCCGGCTGCGCGCGGCGGATACCAAGCGGATCGATGTGATCGCGCTGGCGGCGGAAAGTCGCGCCGATGTCGATGCGCTGCACGCCAAGGTTGCAGCGGCCGGCTGCCGGATCATCCATGCCCCGCGCGATCTGACTGCGCCGGGCGGCGGCTATGGCTTCCGCTTCTTCTCCCCCGATGGCCTGCCGTTCGAGATTTCGAGCGATGTCGCGCGCGGATCGAGCCGCGAGATGCAGCGCTGGGACGGCGTGCCGCAGAAGATCAGCCATATCGTGCTCCACTCGCCCGACCATCAGGCGATGGTGAAATTCTTTGTCGACGTGCTCGGCTTCCGCGTCAGCGACTGGCTGGGCGACTTCATGTGCTTCCTGCGCTGCAACAGCGCGCATCACCGTATCGCGATCCTGCCCGGGCCGGCCTGCCTCAACCATGTCGCCTATGACATGCTGACCGTGGACGACATGATGCGCGGGATCAGCCGCCTGCGGAAGAAGGGCACCGATATCCGCTGGGGCCCGGGGCGGCATACGGCGGGCAACAACACCTTCAGCTATTTCACCACGCCGAGCGGCTTTGCGGTCGAATATACTTCGGAGCTGGAAGAGGTCGATTTCGAGAATCATGTCGACAAGGTGCACGTCCCGGGACCGCAGATCATGGACCAATGGGGCGTCGGCGTCGGCGGCCCGCAGACCATGCCGCATCCCGAGCCCGATGCGGGCCTGTTCCAGGCGGCGGAGGTCTGATCGATGGCACTCTTCGAATATTTCCCGAACTATATCTGGAACCTGTCGGTCGCCATCGCGCTGGAGAGCGGCGGGCGGATCGGCGAGATCGTCGATATGTGCCAGCCGATCCGCGACGCCGCCGCGTCGGGTTCGGATGCCGGCACGCCGCAATTCATGGCCAAATGGGTCGAGATGGGCGACAAGCTGATCGGCCTGGCGGACGAGGATGAGGCCGCGGGGCGCGGCTTCTCCGCCTCCGACAAGCTGGAACGTGCGTCGCTCTATTTGCTCGTCGCCGAGCGGATGCAGGGCCATGGCCATCCCGGCCGCGCCGAAACCTATGCGCGCGCGCTCGACACCTTTGCGCGCTCGACCCGGCTGGGTTCGATCAACCGCGAGCGTGTGGAAATCCCGCTGACCACCGGCACCATGCCCGCGCTCTGCACCCGCGCCGAGGGGCCGGGGCCGCATCCGGTGGTGGTCTACTGCAACGGTCTCGATAGCTGCAAGGAGCTGCTCTACTGGTCCCGCCTGCCCGAGGCGCTGGCCAAGCGTGGCATCTCGACCCTGTGCGTCGATCAGCCGGGCACCGGTGAAGCGCTGCGCCTGCAGAACCTCCCCGTCGATCCGCACAGCGAAAACTGGGCGAGCAAGGCGATCGACTGGCTCGAAACCCAGCCCGACGTCGACCCCAAGCGCATCGGCATGACCGGCATCTCGCTCGGCGGCCATTTCGCGCCGCGCGCCGTCGCCTATGAACCGCGTTTCGCCAGCGGCGCATGCTGGGGCGCGAACCACAATTGGGCCGAGGTACAGCAGAAGCGGCTGAAGCGCGAAGGCGAGAATCCGGTCCCGCATTACTGGGCGCACGTGATTTGGGCGTTCGGCGCCAAGGACATGGACGACTTCCTCGCCAAGGCGGAGGATATGAACCTCAACGGCCATATGGGCGGGGTGCGCGTCCCCTTCCTCGTCACCCATGGCGCCAAGGACCGGCAGATCAGCGTCGATTATGCGCAGGATTGCTACGACCAGCTGGTCAACTCGCCGCGCCGCGAACTCAAGCTGTTCACCGAGCGCGAAGGCGGGGTCGAGCATGTCGGGGCCGACAATATGAGCTTTGGCCGCGACTATATCGCCGACTGGTTTGCCGAGACGCTCGGCGGAAAGCTGTCCTGATGCGCCTCGCGACATTGCGGCGCGGCGGGCGCGACGGGACGTTGGTGGCGGTTAGCCGCGACGGTGCGCGCGTCGCGCCGGTCGCGGGCTATGCGACGCTTCAGGCCGCGCTCGACGATTGGGATGCGGCCCAGGGCGCGCTGGCCACTGCGGCTGAAACGGCGGAGAGCGGCGAGGCGGTCCAGCCGGACGATTTCGCCGCGCCGCTGCCGCGCGCGTGGCAGTGGCTCGACGGGTCGGCCTTTGCCAATCACGGCGCGCTGATGCAGCTCGCGTTCGGCCATGCGCCGATCGAGACCGATCTGCCGCTGATGTATCAGGGGATGAGCCATCAGTTCATCGCGCCGACCGCCGACGTGCCGCTGCCCAGCGAAGCCGATGGCATCGATTTCGAGGGAGAGTTCGGCGTCATCACCGGCGATGTGCCGATCGGGTGCAGCGCCGCCGACGCGCTGGCTCATGTCCGGCTGGTGGTGCTGATCAACGATTGGTCGCTGCGCGCGATTGCGATCCCCGAGATGAAGACCGGCTTTGGCTGGGTGCAGGCCAAGCCCGCATGCAGCGTCGCGCCGTTCGCGGTGACGCCCGACGCGCTGGGCGATGCCTGGCGCGACGGTCGCGTCCATCTGCCGCTGACGGTCGAGGTCGATGGCAAGTGGTTCGGCAACCCCAATGGCGCTGCGATGGGCTATGGTTTCCACGAGCTGATCGCGCACGCCGCACGGACCCGCTCGCTGCCCGCCGGCACGATCATCGGATCGGGCACGGTGTCGAACGCGGAGCATGAGACGGTCGGATCGACCTGCATGTCCGAACGCCGCGCGATCGAGATGATCGCTCACGGCGCACCGCAGACGCCGTTCCTGTCGTTCGGCAGCCGTGTGTCGATGCGGGCGGGGGAGGGCGCATCACCGTTCGGCGCGATCGATCAGCGGGTGGTGAAGGGGTAGCTCCGATCCTGTGAACTCCCCTCCCTGAAAGGGAGGGGCAGGGGTGAGTTTAGCGGCCAGCGAGGCTCGATGCCTCGCTGGCCGCTTTTTTTCGCGCTGTCTGTTGGAGTCTCTTCGGCGCGCAGACGCGCGCACCCACCCCGCCCCCTCCCTTTCAGGGAGGGGGGATTGGCACCTAACTCCCGTCCGAAATCAGCGTCCCGCCATCGACCACGACGGTTTGACCGGTGGTGAACCCGCCCGCGTCGCTGGCGAGGTAGAGCGCGGTCGCCGCGACCTCGTCCGGTGATCCGGCGCGACGCAGCGGGGTCATGCCCAGCCGCCGCGCGGCGCGCTCCGGGCTCGACAGGATCGCGCCCGCCCAGTCGGTCTCGATCAGCCCCGGCGCAATGGCGTTGGCGCGCACCCCCGACGGCCCCCATTCGACCGCCAGGTTGCGCGCGAGCTGCGCCAGCGCCGCCTTGGTCATCCCGTAATGCCCCAGCATCGCATTGCCGCGCAGCCCGGCGATGCTCGACAGCAGCACGATACTGCCCCGCCCGCGCGCCGCCATCGCCGGGGCGATGCGGCTGGTGAGGCGCAGAGGGTGGAGCAGGTTGATCGCATAGAGCCGCTCGCGCGCGTCCTCGGTCATCGCGTGCATTGGCGACGCCTGTCCCGCGATCCCGGCGTTGCAGACAAGAATGTCGATGCCGTCGGTCCGGGCCTCGGCCTGCTGCGCGAGCCGGTCGAGCGCGGCGGCATCGCCGACATCGGTGGGGATGGAGATGCCGCCTAGCTCCACCGCCAACGCATCGCACGCCGCGGCATCCAGATCGGCCAGCACCAGCCGCGCTCCGGCTCCGGCGAACAGGTGCGCGATCGCCAGTCCGATCCCACGTACCGGCCCGGTGACCAGCGCGGTGCGTCCGTCGAGGCGAAAGGCGGCCAGGGGGTCAGAGGTCGCCAATCACCGTCTCCACCAACTTCGTCAGATTGCCGTCATGCCGGAACCCGAGCGCGTCGGCGCGCGGCGTTACGAGCTGCGGGTAGCTGCCGAAGGTCGCGCGGGTCGCGGGAACCTCTTCAAACCGGATCCCCGATACGTCGCCGTGGCGCCCAAGCTCTGCGACAAGATTGCCGACTGTCACGCGCAGCGCGGGCAGCGTCACCGCCGTCTGTTCGGTCCGCTCGCCCAGTGCCGCCGCAACCAGGTTGGCGGCGCAGCAGCGCACCGACATCAGCCAGCTGGTCGCATCGGGCGCGACTGGCACCCGCAGCACCTTCCCTGCCAGAGCGGAATGAAACATGCCGCTCAGAAATGCCGAGCCGAAACCACCGGCCGCAGCCGGTCGCGCGACGATGCCGGGCAGGCGCAGCGCGAAGCCGGTCACGGCCCCGCGCCGCACCGCGTCGCCAAAGGCCAGCTCGACCATGCGCTTGTGCGTGCCATAGACGCTGGTCGGCGTCGGCACTGTCGCCTCGTCCACCGGATCGGGCAGCACGCCGCCGAACACCGCGATCGACCCGGCGATGACCAGCCGCCGCCCGCGCATCGCCTCGATCAGCGCGAGCGGCATGTCGAGATTGACCGCGCGCGACGCGGCGGGATCATGCTCCGCAGCACCGCCGGGCAGGGCCGCGAGGTGGAGCACCGCATCGACCCGCTTGGCGGTCAGCGCGGCGATCACCGTCGGGTCGGTCAGGTCGCCTTCAAGCGTTTCATGCCCGTCGAACCCCGCCACCTCGCGGTCGGCGAGCAGCAGGTCGACCCCCGGATGTTGCGCAGCAAGCTGCCGCACGACCGACCGGCCGACGAACCCCGCCGCGCCGGTGATCGCCAGCCGCATTACTTCAGCTCGGGCGCGAATTCGCCGTCGATCAGGATGAAGGCGATCCGGCAATTGGCGTTGGAGCGGTTGGACCAGCCATGGTTGGTGCCGCGCTGGATCACGATGTCGCCCGCGCGCACGGTGGTCTCGCCCTCGTCCATGATCAGGACCAGTTCACCCTCCAGCACGATGCCGTAATCGATCGTCTCGGTGCGGTGCATCAGCGCGTGGCGGCTGCCTTCGCCATGATGCGCCGACGCATCGCCCGCGCCGATTTCGGCGAAATGCGCCTGCGCCTCTTCGGGTGACATGGTGCGGATCTCGTCGCTCTCGGGCGGGATGTCGAGCACGCGGATGCGGGTGCCGCCCTTGGGCGGGGCGAGCTTGATGCCGTCCTCATGCGGCTCGCCCGAAGCGGCGTCGATCAGCACCGGAGTCGACTGGGTGTTCCAGATTTCGTGGAACATCGGCCCCGACGGCCCGCCGATCTGCTGCACACGCGGGGCGGCGCCATCCTCCTGGATGATCGCGCGGCCGCTGGCATCGTGGCCGGTGACGACGCGACGTACTGGCTTGGTCATTTCATGCTCCTTGAGTTGCCGGACTGCGACGCAGCAGCGCGACGCCCGCGCCGATCGCCGCCGCAGCCGCGTAGAAAAGAAAGACGCCCGACAGGCCGCCGAGCACCCCCGACAGCGCCACCGCGACGATCGGCGCGACGAACTGGGCGAGGAAGAAGGACCCGGTCCACACACCCGTCCCGCGCCCGCGCGTCTCCGGCGGAAGGCGGCGGAGAACCCAGGCGAGCATCGTCGGCAGCATCAGCCCGTTGCCGATCGAGATCACGACCGCACAGGCGGCGGTCAGCGCGAAGCTCGTGGACAATGCAATGCCGACATAGCCGAGCGCGACCAGAGGAAGGCCGATCGACAGCAAGGTCTGCCCCGACCAGCCCTTGAGCCGCCCGAACAGCATCGACCCGGCCATCACGCCGAGATTGGCGGCGGCTCCGGCCAGCCCGATCGTGGCGGGGGAGGTGACCCCCGTCGCTTCGATCACCGGCCCGAGCTGGACGATCAGCGTGTAGAACAGCATGCCGATGCCAAAGGTGATCGCGACCAGCATCGCGATGCCCTGCGCCTTGCCCGCAGCTGCGGGCGCGCTCGCGGCAGTCTTCGCCGGTTCGAACAGGATCAGGGCAGCGGCAAGCGCCACGGGCAGCGCCAGCAGATACAGCCAGAACGGCCCGCGCGACCCCAAAGCCTCACCCAGCGCGCCGCCCGCCGCGATCAGGACGATCGCGCTGACGCTCGCGGTGGCGATCTGGATCGACACCCATTTTTCGCGCCGCTCGCCGGTGAAGTAATCGCCGACCAGCGCGGTCGCGACGGTCATGATGATCGCCTCGGTCACCCCCAGCGCGACGCGCGCGCCAAGGATCATGCGCAGATCATCGAGCAGCAAGGGCAGCAGGCCGAACCCCGCATAACCGACCAGCGCCGCAATCAGCAGCCGCTTGCGGCCGAGCTTGTCCGACAGCCAGCCGGCGACCGGGGAAAACAGCGCGACGCACAAAGCGGGAATCGTCAGCGCCATCGGCACCAGCACCGCCGCGCCCGGCACATCGGCGAACTCGCGCATCAGCAGCGGCAGCACCGGCACCAGCGCTATGATCGCCATGGTCGGCATCACCGCGGTGAGCATCAGGATCACGCCATGCCGGGTCGTCGCTTGCTGGGTCATCGGACGATCCTCAAATTGGCTTTGCCACGACTTCGAACATTTCGTGCGTTGCCTTGGCATTGTCCACCGGCGGCCCCTTGCCGAGCTGGCCCATGCAGATGGCGAGGCTGGAGCGGACGATATAGGCGCAGCGCTCGAACCGGCGCGCGCGATAGGCGGTCAGCGCTGTCTCGATGTCGTCGTGGCGCGCCAGCTCCTCGGCCAGCACCAGGCTGTCCTCGATCGCCATCCCCGCACCCTGGCCCAGATGCGGGGTGGTCGCATGCACCGCATCGCCCAACAGCGCGATCCGCCCGCGATGCCACGCGCCCTCGACCAGCATGCCTTCGAGCGGGCGATAGACGACG
Source organism: Sphingomonas sp. J315 (assembly GCF_024666595.1). NCBI lineage: Bacteria > Pseudomonadati > Pseudomonadota > Alphaproteobacteria > Sphingomonadales > Sphingomonadaceae > Sphingomonas > Sphingomonas sp. J315. The sequence goes on along the minus strand of NZ_CP088296.1, from coordinate 1,498,980 downwards.
CCATCATCATCGGTGACCAGCTCCGACAGCTCGCGGATGTACGGCGCGCAATTCGCCATTTTCGAGCGCATCACTGCGGCCAGCCCCTCACGCGGGTAGCGCGGGTTATCGGGCTCGGGCGTGGTGACATAGATGTACATCAGGCTTTCCGACACCGGCACCAGCCCGACGCCGGTCGGCCCGTTATAGACGTGCAGCGCGTCGAGATCGGCGGGGCGGGGCAGGTTGTAGCGCCACACCGCTTGCCCGGTGAATTGCGGCCCGGTCAGGTCGGGGAACAGCGCCGCGCGCGTCTGCGAATAGACGCCGTCCGCGCCGACCACGAGGTCGAAGCGCGCGCTCTCGCCATTGGACAGTGTCACATCGACGCCCGCGCCATCGTCGCTCAACTCGGTCGCGGTCACCCCCAGCAGCACCTTGGCCCCGCTGGCGATCGTGCTGTCGCCGAGGATCTTGTGCAGCGCCGGGCGGGCGATCCCCATATTGGCCGGATAGCCGTCGACCAGTCGCGGGGTGGGGACGCGCGCGACCTTTACCCCCGTCGGCGTGTAGATCTCGACCGCATCGAACCCGACGCCCGACGCGACATATTCGTCGATCAGCCCCAGCTGCGCCATCGCGCGGATCACGTTCGATTGCTGGATGATGCCGACGCCATAGACCGACCAGTCGGGATCGCGCTCGATCACCGTGACGTCAAAGCCCTTGGCGCGCAACGCGATGGCGGTGGTCAGGCCGCCAATGCCGCCGCCGATGACGAGGATGTTGCCGGATTGCATGTTTGTTCTCTCAGAATCGGTCGAGATCGTTGGCCAGCGTAATCGGCCCGGCAAAGCGGGCACGGACCTGCGCGATATAGCCCCGGGTGCGGACGGGGTCGGGGGTGCCGCCCGCGAAATGGGTGATGACCACCGCCTTCACCCCGGCGCGCGCGGCAAGATCGCCGACCGCTTCGGGCGTCAGGTGATGGGTGGACAGATGCTGTTCGAGCTTCTGCTTGGCGGGGGGCGGCATGTTCGGCGAATTGCGCGCGACCGTCGCCATTGTCGCGGCCATGTCGATCATCTCGCTGACCAGCAGGTCCGCGCCCTTGGCTAGCCGTTCCACGGCCGCGCTCGGCCCGGTGTCGCCGGTATAGACGATCGACCGGCCGGGCAGGTCGAAGCGCAGCGACAGCGACTTGTAGTTGCGGTCCTCGACGCTGCCGGGCGGGAAATCGTAATGGCTGTTCTGCGCCGCAGTGACGGTCATGCCGTCCACCGTCATCTTGTCGCCGTCGTTCAGCTCGATCACAATCACCGTGTCGGCGGGCGGCGCCCAGGGCTGGCCCGGAATGCCATAGCCGACCCGCGCGGCAGGCTGCATCGACGCGACCATTCCCGCGACCAACTCGCGCGTGCCCGGCGGGCCATAGACGGTCAGCTTCTCCGCGACATTGGTCTGGTTGCGCAGCCCCAGCACCGCCGACAGGCCGCCGGTATGATCGGTGTGCAGGTGGCTCAGGAACACCGCGCGCACGCGGGGCAGCTGATAGCCAGCCTTGGTCAGCTGCTGGACCGCGCCATCCCCGGCATCGACCAGATAGACGCGCCCGTCATGCACCAGCGCATTGGCGGGCTGCGAGCGGTCGCGGCTCGCCACCGGTCCGCCCATTGTGCCGAGCGTGATGAACGCATCGCCCTGGGGCGGCGCCTGCTGTGCGGACGCGGGCACCGCCGCGAGCACCGCCGCAACCACCAGTCCCAGAAGCGACGCGCGCATCAGAAGTCGAACCCGACGCGGACGCCATAGGTGCGCGGCGGGCGCAGCGTGCCGACCGGGAAGTCGAGGATCGGCCGGGTACCCGCGCGCGCCAGCACGACCTCATCGGTCAGATTGTTGACGAAGCCGGTGACGCTCCACCCCTGCTGGCTGCGCAGTGTGACGAACGCGTCGGCCATCACGAACCCGTCCTGCTTTTCTTCAGGGCGGTAGTTCGAGTTCATGAAGCGGCTGCTCTCGATATTCGCCCGCGCACCCGCGACGAAATCGAGGTCGCCGGTCAGCTCGAACGTCCGCTCGTACCCGACATTGATCGCCCATTCGGGCGAGTTGACCGTCGGCTTGCCCGAACAGTCGATGTCATAGAAGCGCGCGTTGTTGACCCCCGGATTGGCCGCACGGCTGCCCAGCGTGGTGCAGCCCGTGGTCACCGGCGCGCCCGTCGGCGAGAAATTCGCCGTCTGCAGGCTGTCATACTTGCCCTTGAGATACTGGACGTTGAGGTTGAACAGGTCGTTGCGGGTCGGCGCAAAGCGCGCCTCGAATTCGGCGCCATAGATGTGCGACTTGCCGGCATTGACCGTGATCGACCCCTGCGCGAACACGCCGGTCCCGGTCGGCACGCCGCCGACATAGGTAATCTGTTGGTCCTTGTAGTCCCAGTAGAATGCCTCGAAATTCAGCTGCAGCTTGTTGTCCATGAAACGGTTCTTCGCGCCGAAGGTATAGGCGGTCAGCGTTTCCGGGCGGAACGTGTTGTTCGGCGGCTGCGCGACGAAGAAACCGCCCGCCTTGAAGCCGGTCGCGACATTGGCATAGACCAACGACGCCGGACCCGCGTCGAACTCGACCCCCGCCTTCCAGGTGAATTTCTCGAAGCTCAGGCTGCCGGTGAACGGCGCGCTCAGCGGGGGCAGCACCGGGCCGGGCAGGCCGCCCGACGCGGTCGAGGTGAGCTGTTTCTTGTCCTCGCGCGTGAAGCGGCCACCCGCGACAAGGCGCAGCTTGTCGCTGAGGTCGAAGGTCAGCTGTCCGAACGCCGCGACGCTCTCGGTATTGAGGCGCGGGGTAAAGCGCGTGGTCGAGATATTGCCCTGGCGGAAGAAGTTCAGAGTGTTCTGATTTTCGCCGAAATAGAAGCCGCCGACGACGTAGCGCAGCCGCCCGTCCTCATTCGACGCCAGCCGCACCTCGACCGAGGTCTGCTCGGCCAGATCGGTGATGTCGCCGGCAAAGCCGGGCAGATAGGTGCGGAAATTGACGTCCGAACGCCGCCATGCGGGGAGGACCGTCAAGGTGCCGAAGCCAAGGTCGCCGACCACGGTCGCGCTGACGCCGATGAACTGGTTGTCGAGGAAGCCGTCAGTCCCGGCCAGCGCCACGCAGCCGCTGTTCACGAAATTGCCCATGCCGCCGCAGAAGGGCGGGGCGGAGATGGTCGACGCCAGCTGACGGATCGCGGCGTGCGCGCGCGGGTCCGACACGCTGACGCGATCCTCGAGCGCCGGAACGGTGTAGCGCGCCTCGGGCAACAGCACCGCGCCCGATCCCTTGCCATGCTGGTTGTAATAGTCGGCGACCAGGGTCATCGACCAGCGGTCGGACGGCTCGATCAACAGCGACGCGCGCACCGCCTCGCCCTTGTCGTCGTCATAGCCGTCGGAGATATATCCGTCCCGATCGACCACCTGCCCCGCGACGCGCAGCGCGACCTTGTCGCCCAGCGGCACGTTGAGCGCGAGGAAGCCCTTCTTGCTGTCGTAATTGCCATATTCGAGCAGCGCTTCGCCGCCGAACTTGCCGAGGATCGGCTTTTTGGGGAGCACGTTGATCGCGCCGCCGGTAGCGTTGCGGCCATAGAGCGTGCCCTGCGGCCCCTTGACCACCTCGACGCGTTCGAGGTCGTAGAACACGCCGGCGGGTGCCGTCGGGCGGCCGACATAGACGCCGTTGAAGTTGAACGCGACGGCGTTTTCCGAGAACGAGTTCTGCGAATTGGTGCCGACGCCGCGCAGGAAGAAGCTGGTCGTGCCGCCGGTCGGCTGGACGACGAGCGAGGGGACCAGCTTGCCGAGGTTGGCGGTTTCGGTGATGCCCGATTGGGCGAGGTCGTCGCCGGTCACTGCGGTCACCGCGACGGCGGCGCGCTGGAGCGATTCCGAACGGCGCTGCGCGGTGATGACGATGTCCTGAAGACCCTCGCCTTCCTCGGTCGCCTGCGCGGCTTCGGGGGCGGCGGGCGCATCCTGCGCCAGCGCAGGAGCAGCATGGGCGACGAGGATCGCGGTCCCCGCGAGAAGCAATTTTTTCATCAGACAATCCTCCCATGGGCGCCGCTTCGCCGAGCGCGCCTCTGCATTGAGGATGGTCAAAGCCGATCATTTATCATAACGATTTGTTTCTATCGTTTAGCACAAATGGAATTGATGGATGCGGCTCGATCAATTCGATCTCAACCTGTTGATTGCATTCGACGTCCTGATCGAGGAACGCAGCGTCACGCGTGCGGCGGAGCGGCTCAACCTTACCCAATCGGCGATGAGCGCGGCGCTCAAGCGGTTGCGCGAATCGTTCGCCGACGAAATTCTGGTGCAGCACGGCAAGCGGATGGTGCCGACCGCTGCCGCTCTGTCGCTGGCGCCCGACGTGGCCGCAGCACTGCTGAACATGCGCGCGATCCTTGCGAGCGGTATGCGGTTCGATCCTGCCCAGTCGCAGCGCACGTTCCGCATTGTCGGGTCGGATTATATCACCACCGTTCTACTCGGCCCGGCACTGCGCATGCTGCACAGGGAAGCACCGCACATCCGGATCGAGATTACGCTGCCGCGCTCCGACATTCTCGAACAGCTCGACGACGGCGAGATCGACTTGCTCATTTCGCCCGAACAGTTTCTCAGTCCGCATCACCCGCGCGAATTGCTGTTCGAGGAACGGCATGTCGTGGTCGGTTGCTCGACCAACCCCGTGATGCACCGACGGCTGGATGCAGAGACCTATTTCGCCAGCGGGCATGTGGCGACCAGCGTGTCGCGCGATGGCACGTTCATCGACAATTATCTGCGCGGTCAGGGCGAACAGCGTCGTGTGGAAATTGTCTGTGCTGCCTTTTCGCAGGTGCCGTGGATCCTGCCCGGGACGACCCGCCTCGCGCTGATGCACGAACGGCTCGCACGCGAACTGGCGCCGCAACTGGGGCTGATCGTCCAGGAATCGCCCTTCCCGCTGCCGGTGATGCGCGAAATGATGCAGTTTCACAGCGCGCGCAGCAGCGACCGGGGCCTGTCATGGCTTTGCGACCGGCTGAAACGTGCCGCAAGTGGCAACGCCGGGTCGGGCGAAACGGCGACCGGGTAATCCAATCGCCATCTTGTCTGATTTGGCCAGCCGCGTATCCACGGGTGCTGCGAGGTGTAACGGGGGGCCGGGGTGAGCGGATCGGGGTGTTGGGAATTCGCGATCGATCGCGGTGGCACCTTCACCGATATGGTTGCGCGTGCGCCCGACGGAACACTGACGACGCTGAAGCTGCTATCGGAAAATCCCGGTCACTATGACGACGCGGCGATTGCCGCGATCCGGCGCGTAACGGGTGTCGCATCGGGGGCGCTGCCGCCGATGCAGGTGCGGATCGGCACCACCATCGCGACCAACGCGCTGCTCGAGCGCAAGGGCGAGCCGGTGTGCCTGGCGATCACGCGCGGCTTCGGCGACGCGCTGGTGATCGGCACCCAGGACCGGCCGCACATCTTCGCGCGGCGGATCGAGCGCGCGCCGTCATTGGACGCCGCGACGGTCGAAATTGACGAGCGGGTCGGCGCGGATGGAGCGGTGGTGCGCGCGCTCGACCTCGACGCGGCGCGGCGCGATCTGACGGCGGCGTTCGAGTCTGGGTTGCGCGCGGTGGCGATCGTGCTGGTGCACGGCTTTCGCTATCCCGCGCATGAGGTGGCGCTGGCGCAGCTGGCGGTACAGATCGGCTTTACCCAGATTTCTGCGAGCCACGCCGTGGCACCTCTCATCAAGCTGGTCCCCCGCGGCGATACCTGTGTCGCCGACGCCTATCTGTCGCCCGTGCTGCGCCGCTACGTCGCCGGTCTCGACGCCGCGCTGGGCGCGGACAATGCGCCGCTGTTCATGCAGTCGAGCGGCGGGCTTGCCCCGGGCGGGGCGATTTCCGGAAAGGACGCGATCCTGTCCGGCCCCGCCGGCGGCATCGTCGGCATGGCGGAAACTGCGCGCGCCGCCGGGTTCGATCGCGTGGTCGGTTTCGACATGGGCGGCACCTCGACCGATGTGTCCTTGTTTGCCGGCCGCTATGAGCGCGACAGCGAGACGATCGTCGCGGGCGCGCGCATCCGCGCTCCGATGCTGCGCATTCACACCGTCGCGGCGGGCGGCGGGTCGATCTGCCGGTTCGAGGACGGCCGGCTGCGCGTCGGCCCGGAATCGGCGGGGGGCGGTGCCGGGTCCGGCCTCTTATCGGCGTGGCGGGCCGTTGACGGTCACGGACTGCAACTTCGCGCTGGGCAAGCTCCAGCCCGGTTTCTTTCCCGCCGCCTTTGGTCCTGACGGCGATCTGCCGCCCGATCCAGAGTCGGCGCACGCGCGGCTGGCGGCGGAGGCGGCGGCTGCGGGCATGACGCCTGAGGCGGCGGCCGAAGGATTCGTCGCCATCGCGGTCGCCAACATGGCCAATGCGATCAAGTCGATCTCGATCGCGCGCGGGCAGGATGTGACGCGCTTCGCCCTGTCGTGCTTTGGTGGCGCGGGCGGGCAGCATGCGTGTCTGGTCGCCGATGCGCTGGGGATCGAGACCGTCCTGATCCACCCGCTCGCCGGGGTGCTCTCGGCCTATGGCATCGGCCTGGCCCGCCAGCGCGCGATCCGCGAGCGGACCGTGGCGCTGCCGCTCGTCGACGCTGACAGGCTGGCGACGGCGCAGATTGCTCTTGCCGATGAGGCGTGCGCGGCACTGGCCGCGCAGGGGGTGGCGGGAGGCGTCACCGTTGAAACGCTCGCGCATCTGCGGCTGCCCGGCTCCGACAATCTGATCGCGGTGCCGTTCGGTGCGGGGGAGACGATGCAAGCCGCCTTCGCCGAGCAGTTCCGCGAGCGCTTCGGCTATGCCCCGCGCGGCGAACTGACGGTCGAGATGCTGAGTGTCGAGGCAATCGAGCCCGCCCGCGCTGCGCCGTCGCTCCCCGCTCCGCCCGCCCGTGCGGCGAAGCCTCACGCGCAGGTGCGGCTCTACACTGCCGGCGACTGGCACGACGCACCCGTCTTCCGCCGCGATGCGCTGCCCGCCGGGGCGCAGGTGAGCGGTCCCGCGCTGGTCATCGACGATGTCGCGACCAGCGTGATCGAACCCGGCTGGACCGCAACGATCGATGCCGAGGGCAGCATCCTGCTGACCCGAAGCGGAGCCACCGCACGCGCGCAACGCAGCGACACCAGCGCCGATCCGGTGCGGCTGGAGATCTTCGCCGGGCTGTTCATGGCGATCGCCGAGGAAATGGGCGCGGCGCTCCGCCACAGCGCGACATCGGTCAATATCCGCGAGCGGCTCGATTTCTCCTGCGCGCTGTTCGACGGCGCGGGCAACCTCATCGCCAATGCGCCGCATATCCCGGTGCATCTGGGGTCGATGGGCGAGAGCATCCGCACCGTGATCGACCGGCGCAGTGCCGACGGGCGCGGCATCCGGCGCGGCGACGTCTACGCCCTCAACGCACCCTATAATGGCGGGACGCATCTGCCCGACATCACCGTGATCCAGCCGGTGTTCGTCGGGTCGGGGGACGCACCCGACTTCTTCATCGCGGCGCGCGGGCACCATGCCGATATCGGCGGGATCAGCCCCGGATCCATGCCACCGGACAGTGTGGACATCGCGGAGGAAGGAGTCGTCATCGACAATTTCCTGCTGGTCGAAAATTCTGTGCTGCGTGAAGCGCAAACCCGCGACTTGTTCGCATCGGGAAAATGGCCGGCCCGCAATATCGACCAGAATCTCGCCGACCTTGCAGCTCAGGTAGCGGCGTGCGCGCGCGGCGCTTCCGAACTCCAGCGACTGTGCGACGAACAGGGGGTGGCGGTGGTCCGCGCCTATATGGGCCATGTCCAGGATCATGCCGAAGCGGCGGTGCGACGGCTCATCGGCGGGCTGTCCGACGGCACCTTCCGCTACGAACTCGACAACGGTTCCGTGGTGGCGGTCGCCGTAGAGGTCGATCGCGATGCCGCCACGCTGAGCTTTGATTTCACCGGGACTAGCGACCAGCTGCCCGACAATTTCAACGCGCCGCTGTCGGTCGTCCGCGCGGCGGTGCTCTATGTCATCCGCTGTCTGGTCGATGAGCCGATACCGCTCAACGACGGCTGTCTGCGCCCGGTGACGATCCGCGTGCCGGGAGGGTCGATGCTCAATCCGCGCTTTCCCGCCGCGGTGGTCGCGGGCAACGTCGAGACCAGCCAGGTGGTGACAGACGCGCTGTTCGGCGCTTTGGGCGCAATGGCGGGGGCGCAAGGGACGATGAACAACTTCACCTTCGGCAACGAGCGCCACCAATATTATGAGACGATCGCGGGCGGCTCCGGTGCCGGTCCGGGGTTCGACGGGACCGCGGCGGTACAGACGCACATGACCAACAGCCGCCTGACCGACCCAGAGATCCTCGAAACGCGCTTCCCCGTGCGGCTCGAGGAATTCTCGATCCGGCGCGGGTCGGGCGGCAATGGTCAGTGGCGGGGCGGCGATGGTGCGGCGCGCCGGGTCCGTTTTCTTGAGCCGATGCACGCAGGCATCCTCGCCAACCGCCGCCGCGTGCCGCCGTTCGGGCTGGCGGGCGGCAGGGACGGAGCGACCGGCGCGAACCATGTCGAGCGTGCGGACGGCACCGTCGAGCGGTTCGGCGCGACCGCCTCGGTCGAGGTCGGCGCAGGCGATGTGTTCGTGATCGAAACGCCTGGCGGCGGAGGCTATGGCGCATGAGTTACCTCCCCCTGCTCGGCATCCTGGTCGTCGTTGCTGGCTTTGCGCTGCGCCTCAACCCGATGCTGGTTGTCACCGCCTCGGCGCTGGTCACCGGTCTGCTTGCCGGGATGGGGCCGGTCGAGGTGATCTCGGCGTTCGGCAAGGCGTTCAACGACAACCGCATCATCGCGATCGTATGGATCGTGCTGCCGGTGATCGGTCTGCTCGAACGCTATGGCCTTCAGCAGCGGGCGCGCGCGGTGATCGGCGGGTTCCGCCGCGCGACCGCCGGCCGGCTGCTGATCCTTTACCTCCTCTATCGCCAGATCACGGCGGCGATCGGGCTCCATTCGACGGCAGGGCATCCCCAGACGGTGCGACCGCTCGTTGCTCCGATGGCGCTGGCCGCCGCCGAGCAGCAGCATGGCGCGCTGACCGAGGATGAGGCGGAAACGGTCAAGGCCAATGCCGCCGCTACGGACAATGTCGGGCTGTTCTTTGGCGAGGACATCTTCTTCGCGATCGGATCGATCGTGCTGATTCAGGCGACGCTGTCGACCTATGGCATATTGCTCGCCCCGCTGGAGCTTGCCGTCTGGGCGATCCCGACCGCGATCGCCGCGTTCGTCATCCATGCCCGCGCGGCTGCTGCTGCTCGACCGACGGTTGGGGAGGGGGCGCACATGATCACCCTTAACTGGCTCTACGTCCTTGCCGGTCTGATGTTCGCCGCCTTTGCGGTGCTGAGCGCGCGCGACCGGCGCAATACGAAGCGGTTCGGCAACGCCGCCTTCTGGGGCCTGATGGCGCTGAGCCTGCTCGCCGGATCGTATCTCGGCGACCTTGGCAACGGGCTGCTGGTGCTGGGGTTGGCGGGGCTAGCCGGGTTCGGCGCGATCGGGCGCGGCGAGCCGGCGACGACCAGCGACGCCGAGCGTGAAGCGTTCAGCGCGAGGCTCGGCAACCGGCTGTTCCTCCCCGCGCTGATCATCCCCGCCGTCGCGCTGTTCGGGACGTTGCTTTACAATTACACCCCGCTCGGCACCTCCGGCCTGATCGAAGCGAAGCGCGAGACCTATGTGCTCCTCGGTCTCGGCGTGCTGGGCGCCATCCTGGTGCTGTTCGTGTGGTTGCGCCCGCCCGCGCTCGCCCCGCTTCAGGAGGGGCGGCGGCTGATCGACTCGATCGGCTGGGCGGCAGTGCTGCCACAGATGCTCGCCGCGCTCGGCGTGGTGTTTGCTGCGGCCGGGGTTGGCACGGTGATCGGCGACCTTACGCGCGCGATGATACCTGGGGGTAGCGTGTTCCTGACCGTCGTGGTGTTCGGCGTCGGGATGGCGTTGTTCACGATGATCATGGGCAACGCTTTCGCCGCTTTTCCTGTGATGGCGGCGGCGATCGGCGTGCCGTTGTTGATCGTTCAGTACAACGGCGACCCGGCGGTGATCGGGGCGATCGGGATGCTGGCTGGCTTTTGCGGGACGCTGATGACGCCGATGGCGGCGAACTTCAATCTGGTCCCCGCCGCGCTGCTCGAGCTGAAGGACCGCAATGGCGTAATCAAGGCGCAGGTGGCGACGGCGCTGCCGCTGCTGGGGGTCAATATCCTGTTCATCTGGTGGCTGGGCTTTTGATGAGCACCCTCACCCCCGAACTCGCCGCGCGGTTCGCCCGCACCACCTTGTCGCACCTCGGCCAGCAATGGCCGTACAAGATGGACCATGTGCTGAACGGGCCAGAGGATGCGCGCCCGCCGGTCGCCTTCCACCCGATCTTTCACGGCAGCTTCGACTGGCACAGCTGCGTGCATGGCTGGTGGCAGGTGATGCGGATCGCTCGGCGCTTCCCCGACCTGCCCGAGGCGGCAGCGGCGCGCGCGCGGGCCGATGCGATGCTGGTGCCGGACAAGGTCGCGGTCGAGCTTGCCTATCTCTCGCGGCCCTATGCGGCGGCGTTCGAGCGGCCCTATGGCTGGGGCTGGCTGCTCGCGCTGCATGGCGAGCTCGCGCGGCACGACGCCCCGTGGGCGGCGGCGCTGGAGCCGCTGGCGCGCGCGTTCGCGGAGCGGTTCATGGGGTTCCTGCCCAAGCTGACCTACCCGCTCTATGTCGGCACGCATTTCAACACGGCGTTCGCACTGACGCTGGCGCGTGACTGGGCGCTGGAGCACGACGGCGCGCTGCTGGTGCTGATCGACCAGCGGAGCCGCGACTGGTTCGGGTCGCTGCGGGATTGCCGGACGTTCGAGCCCGGCGGCGACGAGTTTCTGTCGCCGACGCTGTCGATCGCATTGCTGATGAGCCGTGTGCTCGATCCGGTCGCATTTGCCGCGTGGTTCGCCGCCTATCTGCCCGCGATCGGCGACCATCTGCTGACACCGGCGCATGTGTCGGATCGCAGCGACGGCAAGATCGCGCATCTCGACGGTCTCAACCTCAGCCGTGCCTGGGCGTATCGCGGGATTGCTGCGGCATTGCCCGACTCGCATGCGCACATCCCGACGATGCGCGCCGCCGCCGACCGCCATCTCGCCGCCAGCCTGCCGCATCTGGAGGACGACTACATGGGCAGCCACTGGCTCGCCAGCTTCGCGCTGCTCGCGCTCGAAGCCTGATTTCCATCGCGCGACCGTCCCCCATTGCCGCAAATCCATGACCCGAAAAGATATTCACACTCGTGATAGTGAATGTTGACAGGCTCCGGACATCGCGACATATTCCTTCCAGCAAGTCGACGCATGATCGACGGCATCGAGGAGAGGTAAGGATGAGGGCAAGGCTTCTGGCGACCGCGTGCGCGGTCACGCTGTTCACGGTTCCGATGTCCGCTGCGGCGCAGGACGCCCCGGCCGGCGACACCGCCGCTCAGGGCGACGATGAAGTGGTCGTCACCGCCACCCGCCGCGCCGAGCGCATCCAGGACGTGCCGCTCAGCATCAGCGCGTTCCAGCAGGAAGAGCTGACCGAAAAGGGCATTGTCGGGTTCGAGGGGATCGCCCGCGAAACGCCGGGCGTCGTGCTCAACCGCCCGACCCAGAATTTCAACAATTTCACTGCACGCGGCATCGCCACCAACGGCTATAACGCGAACCTGCAGAGCTCGGTCGCGGTCTATATCGACGAACTGCCGATCTCGACGATCGGCAACACGACGGTGGTCGACCCGACCCTGTTCGACGTCGAGCGCGTCGAGTTCCTGCGCGGTCCGCAGGGCACGCTGTTCGGGTCGGGATCGCTGTCGGGTGCGATGCGCATTCTGACCAAGAACCCCAATCTGTCGTCGTTCGACATGGCAGGGCAGGTCGATCTCGCGCTGACCGGATCGGACAGCTTCCGGCAGCGTTACAATGTCATGGTCAACCTGCCGATCGTCAGCGACACGCTGGCGGTGCGCGCGGTGGGCTTCTATCGCAACGAAGACGGCTATCTCGACAATGTCGGGACGGGCGTGAAGAATTCGAACAAGCTGATCAACTGGGGCGGGCGCGTCATCGCGCTGTGGAAGCCGACCGACCGGCTGTCGGTGCGCGTGATGGGGTCCTATGAGGACAGCGATCCCAAGGACAGCTCGCTCACCAGCCCGTCGCTCGGCCGCGAGAAGCGCGTGTCGGATCAGCCGGACCGCTTCACCGGAAAGCAGACGATCATCAACGGCACGGTCGAATATGAATTCGATTTCGCCCGCCTGACCAGCTCATCGACCTATTCGGATTTCGACCAGAAATTCTATGTCGACCTGGCCGGCACCTTCGCGCCCGGCTCGTTCCCCGGCGCGCCGATCGCGTTCGGCCTCGACGCCGACGCCTATGACAAGGTGTTCGTGCAGGAAACGCGGCTGGTGTCGTCGCTCGACGGCCCGTTCGAATTCACCATTGGCGGCTTCTACATGCACCGCCGCCGCGACGTGGACTTTTTCTACCGCTCCAACCCGCAATTCCTCGCGGCGCGCGGGATCACCGGCCTGCCCGATCAATATTATCAGAAGCTCTACACGCATTCGAAGAGCGACGAGCTGGCCGGGTTCGGTGAGCTGACCTATCGCTTCTCGCCCAAATTCTGGCTGACTGGCGGCATGCGCTATGGCCGCACCTCGGCACAGGCATTTACCGAGGCGGGCGGCTATCTCGCGACGGCGGGCGGGTTCAACTATTTCACCTATGCGCTGTTCGGCATTCCGGTGAACTTCAATCCCGCCACCTTCACCCCCTATGCCGCAGCGGCCGGGGTCAAGGCGACCGGATCGGCTCCGTCATGGAAGGCGAGCGCGAGCTGGAAGCCGAGCGAGGCGATCACCACCTACGCCACCTTCTCGACTGGCTTCCGCGCGCCGATCGTCAATGCCCGCGCCGGTGCCGCCAGCCTGACCGACCCGACCGACATTATCATCCCCTACGGTGCGGACTCGGACGACCTCAAGAGCTACGAAATCGGTGCCAAGGCGCGCTGGCTCGACGGTCGGGTGACGATGAACGCCGCGCTCTACCTGATCGACTGGAGCAACATCCAGGCCCAGGCCAACCGCCGCTCGGACTCGGTCCAGTTCGCCACCAATATCGGCGCCGCGCGTAGCAAGGGGTTCGAGGTCGAAATCGGCGTGATCCCGGCCAAGGATGTCTTCGTCGGTCTCAACGCCGCATATAACGACTCAAGATCACCAAGCTGACCCCGACCGAGGCGACGATCTCGGGCGCGGTGCTCGGCCATCGTCTGTCGGCACCGCGGCTGCAGGGTGCGGCGTACATCTCCTATGGCTTCGACCTGGGGGATAGCGCGCGCGGCACCTTCGCGATCAACGCGCAATATGTGGGGTCTTACAACAGCTCGTTCCCGAACACGCCGGGCAACCCGAACCTGCGCCTCGCGACGTTCGGCAAGACCGACGAATATGCCAATGTGAACCTCAATCTGGGGGTCAAGAAGGGGTCGCTCTCGGCCAATCTCTATGTCGAGAATCTCTTCGACGATCATTCGGTCGTGTACATCCACCCCGAGGCGTTCCTGGTGAGCCGCTTCGGCACGCTGCGCCCGCGCACCGTGGGGATCCGCCTTGGCTATGGCCTCTGATGCAGCGACGGCCGGTGGCGACACCGGCCGTCCGTCACCCGCGAACCGACCGTGGTTCGTGCTGGTCACGCTCACCTTCGTCTATGTGCTCAATTTCCTCGACCGGCAGCTGATCGGCATCCTCGCCAAGCCGATCCAGGATTCGCTGAATGTCACCGACACCCAGTTGGGACTCATCGGCGGCCTCTATTTCGCGATGTTCTATTGCTTCATCGCGATCCCCGTGGGGTGGTTCGCCGACCGCACCAGCCGCGTCGGGGTGCTCAGCCTTGCCTGCGCGATCTGGAGCGGGGCGACGGTCGCATGCGGCATGGCGGCCAACTATACGCAGCTGGTCATCGCGCGGATGACGGTAGGATTCGGCGAGGCCGGCGGCGTCCCGCCATCCTATGCGATCATCACCGACACCTACCCGCCGGGCAAGCGCGCGGCGGCGCTGGGCATCTTCAACTTGGGTCCGGCGATCGGTGCGGCGGCGGGCGTCGCGTTCGGCGCGGCGATCGCCGAACATTATGGCTGGCGGCTGCCTTTCATCATCGTCGGCGCGATCGGCGTGGTCACGGCTGCGTTCGTGTGGCTGACGATCCGCGAGCCGCAAAAGGGCGCGATGGATGGCGCACGCGCGGCGAGTGCGGACGACAAGGCGCCGTTCTGGCCCACGGTCGGCGCGTTCCTTTCCAACCCGGTGCTGATGCTCGCGGCGCTTGGGAGCGGTGCGACCCAGTTCGTCACCTATGGCCTGGGCAATTTCGCGGTCCTCTATCTGATGCGCGAAAAGGGCATGGTGCTGGGCGACGTCGCGGTCTGGTACGCGCTGGTCCTGCTGATCGGCATGGGCGGCGGGATGGTCGTATCGGGCCGGGTGATCGACGCGATGACCCGGAAATCGCGTAGCGGCTATGCGGTTGCCCCGGCCGCGTCACTGGCGGTGGCGATGCCCTTTTACATCGGCTTTGTCTGGGCACCGGGCTGGCCGCTCGCATTGGCGCTGCTCGCGGTGGTGATGGTGTTCAACTATTTCTACCTCTCGGCCTCGGTTGCGCTGGTGCAGGAAGAGGTGCGCCCCAATCAGCGCGTACTGTCGGGTGCGCTGCTGCTGCTGATCATGAACTTCATCGGCCTTGGTCTCGGCCCGACCTGGGTCGGGTTCGCAAGCGACTGGTTCAAGGCGCAGGGCGATACGCAGAGTCTGCAAAGCGCGCTCTACACGCTCACCCCCTTCTATCTGATCGCGATCGGATTGTTCGTGGCGCTCGCGCGGCGGCTGAAGCGCGGGGAGGCGGCGGCGTGAAGCGGCTGATCGTCCTGATCGCGCTGCTGTTCGCCGCGCCCGCGCTGGCCCATCCGCGGGTCACCGCGCCGGTCGGCACGGTCGAGGGGGTGGAGCAGGGCGGCGTCCGGATCTTTCGCGGCATCCCCTATGCGCAGCCGCCGGTCGGCCCGCTGCGCTGGAAACCGCCGGTTGCGGCCCCGGACTGGCAGGGGGTGCGCAAGGCGACCGCGTTCGGCACCGCCTGTGTTCAGCCGCGCAACCGCAATGCCGGCATCTATACCAACCCGCTCGACAAGGTCAGCGAGGATTGCCTGACGCTCAACATCTGGGCGCCAGCGGAGGGCAAGGACCTGCCGGTGTTCGTATGGATCCACGGCGGCGCGCTGGTCGCGGGCTATGGCCATGAATCCATGTATGACGGCGCGCGGATGGCCCAGCGCGGCAACATAATCGTGGTGTCGATCAACTACCGGCTCGGCATCCTCGGCTATCTCGCCCACCCCGAACTGAGCGCGGAGTCGCAGGACGGCGTGTCGGGCAATTACGGACTGCTCGACCAGATCGCGGCGCTGAAATGGGTACAGCGCAACATCGCGGCGTTTGGTGGCGATGCGGGCAACGTCACCATCGCGGGCGAGTCCGCCGGGGCGCTCAGCGTCATGTATCTGATGGCCAGCCCGCAGGCGCGCGGCCTGTTCCACAAGGCGGTGGCGCAGAGCGCGTACATGATCACCACGCCTGAGCTGAAGCGCGGCGCGCACGGCCTGCCCTCGGCCGAAGCGGCGGGGAGCCAGATCATGGCGGCGGTCGGCGCGCGCGACCTTGCCGGGCTGCGCGCGATGGACGCGGAGAAGCTGACGGTCGAGGCCGCGACCAAGGGCTATGGCCCATGGGGGACGGTCGACGGCAGGACGCTGACCCGCCAGCTGGTCGCGATCTGGGACCATGGCGAACAGGCCAAGGTGCCGGTGCTGACCGGGTTCAACTCGGGCGAGATCCGGTCGCTGACGGTGCTGCTGCCGCCCGCGCCCGCGTCCGCCGAGGCGTATGAGGCGGCAGTTCGCGCGCGTTATGGTGACCTCGCCGAGCATCTCCTGCGGCTTTACCCGTCGAGCAACATCAAGGAGTCGCTGCTCGCGACGACGCGCGACGCGCTCTACGGCTGGACCTCGATGCGGCTCGCGATCGGCCAGACGACGATCGGGCAGCGCGCCTATCTCTACCTGTTCGACCATGGCTATCCGGCGGCGGACGAGAATGGGCTCCACGCCTTTCATGCTGCCGAAATCCCCTATGTGTTCGGCACCGCCAGCCGCACGCCCCCTATTGGCCCAAGGTTCCCGATGACGTGACCAACCGCCGCCTGTCGGACGCGATGCTGTCCTATTGGGCGAGCTTTGCGCGCAGCGGCACCCCGGTCGCGGACGGCCAGCCGGCATGGGAGGCCTATGGCAAGCCTGCCAACTACATGAACTTCGCAGGCAAGCCCCAGCCGGGAACGCGGCTGATGCCCGGCATGTTCGCGCTGCACGAAGCGGCGATGTGCCGCCGCCGCGCGGCGGGCGATCAGCCATGGAACTGGAACACCGGCGTCGCCTCGCCGGTCCTCAACAAGGCGACGGGTTGCCGATGATCGACGGAAGCATGCAGGATTATCCGCTGACGCTGGACAAGTTCCTGCACCACGCCGCCAAATGGCATCCGGATGCGGAGGTCGTCACTGCGCGGGACGGCGGCGGGATCGACCGGATCGGCTATGCCGGGCTGCGGGACCGCGCACTGGCGGTGTCGTCGCTGCTGACCAGCTTTGGCGTCAGGCAGGGGGATCGCGTGGCGACGCTGGCGTGGAACAGCCAGGCGCATGTCGAGACATGGTATGCGATCATGGGCATGGGCGCGGTCTGCCACACGCTCAACCCGCGCCTGACTGCGGCGCAGCTTGCCGATATGGTCGTGCAGTCGGGTGCGCGGGTGATGATCGTCAGCGCCGATCTCCAGCCGCTCGCGCGTGCCATCGCCGAGCGCGTGCCGGACCTGTCTCTGATGCTGGTGATCGACGGTGAAGCCGATGTTCAGACGGCGGGGACGTGTGCTGTCACCGCGCTGGAACCGCTGATCGCGACCGCACCCGGTGGAGCGGTATGGGGCGATTTCGCTGAAACGACGCCGTGCGGCCTGTGTTTCACCTCCGGCACGACCGGCGCGCCCAAGGGCGTGACCTACACCCACCGCGCCAGCTTCCTGCACACGCTGCGCTGCCTTCAGGCCGATGTGATGGCGATCCGGTCGACCGACAGCGTGCTGGTGGTGGTGCCGATGTTCCACGCCAATGCCTGGGGGCTGCCCTTCGCGCTGCCCGCAGCGGGTGGGCGGCTGGTGCTCCCCGGACGCGCGACCGATGGCGCGAGCCTCGCCCGGCTGATCGCCGCGGCGGAGGTGACGATCGGCGTCGCAGTGCCGACCGTGTGGTTGGGTGTCGCCGAACATCTCGAGGCGACCGGCGAGTCGCTGCCCAGCCTGGAGCGTATCATCGTTGGGGGATCGCCGCTCGCTCCAGCGTTGATGGAGCGGATCGAGCGCGTCCTAGGTGTCACGGTCCAGACCAGCTGGGGCATGACCGAACTGTCGCCCTCGGGCACCGTCGCGCCGCCGCACGATCCGCAGCGGACGGCGGCGGTCTCCGGCCGCCCGGCGATCGGCGTCGACCTGTTGCTGACCGATGCCGATGGCGTGGCACTGCCGCAGCAGCGCGATGCCGAAGGCCATCTGCGCGTGCGCGGCGCTGCCGTGGTGGACCGCTATTTCGGGCAGGATGCTCCCGCGACCGACGCCGACGGCTGGTTCGCGACCGGCGACCTCGCCCGCATCGACGCGCAGGGCAACCTCATCATCACCGGCCGCGCCAAGGATCTGATCAAATCCGGCGGCGAATGGATCAATCCCGCCGAGATCGAGGCGGTGGTCGGCGCGCTGCCGCAGGTATCGCTCGCCGCCGTGATCGGGCGCGAGGACGCCAAATGGGGCGAACGCCCTCTGCTGCTGGTCGAAATGCAGGACGATGCGCTGAGCGACGCCGAACTGCTCGCCCCCTTGCGCGGACGGGTCGCGTCGTGGTGGATTCCCGATGCGGTGGTGCGTCTCGACGCGATGCCGCTCGCTCCAACCGGCAAAATCGACAAGAATAGCTTGCGGTCTCAATATGGAAGCGCTTGAGACCTTGTTCGACCCGGCGCGCGGCGATCCGTCCGCGTCCGGGCAACAGGGGGAAGAACGCCCAGTGCCGGAACAGACGCCCGACAAGCCCAAGCCGCGCCGCCGCTCGACCAAGGCTGAACAGCGCGCGGAGACGATGGAGCAGATCCTCGACGAGGCGGAGTATCTGTTCTCGAAGCACGGGCTGCACGGAGTGACGCTCAAGGACGTCGCCAAGCGCGTCGGCGTGCACCACACGCTGCTCAACTATTATTTCGAGGACAAGAAGAAGCTGTTCGACGCGGTGTTCGCCCGTCGCGCGGTGGTGACCAGCGAACGGCGGCTGCGCGCGCTCGACGAATACGACGCCGCGACCGGCGGCAAGCCGACGCTGGAAGGTGCGCTCCACGCCTTTCTGGACACCGATCTCGACCTCTATATCGAGGGCGGCGAGGGCTGGAAGAATTACGGCGCGCTCGGTGCATTGGTGGCGAACACGCCCGAATGGGGTGCCGAGCTGATGGACGCGCATTTCGATCCCGTTGTCCTGCGTCTGATCGGCCTGCTGAAAAAAGCGCTGCCCGATTGTGCCGAAGAGGATATTTTCTGGGGCTATCACTTCGTGACTGGCGCGCTGATGGTCACGCTGGCGCGTACGGGACGCATCGACAAGCTGTCGGGTGGCTTGTGTCGGTCCAACGATTTTGCGGCAGTCAAGGAACGCATGGCTGCATTCATGGCCGCCGGTTTTCGCCAGATCTGCGAAACCCGGGGGGCGGGGCAGGGGCTAGCCTTGCCGATCACGAGGGTTTACCCCTAGTCAAGACATTCACTCACGCGTTAGCGAATATTATGGGAGATGGTTCAATGTCGCTCGAAGGCCGGATTGCGATCGTTACCGGAGCCGGTGGCGGGCTGGGGCGCGCGCATGCGCTCTACCTCGCGGGCAAGGGCGCGCGGGTGGTCGTCAACGACCTCAGCGAACACGCGGCGCAGCGCGTCGCCGCCGAGATCGGGGCGCAGGGCGGCAAGGCGCTGGCGTTGGCCGGTTCGGTCACCGACGAATGGGCGGTGTCGCACATCGTCGCATCGACCATTGATGCCTGGGGGCGGATCGACATTCTGGTCAACAATGCCGGAATCCTGCGCGACAAGAGCTTCGCCAAGATGACGATGGACGATTTCCGGCTGGTGGTGGACGTGCATCTGATGGGCGCGGCGATTGCGAGCAAGGCGGTGTGGGAGATCATGCGCGGACAGGGCTATGGCCGCATCGTGATGACCACCTCGTCCTCAGGGCTCTACGGCAATTTCGGCCAGGCCAATTACGGCGCTGCGAAGATGGCGCTGGTCGGGCTGATGCAGACGCTGGCGATCGAGGGCGAGAAATACGGCATCCGCGTCAACTGCCTCGCGCCGACTGCGGCGACGGGCATGACTGAAGGCGTGCTGTCGGATGCGAGCCTTGCCGCCCTTGACCCGGCGCTGGTCAGCCCCGGCCTGCTCGCTCTGGTAGGTGAGGACGCGCCGACCCGCGCGATCCTGTGCGCTGGCGCGGGGCATTTCGCGACTGCCAATGTGACGCTGACCGATGGCATCCAGATCGGCGGCGGCGCGGATGCGGGGGAGCAGCTCGCCGCGCGCTGGGCCGAAGCGAGCGATCGTGCGGGCGAGATCGTTCCGGCCTATGGCTTCACGCAGGCCGAACGCGAGCTGGAAGCTGCGGGAGTCAATGTTGCGGCGGTCGCTGTCGCGCGCTGATTCTTAACGTTATCCCTTCCCGGTGCCGGGGCGCGGCACCGGGAGGAAACGCCACGCATCAGGCTGCCGCACGCAGTTCCAGCCGTTCCCAGATCTCGACCAGAGCCCCGGTCAGTTCCGCCATCATGGCTTCGTCATGCGCCGGTCCGGGGGTGAAGCGCAGCCGTTCCGTACCGCGCGGAACGGTCGGATAGTTGATCGGCTGAACATAGACGCCGTATTCGGCGAGCAGGATGTCGCTGATCTTCTTGGCGCGAACCGGATCGCCCACCATCAGCGGGACGATATGCGTGACGCTGTCCATCACCGGAAGGCCGGCATCGGCGAACATCGTCTTCAGTTTCGCCGCCGCTGCCTGCTGCCCGTCGCGCTCCTCGCTCGATTGCTTGAGGTGGCGCACCGATGCCAGCGCACCGGCGACCAGCACCGGCGAGAGGGAGGTGGTGAAGATGAAACCGGGCGCATAGCTGCGGATCACATCCACAATGGTGCGATCTGCAGCGATATAGCCGCCCATCACCCCGAATGCCTTGCCCAAAGTCCCCTCGATGATCGTCAGCCGCGATGCCGCGTCGTCGCGCTCCGAAATCCCGCCGCCGCGCGCGCCATACATGCCGACCGCGTGCACTTCGTCGAGATAGGTCAGCGCGTTATATTTGTCGGCCAGGTCGCAGATCGCGTGGAGCGGGGCGACGTCGCCGTCCATCGAATAGACGCTCTCGAACGCGATCAGCTTCGGCACCGATGGATCGTCGGCGGCGAGCAACTCCTCGAGATGGTCGAGGTCATTGTGCCGCCACACCCGCTTCTCGCACCCCGAATTGCGAATGCCCGCGATCATCGAGGCATGGTTGAGCTCGTCCGAATAGATGATGCAGCCGGGCAGCACCTTGGCCAGCGTCGACAGCGTCGCCTCGTTCGAGACGTAGCCGCTGGTGAACAGCAACGCCGCTTCCTTGCCGTGAAGGTCGGCCAGCTCGGCCTCGAGATGGACGTGATAATGGGTATTGCCGCCGATGTTGCGCGTGCCGCCGGAACCCGCACCCACGTCGTGCAGCGCCTCTTCCATCGCTGCGATCACCTTGGGGTGCTGGCCCATGGCGAGATAGTCGTTCGAGCACCACACGGTGATCGGCTTTGGCCCGTTATGCCCGGCAAAGCAGCGCGCATTGGGGAACATCCCCTTGTTGCGCAGAATGTCGATGAAGACGCGATAGCGTCCTTCGGCATGAAGCCGGTCGATCGCCTGGTTGAATACGCGCGAATAATCTACCGCGCGCGGGGGTGCCTCGCTGGTCATTCTGACCCGTTAGCGATTTTTCGAGCGCTGCGCCACTAGGGCAATGCCCTAACTTTTGATCATCGTGATCGACTCTTCGTTACGCCGGCGCTTGCCCCAGATCAGGACTCGACGGGCGAAATCTGCTATAGGTCCGGGCACTGTGGAACGGGACTCCGGGCATTTCCGCAGCTGAGAGACCATCGCGCTCCCGCTGAACGCAGAATTGGGAGATCAAGGATGTCGCAGACGGACGTCGATTACTACACACAGCGCGAGCGTGCCGAGCGCGAACGCGCCGAACGCGCCGACGATGCGGGCGCGCGCCATGCGCACCTGGCAATGGCGGAGGTCTATGCGCAGCGGGTCAAGACGATGGCGGCGACCCCCGCGATTCCGCTCCGCTGACGATCAGCTGACGCGCCGCCACGGTTGCGGCTGGCGCATGTCGAGCCGACACACGCCGGTCAGCCTGTGCGCGGCGATATAGCCCGCCACCCGCATGTCATAGTCGCTGGCCAGCGGATCGGCGAACACCCAGTCCTTCGGCTGAAAGGTCGAATATCCGCCCAGCGTCGGCACCTGCCATAGCTGGGCGAGCAGCATCGAATCGTCGTTATGCGGGTGTTTCGCGTGCATCGCCGCGCTGCGGTACAGCGGCTCGCCCACGCGCGTCTGCACCGCGTAGAAGGCGCGGCAGCCCGACGGTGGCGGCGGCACCCGGGTCAGCGGCTCCCAATAGGCGTTTCGACTGAGCTGGGCGGCGGAAAAGCCATTGAGCTGTTCGGCCAGCAACACGCCGACAAGCGCGAGCGCGACGAGGCGCTTCGCATCGAGCAACGCGATCAGTCGATCGCGCCAGACTGCGGCAACGAGCAGCAGTACCGGCAGCACCAGAAAGACCTGGTAGCGCAGCACGACCCGCATCCCCTTCGCGCCGGGGACGAGGTGGAACACCGCACCCCAGGGCGATACGACCCACAGCTGGAGCGTGAGCGCCCAGCTGACGACGACCGCCAGGGTAAAGGCGAACAGCACGGGATCGGCGGGGATGCGTCGCCGCAACACGCGCCACGCCGCCACCGCGACCAGCACGAACAGCAGAAGCGGGAAGCCCGATTCATGCTCACCGCCGAACACACGGCGTGCAACATCGGGATCGGGCGCGAACAGGCCGAGCAGCGCCCGCAACGCGCGCTGGATCCAGCCCCACAGGAGATTGTCGGGGCCGGTATTGATCAGGTCGATAGGCGTGACGAGATAGCCCAGCATCTTCCAATAGCCATGCCCGCCCGTCTCCCCCGCCTTGGCGAGATAGACCGACAGAAAGGGCAGCACGGCAACGGCGAAGACGACCCCGCAGATGGCGAGTGTGCCGATATGGGCGCGGGCCAGCGACAGCGCGGCGACGGGACGCCAGTTGCCTGTCGAAACCAGCCAGCACGCGACGAACACGCAGCCGAACCAGATGGTGAACCACGCCATGTAGAAGCCGGTGATCAGCCATGCGGCGAGCAGCAGTGCGAGCAGGACGCCGGAAATCCGTGCCCTGGTGCGCCGCCCCGCCACCTCCGCGCGCACGGCATCGATCGCCAGGATGATCGCCACGGGCAACAGCGCGATGCTCTGCAACTGGGCATGCACTGCCTGGAGCGCCATTGCATTGTTGATCGTGAACAGCGCCGCGACCAGCAGCGCGACCGGCGCCTGCCAGCCGAGGGTCCGGCGGACGAGCCACCAGCTTGCGACAAAGCCGATCGTCTTGAATGTCGCGGCGTTGAGCGTGTCGGCAAGGAACGGGTCGAACCAGATCCGCCAGAAGGAATAGACGAGGCCGAACAGGAAATAGCCGTCATTATAGCCCAGCGTGCCGGGATGCGGGTGGAAATAGATCGGCTGGTTCCACGCCGATGCCCCCATCAGCACGTTGCGCCAATGTTCGAGCAGGCTGATCTCGATGATCCCGTCGGCGCGATCGCCAAAGCCCAGGTCGAACCCGCTCAACACCGGATCGCGGAATGCGATCAGCATCGCCGCAAGCCAGGCGAGCGCGACCCAGGCAAGCTCGCGGCGCAGAATCACAGCGTCTCGATCCGATCCAGGCCGTAGGTGGCGACCGCTGGCATCAGCGCGGGGTCGGGCGTCGCGGTGAACACCGCGATGCCGGGGGTGGGGCTGGTCGGCCATTCCTGTCCCTGCGTCAGGTGGGCGATGCGCCGTGCGATTCCCGGCCCGCCATCGACGAAATGCAGCGGATGCGGTGCAACCGCTGCAAGTTCGGCCTCGACCAACGGGAAATGGGTGCAGGCGTTGACGATCACATCGATGCGATCTCCGCCCGGCTGGTCGATCAGCCCGGCCAGCACCGCGCGAAACCGCGACGGATCGCTCGTCCCGCCCCGCAATTTCGCTTCGGCCAGCTCGACCAGTTCGGCGCTCCCGTGGCGCAGCACGGTGCAATCGGCGGCGAAGCGTGCGGTCAGATCGTCGACATAGGGCTGGCGCACCGTTGCCTGGGTCCCGAGCACGCCGATCACCCGCGTCCGCGAAAGTTCGGCGGCGGGCTTGATCGCGGGGACGGTGCCGACGATCGGCACGTCGAGTGCGGCGCGGACATGGGTCAGCGCGATGGTCGATGCGGTGTTGCATGCGATCACGATCAGGCGCGGCTTGTAGCGTTCCGCCAGCCGCCCCAGCAGCGCCGGGACGCGCGCGGCGATCTCCCCTTCGCTGCGCGTCCCATAAGGAAAACCGGCGACGTCGGCGACATAGACCAGAGGCGCATGCGGCAGCAGAACGCGCGCCGGTGCCAGTACCGACAGCCCGCCCACGCCCGAATCGAAAAAGAGAAGGGGCCGGGTGTCGGCCATGCACATGCGTCCGCTGATCGAGATTGTTGCGTGCGCTTACCGAAGCACCTAGCCTTTGTCCAAGCAAGGGGACTCATGCAGACGCAACTCGCCAATTTCGCGCCGGTGCTCGCCATCGCGCTCGGCTATCTTCTCGGCTCGATCCCGTTCGGGGTCATCCTGACCCGGATCGCCGGGGCCGGTGACCTGCGCCAGATCGGATCGGGCAATATCGGCGCGACCAACGTCCTGCGCACGGGACGCAAGGGGCTGGCGGCGGCGACGTTGCTGCTCGACATGCTCAAGGGTGCGGCGGCGGTGTGGATCGTCGAGGCACTTTGGCCGGGCCTTGGCGTGCTCGCCGCGGCCGGGGCGTTTGTCGGCCATTGCTATCCGGTCTGGCTGAAGTTCAAGGGGGGCAAGGGCGTCGCGACGCTGATGGGCATCGTCCTCGCGCTCCATTGGCCTTGCGGCCTGGTCTTTGCGACGGTGTGGCTCGGGCTGCTCGCGCTGCTCCGCATTTCATCGGTCGCCGGGATGGTTGCGGCGATGAGCGCACCGGTCAGCGCTGCGCTGATGGACCGTTTCGATCTCACCATGCTGCTCGTCGCGCTCGCGGCAATCGTGCTGTGGAAGCATCGCGAGAATATCGAGCGGCTGCTCGCCGGGACCGAACCGCGCATCGGGCGCAAGCATGGCTGATGAGGCCGCGCGCCTCGCCCGACTTCGCCTTATCCGGTCGCCGCGCATCGGGCCGGTCACCTATCGCCAGCTGATTGCGCGCTTCGGCGATGCGCAGGCCGCGCTCGACGCGCTGCCCGGACTGGCGTCGTGCGGTGGCGGCGCGGCCCCGACGCTCGCCGATCCCACGCTCGCCCGGCGTGAGCTGGCAACGGTGGAACGGCTTGGTGCACGTTATCTGTTCCTCGACGATCCCGATTATCCGGCCTTGCTTGCGGAGCTGGAAAACGCCCCGCCCGCACTGATCGTGCGCGGCGATACCGGCCTGTTGTTCCGGCCCTGTGTCGCGATGGTCGGCGCGCGCAACGCTTCGGCCGCTGCCTGTCGCTTCGCGCGCCAGCTGGCTCAGGGATTGGGGGAGGCGGGTGTGACCGTGGTTTCGGGTCTCGCGCGCGGGATCGACACTGCGGCACATGTCGGATCGCTCGCCAGCGGAACCGCGGGCGTGATCGCCAGTGGGATCGACATCGCCTTTCCGCCCGAAAATGCCGAGTTGCAGGAACGGGTCGCGCATCAGGGCCTGTTGATCGCCGAACAGCCGCCGGGGGCCGAACCGCTCGCCCGCCACTTCCCCTCCCGCAACCGCATCATCGCGGGGCTGGCGCATGGCACGGTGGTGGTCGAGGCCGCGCCGCGCTCCGGATCGCTGATCACCGCGCGCATCGCGGCTGAGGCGGGGCGGGAGGTGATGGCGGTCCCCGGTTCGCCGCTCGATCCGCGCGCACAGGGCTGCAACCTGCTGATCCGCGAGGGCGCAACGTTGGTGCAGGGCGTCGATGACATCCTTGAAATGATCCGCCCGATCGATCCGCGCGCGGTCCGCGCGCCGGTTTCCGGCTTCGGCACGGAGCCCCCGGTGGAGCCCGATGCCGCCGGGCGTGACCGGGTAGAGGGGTTGCTCGGCCCGGTCCCGGTGCCCGTCGACGAGCTGATCCGTCAGTCGGGCCTGCCCGGCGCGGCGGTGCAGCTGGTGCTGCTCGAACTCGAACTCGCCGGACG
The DNA here is from genome assembly GCF_024666595.1 of Sphingomonas sp. J315. Classification (NCBI taxonomy): domain Bacteria; kingdom Pseudomonadati; phylum Pseudomonadota; class Alphaproteobacteria; order Sphingomonadales; family Sphingomonadaceae; genus Sphingomonas; species Sphingomonas sp. J315. The sequence continues at coordinate 1,473,086 of NZ_CP088296.1, read as the reverse complement.
GCTGGAGCGGCATGCCGGCGGGCGGGTCAGTTTGCGGTGAGTATCGATGATTCGAATCGGCTGGAGATTGCGGAAGTTCTCGGCGAAGCCTCGGCGCTGATCGGGGCGCACGCACTGGCCTTCATCGTCGCGACCGCAATCTATGTGGTGTTCGGGATCTGGATCGAGGATCACGACGAATCATGGAGTGCGCAAGCCACGATGCTGATCGCGCCCGTACTTCTGCAGGGCTTGTTGCAATATCTCCTGTTCCGCCAGGCCTTTGGCGATGTGGGCGGTGGGTGGGTCGGCGGCGTGGTTGCGCCGTTTACCGTGATCGGGCTGCAGTTCGGGATCTGGTTGATTTGCGGATTGGGCTATTTCCTGTTGCTGCTGCCGGGTCTCTATCTGGCGGCCCGGACTTCGGCAGCGATCGGGATGGCAGCGGTTGAGCGCACCGGTCCGATCGACAGCATCGTCGGAAGCTGGCATCGCACGCGCCGGTCGGCGTGGCCGCTCGTGGTCGTGCATGCGATCCTGCTGTTCCCGATCGTTGCGCTGCTCGTCGGGATGTTCGGCACCATCATTCTAGACCAGGGCATCGAATATGAATCGATCGAGTTCAGGGTGGTCGCGAACCTCGTCTTCGGCGTCGTGACGATGGCGGGATGGGCAGTGGCGGGCGCAGTTTACCGCCTGACGGCACCGCCGCGCGGGGGACACGAAGACATTTTCGCCTGAATATCGTGCAGGGCGAAGCGGGTTATCGCGCCATCATCCGCGCGCTCGCCTCACGCAGGGTGATCGTGCCGCACGCGAGCGCGAGCGGGTAGAGGATCTCGTTCTCGATCCGCACCCGCGCGGCCAGTGCCGAGAGCATCCGCTTGCTCGCCTCGACGAACAATTCACGATCGCCTTCGATCTCCTCGGCGGTCCAGTCGCTGACATAGGCGCGCCACTGGGCGGCGAGCTTCTCGAAATCGCCCATCGCGATCTCCGCCGCCTCGCGCTGGGCAAGGTCACCGGCGGACAGGAGATGCGGATAAACGTCGAGATCCTCGGTCGCGAGATGCGCGGCGAGTTCGGTGTCGAGTGCGACGATCGCCGCATGCAGCTCCGCACCCGACGCGTTCGCCGCGTCGCGCATCAGCGCGTTCGCCATCGCAGTAATCCGCGCATGTTCGTCAATCAGCCGTTCGATAGAGACCATCTGCCCACCCTCTTCCGACTCTTATAGACGATCGGAGTTAAGAGGGGGTGGCGTTCTGCTTGACGCCCGCTATTCAGCCTCCCCATCCTCGCGCGTACACGTAAGGACCACCCGATCTCATGCAGCTCGTCATCGTCGAATCGCCTGCCAAGGCGAAAACCATCGAGAAATATCTGGGCAAGGACTATCGCGTCCTCGCCTCCTACGGCCATATCCGCGACCTCCCCGCAAAGGACGGTTCGGTGCAGCCCGATGACGGCTTTGCGATGGATTGGGAGACCTATCCCGACAAGGCCAAGCAGCTCAAGGCGATCACCGACGAGGCAAAAAAAGCCGATCGCCTGATCCTCGCCACCGACCCCGATCGCGAAGGGGAGGCGATCAGCTGGCATGTTCAGGAAGTGCTGGCGAAGAAGAAGGCGCTCCCCAAGGAGGTCGAGCGCGTCACTTTCAATGCGATCACCAAGGCGGCGGTGACCCAGGCGATGGCTGCGCCGCGCCAGCTCGATACCGACCTGATCGACGCCTATCGCGCACGCCGTGCGCTCGACTATCTGGTCGGCTTCACTTTGTCCCCGGTGCTCTGGCGCAAGCTGCCCGGCGCCAAATCGGCGGGCCGCGTGCAATCGGTCGCACTGCGTCTGATCGTCGAGCGCGAGCGTGAGATCGAGCTGTTCAAGGCGCAGGAATACTGGTCGGTCACCGCGCATCTCGAACATGACGGGACTGCGTTCGACGCGCGGCTCGTCCGCTTCGAGGGCAAGAAGCTCGACCGACTGTCGATCGGCACCGAAGGCGTGGCGATGCGCGCCAAGGCTGCGGTCGAACAGGGTCGCTTCACCGTCGCCAGCGTCGAGACCAAACCGGCGATGCGCAACCCGCCGCCGCCCTTCACTACCTCGACACTCCAGCAGGAAGCGGCGCGCAAGCTCGGCTTCTCCGCCAGCCACACGATGCGAATCGCGCAGGCGCTCTACGAGGATGGCGCGATCACCTATATGCGCACCGACGGCGTGCAGATGGACGGCAGCGCGATCGACGAGGCGCGCAAGGCGATCGTGAACCGCTACCAGGCAAGCTACATCCCCGACAAGCCGCGCCAGTACCAGTCCAAGGCCAAGAATGCGCAGGAAGCGCATGAAGCGATCCGGCCCACCGATTTCAGCAAGGACAAGGCCGGGTCGGGCGATCACGCGCGCCTCTATGACCTGATCTGGAAGCGCGCGCTGGCGAGCCAGATGTCGAGCGCCCGGATGGAGCGCACCACGGTCGAGCTTGAGGAGCCGACCGGACAGGACGCGCTGCGGGCGACCGGACAGGTGGTGATCTTTCCCGGCTATCTCGCTTTGTACGAGGAAGGCCGCGATGACGAGGGCGACGAGGATTCGCGCCGTCTCCCGGTGATCCGCAACGGCGACACGCCCGCCAAGAAGGGGGTCGACGCCGAACAGCATTTCACCCAGCCGCCGCCGCGCTTCTCCGAAGCGTCGTTGGTCAAGCGGCTCGAGGAACTCGGCATCGGCCGCCCCTCGACCTATGCCTCGATCATCCAGGTGCTCAAGGACCGCGCCTATGTCCGGGTCGAGAAGAACCGTTTCTTCGCCGAGGAGACCGGGCGGCTGCTGACCGCGTTCCTCGAGCGCTTCTTCGAGAAATACGTCAATTACGACTTCACTGCGGGACTCGAGGAAGAGCTGGACGACGTGTCCGGCGGTCGCGCGGGCTGGCAGGCGGTGCTCGAAGCCTTCTGGAAGGATTTCCGCCCGCGTACCGACGAGGTGATGGAACAGAAGCCGAGTGAGGTGACCGCCGAGCTCGACAAGTTCCTCGAGCCCTATCTTTTCCCGGACAAGGGCGACGGGACCGATCCGCGCCTCTGCCCGTCCTGCGGGGTCGGCAAGCTGGCGCTGCGCGGCGGCAAGTTCGGCGCGTTCGTTGCCTGCTCAAACTATCCCGACTGCAAATTCACCCGCCGCTTCGGCCAACCGGGCGGCGCGGACGGTGGCGACAGCGGGCCGGAAGTGATCGGCACCGACCCCGGCACGGGTGAGGAAATCAGCCGCCGCTCGGGCCGGTTCGGTCCCTATTTCCAGCGCGGCGAGGGCAAGGAGGCGGCGCGCGCGTCGATCCCCAAGGATATCCCCGAGCTGGACCTCGACTGGGCGGTCAAATTGCTCAACCTGCCGCGCACGATCGGCGACCATCCCGAAAGCGGCAAGCCGATCACCGCATCGATTGGCCGCTATGGCCCCTATCTGGCGCATGACGGCAAATACGCGCGACTGGCTTCGACCGCAGAGGTGTTCGAAACCGGCATGAACGCCGCGGTCGTCAAGCTAGCCGAAGCGGCAGCGGGCGGCGGGCGGCCACAGCGCGGGTCGCGCGAGCCATTGAAGGTGCTGGGTGCGCACCCGGTGTCGGGCGCGGAGATCAAGCTGATGGAGGGGCGCTATGGCGCCTACCTCACCGACGGGACCACCAATGCGACGCTGCCCAAGACGGTCGATCAGGCCGCGCTGACGCTCGACGAAGCCGTCCAGCTCATCGACGCCAAGGCTGCAGCCGGCCCCGTCAAGAAGAAGGGCGGGCGCAAGGCTCCGGCAAAGAAGGCATCGGCCAAGAAAGCCGCGCCGAAGAAGAAGGCGGCGGTGAAGAAGGAATAGCTTATCGTCGCCCCGGCTTGAGCCGGGGTCAAGCTGCCTTGTCAAAGGCAGAAGAAGCGGGGTCCCGGGTCAAGCCCGGGATGACGCCGTTCTGGGAGGGGCGTTACGCCGCCCGAAGGCTCGTCATCTGCAACCAGGCGCGGGCCTGTTTCTGCGCTTCGATGATTTCGCGCGCGGTCATTTCTTCCGCGACTTCGGCGCGCATGTATGGCGCCTGGGCGCTGCCCTTGAGGGCGGCGATGTTGAACCATTTGTGCGCTTCGATCAGGTCCATGTCGATGCCGGACGCGCCGCTCGAATAGACCATCCCGAGTTCGTAGGCCGCGTCGGCGCTACCGCGCGCCGCATCCGCCAGCCGGCTGTCGATCAGGAACTGTGCGCTCTTAATGCTGTTGCCCATGACTTTGCCCCACTTTTCATCGCTCTCATCATGGAGGCGAGAGTGCGGCATTCATGGTAAGCAAAAGGTTAACAGCGTTTACCGTTCATTCCGGCGTCGCCACCGAAACATTATCGATCAAGCGCGTGCCCGAAATCCGCGCGGCGGCGAGCAGGCGGCGGGGCTGGCCGGGGAGAGGTGCTGCGAGGCTGTCGGCATCGACCAGCTCGACATAATCGACTTCGAATCCAGCGGCTTCCAGCGATGCGCGTGCAGTGGCGAGTACGGCAGCAGCATCGTCCCCCTTTTCGATCGCACGCGCCGCCACGCCGAGCGCGCGGGGCAGAGCGACCGCGGCGGCACGATCCTCGGGCGCGAGATAGGCGTTGCGCGACGACAGCGCGAGGCCGTCATCGTCGCGCTGGGTGGGCACGCCGCGCACCTCGATATCGAAATCGAGGTCGGCGACCATGCGGCGGATCACCGCGAGCTGCTGGAAATCCTTCTCCCCGAACAGCGCGATATCGGGCTTCACCTGGTTGAACAGCTTGGCGACCACGGTGGCGACCCCGTCGAAATGACCCGGCCGCGCCGCGCCGTCGAGCGGCTCGCTGACCCCGGAGACCGAGATATTGGTCGAATGGCCCTCCGGGTACATCACCTCGACCGGCGGCATCCACAACAGGTCGACCCCGGCTTCGGACAGCATCCGCGAATCCGCCATCTCCTTGCGCGGATAGCGGGCAAGATCCTCGTTCGGGCCGAACTGCTTGGGGTTGACGAAGATCGACACCACCACGCGCTGTCCCGCCAGCTTCGCCTCGGCCACCAGCGCCATATGCCCGGCATGCAGCGCGCCCATCGTCGGAACGAAGGTGATCCGCTCCCCATTGGCGCGAAATCCCGAAACGGCATCGCGGAGGTCGGAGAGCTGACGGATGGTTTGCACGCGCACAATGCCTTGGATATGGAACGAAGGGCGGCCTTCTATGGGGGGCGGGCCGGGTGTTCAATCAGGGAAGTTGAGTGACCGACGCATCGAACTCGCTGCACGTGATCGTCTTCGCCAACGAAAAGGGCGGGACCGGCAAATCCACGACCGCTGTCCACACCGCGATCGCGCTCGCGATGAAGGGCGCGCGGGTGTCGTGTTTCGACCTCGACCATCGCCAGCGGACGATGGGCCGCTATCTCGACAATCGGCTTCAGACGATGGAACGCGCCGGACGACCGCTGCCGATGCCGCGGTACGAGACGCATGATGGCGAGAATATCGCGCGCTTCTCCGAATCGCTGGAGCGGCTGGGGCAGGATACCGACTTCCTGATCATCGACACGCCGGGGCGCGACGACAAGTTCGGGCGGATCGCGATCACCAATGCCGACACGCTGGTGACGCCGATGAACGACAGCTTCGTCGATTTCGACCTGATCGGGCAGGTCGATCCCGATACCTTCCGGGTCACCCGGCCGAGCTTCTATTCGGAGCTGATCTGGGATTCGCGCAAGCGCCGCGCCAAGGCCGACGGCCAGACGATCGACTGGGTCGTCCTGCGCAACCGGATGCAGCATATCGAGGCGCGCAACATGAAGCGCGTGTCGGAGGCGATCGACCAGCTCGCCAAGCGCGTCGGCTTCCGCGTCATCCCCGGCCTGTCGGAGCGCGTGATCTATCGCGAGCTGTTCCCCAAGGGGCTGACAATGCTCGACAGCCGCGAGTTCGGCGAAATGGGCCTCGCCCATGTCGCCGCGCGGCAGGAGCTGCGCGAGATGATGGCGGGCCTCGCCTTGCCCGAACTTGAGTCGGCGATGCCGCTCTTCGCATGATCGCGAAGTTTCTGATCGCCCTGCTGGTGTGCTGGCTCGGCTTTCGACTGTGGCATGGTTGGGGGCGCCCGATGCCCGGAACCCCAAAGCCGCCACCTGCGCCGCAGCCGCGCGATCCGGCGGAGGCGGAAGCCCTTTCAATCCTCGGCATCGCGCCGGGTGCGCAGCCGGACGAGATCCGCGCCGCGCACCGCCGTCTGATCGCCAATGTCCATCCGGATCGCGGCGGCTCGCCCGAGCTGACACGTCAAGTCAACGCTGCGCGCGACACGCTGTTGAAACCAAAAAACTGAAACGCATTGCTGTCAGCCGCGTTTGACGGTTGAACTTTGCGTAACGCGCGCGAAATGAAGCGCGTCGATTTCCCTGGAGGCCCAATGACCCATCGTTTCGATCCGACCTCGCTGCGCGAGTACGACATCCGCGGAATCGTGGGCAAGACGCTGGGGCCGGACGATGCGCGCGCGATCGGGCGCGGCTTCGCCACCCTGCTGCGCCGCGCGGGCGGACATCGGGTGGCGGTCAGCCGCGACGGGCGCGTCTCCTCGCCGGTGCTGGAGGCGGCGCTGATCGAGGGGCTGACTGCGTCGGGCTGCGACGTGGTGCGGATCGGGCTCGGCGCAACGCCGATGCTCTATTATGCCGAAGCGGTACTAGAAGTGGATGGTGGCATCCAGATAACCGGAAGCCATAATCCCGGCGATTATAATGGCTTCAAGATGGTGTTTCAGCACCGTCCGTTCTTTGGGGCCGACATCCAGACACTGGGCAAGATGGCCGCGGAGGGCGATTGGGAAGAGGGCGAGGGCACCGTCGCCGACGCCGATATCCTCGACGATTATGTCGGTCGCCTGCTCGCGGGATATTCGGGCGGCACCTTCCGCATCGGCTGGGACTGCGGCAATGGCGCGTCGGGTCCGGTGATCGAGAAGCTGGTCCAGCTGCTTCCGGGTGAGCATCACACGCTGTTCACCGATGTGGACGGCAATTTCCCCAACCATCATCCCGATCCCACCGAAGAGAAGAATCTGGCGCACCTCAAGGCACTGGTCGCGGAGAAGAACCTCGATTTCGGACTGGCCTTCGACGGCGACGGCGACCGGATCGGCGCGATCGACGGGCAGGGCCGCGTGATCTGGGGCGATCAGCTTCTGTCCATTCTGGCCGAACCTGTGCTGCGCAAGGATCCCGGCGCGACGATCATCGCGGACGTGAAGGCCAGCCAGGCACTGTACGACCGCATCGCCGAGCTGGGCGGCCAGCCGCTGATGTGGAAGACCGGCCACAGCCTGATCAAGACCAAGATGAAGGAAACCGGCGCACCGCTCGCGGGCGAGATGAGCGGCCATATCTTCTTCGCGCAGGATTATTACGGGTTCGACGATGCACATTATGCCGCGGTCCAGCTGATCAACGCGGTGCACCTGATCGGCCAGTCGATGAGCGACATCCGCAGCGCGATGCCCGCAATCGTCAACACCCCCGAAATGCGCTTCCAAGTCGATGAAAGCCGCAAGTTCGCGGTGATCGACGAGGTGCTGGCGCGGCTCAAGGACTCGGGCGCGGACGTCAACGACACCGATGGTGCGCGGGTCAATACCCCCGATGGCTGGTGGCTGCTGCGCGCGTCGAACACCCAGGACGTGCTGGTCGCCCGCGCCGAGGCGAAGGACGAGGCAGCGCTGGAACGCCTCCTGGCCATGATCGACGCCCAGCTCGCTGCCAGCGGGCTCGAGCGCGGGCCGCAGGCGGGGCATTGAACGCTGCCGTCGTAACATGGCTTGACGCGCTCGGTCCGGGGGATCGGGCAATGGTCGATGCCCTGCGCGCGATCGTCATCGACGCTGCCCCGGAGTTGGTCGAAGAAATCAAGTGGAACGCGCCCAGCTTTCGCGACGGCGCGGATCACAAGGTCACGCTGGGGATCGAGCGCAAGGGCGGGGTCCGCATTGTCCTGCATCGCGGTGTTGCATCCAGGGATGTTGCAGGCTTCAGCTTCGCCGATCCCGATGGTCTCGCCAGCTGGCCGGCAGCGGATCGCGGGGTGGTGACGTTGCGCGATCCCCCGACGATCGAGACGAAGCGCGCCGCGCTTGGCGCATTGATCGCGCGCTGGGTCGCCGCAACCCGATGAGCCGTTATCCCAGGCTATGCTTCACCGTCAGCGACGGCACGATGTGCTTGTTGCGGCTGCGATATTCGACCGCTGTGGGCGTGAGGGCGGAGCGATCCGGGGTGTAGAAAGTCCGTTCGCGCGTCCCCGGGGTTCCGGTCGCATTGTCGAGCGCAAAGGTGACCGTCGTCGCCTTTGACGGCCGCCATTCGGCGAAGGCGGTGACATAGGGCGGGACCATCCGGTTCGCATCGACCTCGTTCCGGCGATAGAAGCTGGAGCCGCTGTTGGCGAAGACCGAAAAGCCCCAGGCGAAGCTGCCCAGATCCTGCCGAAAGCTGGTTTCGTGGACGAAGCCGGTATAACCTGAAAAGGGCCGATCGCGGCCGGTATAGGGATCCTGCACCGAAGTCGCGACCATCGAATTATAGATGCTGAGCCGCCCGCCCTTGATGCCCAATTTGGCAAGCGGCGCGTCGATTCGGCTGCGCGCGATATAGACATGGCCGGTGCCCAGATTGCCCGGCGCATCGAATCCTTCGGGGGTCGGTACGCGATCCTGAACCTTCTCGACCCGCTGATAGCCGAGATCGACCTTGATCAGCCCGTCGCCCAGGAACTTGCGCTCGACCGTCAGCTGAGTCTCCCATCCGCGCTGGGGGAGGAGGTTGGCGTTGCCGCCATTGACGCGGTCGTTGCTCAACTCTGCGCTCGAGATGAAATCCTCGAACTGCAGCTGCGCGACGAAGCGTTGGGCCAGCCAGTTGACGTGCCAGTTGCCCGATCGCCAGTCGAGCACCAGCTTGGGCTTGAGAAAGCTCAGCGCGCGCTCCGACGTCGCATCGCCCGACACGGTGATGCGGGACGTTTCGAAGGTCGCACCCAGGTCGAGCCGCAGCCCCTTGCCGATCCCGCGTCCGGCGTTGAGGAACAGTTCGCCGCGCCGCTCCAGCACGACCGCGTCGTCGACCGGCAGGTCGATCCGCGTCCGTGCCCCGCCCGCGCCGAGCAGGAACAGGTCGACCTTGCTCTCCAGCCGGTTGATCACCCCCTCTGCGCCCGTCTCGACCGACCAGCCGCCAAGGTCGGGGCGGGTCCAGACGAGCCGCGCGAGCGTCTCCTCCAGCGTGTCGTCAAGCTCCTGCTCATAGCCGCCGGTGACGGTACCGGTGATGCGATTGAGCGACAGCTCGCGATTGTCACGGTAGCGGCGCGTGGCGAGGCCGATCAGCTTGATCCCGCCCCCGGCAAAGGGGCGCGTGACGTCGCCGCCTAGCTCATAGATATCGCGGTCGAAACGCTGGCTCAGCCGGTCGTCGCGCACTGGCCCGGTCGCCGGGGTTACGTCATTGTCCTGATCCAGCTTGAACCGGTCCAGGAAGATGCGGCCGTTGAGGTTGGCGGTGCGATATGCACCGTCGTTGAACGACCAGGATGCCGACAGCGCGCCATTGGGAGCGTTGATCCGGTTTTCCTTGACCCGATATTCGAGCAGCGCACCGTTCGGCACCGCAGTGATCCGGTCGTAGCCGTGCTCGGTGGTGAAGTCGTTGTCGAGGGCCAGCGCGACGTTGAACGTCGATCGCCCGCTGCGGATCAGCGTAGAGATGCTGCCCTCTGGCGCGACCTTGCCGGTATAGTCGCGCAGCACCGACGCCGTCACCGTGCCCGACATGCCGCCGCGGTTGCCGAGCACCAGGTTCAGCACCTGTGCCTTGCCCGCATATTCCGCGCCGAACCCGTCGCCCGGCCCGAGCTCGACGCGCAGCACCTGGCTGGCCGGAATGCGGGAAAGGATGGTGGTCAGCGGGTCGCTCTTCGAACTGGGGCGCTGGCCGTTGATGACCACGTTGCCGGCCGCCGAACCGAAGCCGCGCACTTCGGCATCGGTTTCCTGAATCGCAAAGCCGGGCACGCGATTGGCGATGTCGAGCGCGGTGGAGGGGGCGAAGGGCGCGAAATACGCCGCCTCGAACACCTGACGCCCCGCCGCCGCTGCCGTCGCGCCGCCGGTGTCTTCGCGCTCCGCTCCGTCATCGACAGCAGCGGCGACCTGCGCATAGGCCGGTGCCGAAGCGATCAGGGCGATCGCCGATACGGCGTGCAACAGGGTCATGTCTTTCTCCAGGCTCACTCGACTACATTCGTAGTCAAATGGGTGATCTATGCCAGCAAGACACGAGAGGCAAGGGGCTGAAATCGCGTTTCGACCAACTATCGACGCGGTTTGACGAGCGGCGTTCTAGCGGGAAGCAGGGTGGGCCAGATCCCAAGCCGCACGGACCTGCGCAGTATAGATCGGAGCGCTGCGCTCCACCGCCGCCTGCGCGTCGCGGGAGAAGCCTGTATGGGACTGAAGCCTGAGGCGCGCATCGGCTGCGGCGACGAGCAGCAGCGAGCGGACCTCTTTCGGCTCCCGCCCTGTCGCCTGAAGATGCCGCGCGAGGCCAAGGATCACCCGCGCGCGATCCGGATCCAGCGCCGGACGTCTGATCAGCACGGCGAACGCCTTGCGATACCAGGTCTCGGCCTCATCCATCCGGCCCTGTTTCGCGATGATACCGGCGACATAAGTCCGCCCCCGCGCCACGCCGGGATCATCCTCGCCAACCAGCAGCGCAGAGGCTTCGAGCCCCTTGCGAAATATCGCTTCGCCCTCCGCGAGCCGACCTTGGCTGGCGATATTGTAGCCCAGATTGGTGTAGGTCACGGCCAGTTCGAGACGGCCTCTGTTGTCGACAGGGTGGGCGCGTGCGGCGAGCAAAGGCGCATATGTGGCCTCGGCCTCGGCGAAGCGACCTTGGTCCTCCAGAAAATAGGCGATGTCCTGCCGAGCCTGCAGGATGTCCCGATCTCCGACTGGCAGCACCCGGGCGCGCAGGGCGAGCGTCGTGCGCATCATCGCTTCCGCCTCGCGATGCCGTTCCTGATAATTCAGATTCCAGGCAAGCGCCTGATAGACATCCGCGACCTCAACGTGCTGCGCCTTCTCCGCCTCAAGCAGCGCGAGCGCCAGCCGGTACAGTGGTTCACCCTCCATGAAGCAGGCCTGCTGCTCCATCCCGCTGGCGAGGTGCAGATAGGTGCGGACCAGCTGCGCCGTGCGCGTCATCGGGCGGCGGTCGGTATGGAACAGCGGGGCATAGCGTTCCGCCACCCAAAGGTCGCCGGGATCGCGCGACGCGACCAGCAGCTGTCCCCAGCTCGTCGCGCATTGCAGCGTGGGTTTGGCCGGGTCGCACGCGGCCAGCTCCGCGCGGCGCGCGGCGATGTAGCGGGCACGGGCGGCATCGCCCCCGGCGAGTTCGATGCAGCGCGGGGCTCGTGCGGTCGCCGGCGAGAGCGAAACGCCCGCCAGCGCCGGGCTGGCCAGCGTCAGCGTCAGGAACAGCAACAGGCGGCGCAGCAGGTGCATGGGGCGATCCTATCGCGCCGCGCGCCGCGCACCAGCGACGATCTCTGACAGGGCGGGACAGTCCGCACCGGTCGGGGCTGGCAAATCGCGGCGGCGCAGGCCACATGGGGGCATGGCTCCCCCGCCCCCCAGATCATCCGCGTCATCGACCTCGAAACCACCGGCAACGCCCCGCCCCAGCATGGCGTGTGCGAGATCGGGTGGCAGGATGTCGTGCTGGGCAAGGACGGCCGTTGGGCGCTGGAGGGGAGGGCGGCGCGCGCCTCGTCAATCCCGGCCGCCCGATCCCGCCGCTGACCATGGCGATCCACCATATCCGCGATGAGGATGTCGCCGACGCATCATGGTGGCACGATGTCGCGCGCCCGGTGCTCGATCCCTGGCCGCGCCGCGTCGCGCTGGCGGCGCATCGCGCGAGCTTCGAGGAGCAGTTCTGCACCCCGTCGCTGACACGCGGGGCAGACTGGATCTGCACGTATAAATGCGCGCTGCGGCTGTGGCGCGACAGTCCGGGCTTCTCGAACCAGTTCCTGCGCTATTACCGCATGCCCGAGGGGCTGGAGCATGAGCGCGGCCTGCCCGCGCACCGCGCCTTTCCCGACGCCTATGTGACCGCGCACCATCTGCGCGACATGTTGAACGAAGCGAGCGTCGCGCAGCTGATCGAATGGTCGAAGCTGCCCGGTCTGCTCCCGCGCGTCCGTTACGGCCCGGATCGCGGGAAGGAATGGAGCGAGATCGACGACGAATCGCTCGACGCCTTCCTGCAGGATCGCGACGAGGACATTCGCTACACTGCACAGGTCGAACTAGACCGCCGCCGCGGCCGGGGTCCGGAGTTCAAGCCGGTCTGCCAGCCGGATTTGTTTTAGGGCGTCCTGCATTTGGCTCCCCTCCTTTCAGGGAGGGGAGCCAAGGCTCAATACTCGATTCGCTGGGTCTTGATCTGGCGCTTCTCCAGCATGACCTGAACGCTGTCCGGCCCGGAAAGGTGGCCCGCACCGACCGCCATGAACACGACTCCCGGCTTGTCGAGCCGCGTGTCGATCCACTCGGCCCAGCGCGCGTTGCGGTCGGCGAGCAGCATCTTGCTGAGCTCGGGCGAGCTGCGCAGCGCCTCGTTCATGATCGCGGCCAGACCCTCGGCATCGCCTTCCGACCATTCCGCGACCATCTTGGCGAATTCCGGCCCGACCTGCCCGAGCTGCTCGAGCGTTTCGCTGAGGAACTGAATCTGCGCGGCTTCCGAGAGGCTGTTGAAAAAGCCGAACTGCATCTCGATGCTCTCAAGCCCCGAAACCGGCTTGTTCGCCGCCTTGGCCGCTTCGCTGAGCGCGGTTTCCGCGCCCGATGCGGGATTATAGCCCGCCTTCATCAGCGCGACGAGGCTGAGCTGGCTGGCGGCGAACCAGGGCTGGAACCGCTCGACCGCCTGCGCGGGCAATCCGGCATCGGCGACGGCCTTGGCAAAGGCGGCGCGCTTGTCGGCGGGCAGGCGTTCAGTAAGGGTCGGACCGGCCGTGCTGACGGCATATTTGAGGATCAGCGGCTGGACGCTGGCGGGATCCGGCATCTCGCCGATCTCGGTCACCATCTCGCTGCTCTCGTCGAACGCCTTCTTCACCGCCTCGTCAAACCAGCTGAGGCCCGCTGGCAGGACGTGGATCGTGCCGAACAGATAAATCGTCGTGTCCTCGTCCTTGACGACCCAGAGTGCGGGGTCGGAATCCTTGAGCTGCGCCACCGGGGCAGGGGCGGGCGCCTGTTGCGCCAGCGCGGCGGGGGTGACGAACAGCAGCGCAAGGGCAGTGCCGGTGCGCGATAGCATCTTGATCATAATTTACTCCGATACCAATGATTTGGGGTCAATCAGGGACGTAATTTCTTGTAGCCATAGGCAAGCAGCATCGCGATCATCGTCGCGACGAACACGCCCTCATGCTGGGGCTCGGGCACCAGTCCACCGCGCCACCACAGATACCAGCAGGCATAGCCGGCGATGTAGAGGTTTAGCGCGACCGCCGAGGCCCATTGATTGTCGCGCCGGTCGAGCTCGTCGGTGGCGAGGTGATAGCGCCACCCGCCATAGCCGAGCGCGACCAGCAGCACGGCGGAGGCGACGATTGCCCAAGCGGCCGGAATGCCCTCAAGAAAGCCGCCGCCCTCGACCTCGAAAAAGGCCGAGAGGAAGCCGATCACGCCGCCCGCCGCCATCAATCCGCCGATGATGAAGCTCAGCCGCCGGCTGCGTGCCCTTGCTGCGGCGATGCCGGGGCGGGGATCATTCGCCATGGTCGTGCTCCGTGTCATCGAAAATCTCCTCGATCCTCAAATCGAACAGCCGCGCAATGCGAAAGGCAAGCGGGAGCGAGGGGTCGTATTTCCCCGTCTCGATCGCATTCACCGCCTGGCGCGACACGCCGAGATGCCCGCCCAGCTCGGACTGGCTCCAGTCGCGTTCGGCGCGCAGCACTTTCAGGCGGTTCCGCATGCGTCACTTTTCCCTGACAATATGTCAGTCACGGGTGACTATATGTCAGGTATCCATGACACGAGTCAAGCGGATTTCTTGCCCTGCGGAATCGCCGCGACGATCGCTGCAGCCGCCGTGCCGATGCACAGCAGATAGGGGAAGGCGAGACCTTGTGGCCCCAGGGCGAAGGGCTGGAGCAGGAATACGGTCACGAAACCGGTGAGCAATGCCGCGATCACCGACGCTGTATTGCCGCGCGTGCTGAACAGCGCGACGCCATAGACGCCAAGCAGCCCGGCATAGGCGAACACCATCACCGACAGCACGAACTCCAGCAGCGGCATGTCGCTGTGCTTCTGCCAGTAATAGCTCAGCACTGCGGTCGCGAACATCGCCACCGCGACCGCCGCCATGCCCCAGCGCCCGGCATGGACATAGTGGCGATCCGCCGCGCCGCCATGCGCCTCGCGCCAAGGTCGGTAGAAATCGCTCACCAGCACCGACGACATCGAATTGAGGGCGGATGTGACGGTCGACACCGCCGCCGCGATCACCCCGATCGTCACCAGCCCGCGCAGGCCGGGCGGCAATTGCGTCAGAATATAGTGGACGAACACCGTGATCTTCTCGCCGGCGAACTGGGCCGACACCGTGTTGGTCGCGCCCATCAGGTCGGGACGATTGTAGAAGATGTGGAGCAACAGCCCGATCGTCACGAAGATCGCGATTACGGGCACGCTGGCCAGGGCCGACAAGATCAGGCTGCGTGCGCCGGTCCTGGCGTCCGGACTGGCAAGCAGACGCTGGGTGGTGTCCTGGTCGAGTCCCGAGCTGGCGGTATTGAGCAGGAACAGCCCGGTGACCGCCGCCAGCACGGTGAACGGCTTGGCAAGATCGGTCGAGAAATCGAACAGCCGCAACTTGTTCGTGCCGTCGGGCGCATTGCGCAGCGCATCGATCAGCGCCGCATTGTCGAGCGGGATCGCGGCGCGCAGGAAGATCAGTACCGCGACCGCTGCACCGGCATAGACGATGAACTGGACGAAATCGTTCCAGATCACCGATTTGAGGCCGCCGCGCAGCGTGAAGGCAAGGCTGGCGAGCATCACCGCCGCCGCCGACAGGATGATCGACCCGGCGTCGATCGCGTTGAACCCGACCATCGCGATCGCGATCGCCGCCAGATAGACGCGCGCGCCCCCCGGACAGGATCCGCCCCGCCAGATACATGCCACCCGCCCAGCGCATCGCGCGTGGGCTGTAGCGCGTCTCGAGCAGCTCATAGACCGTCGCGACGCGCAGCGCGTAAAAGCGCGGGATCAGGACATGCGCGACGAAGAAGGCGGCGAGGATCGCGCCCAGCACCGCGCCGAGGTAACTGTAATCACTGCGATACCCGTAATCCGGGGCACCCAGAAAGGTCGCCGCAGACTGGTTGGTCGCGAGCACCGAAACCGCCGCGAGCCAGGCTGGAACGCTGTTCCCTGCCAGGAAATAGTCCCCCGCATTGCGCGTCTCGACCCGGTTGAAATGCCAGGACAGCCCGGCCAGCACGGCGAGGTAAAGCGCGACCACCAGCCAGTCGAGCGCGGCGAAATGCAGCATCATCGCAAATGTGTAGCAGAGGTGTTGCCGAGGTCACGCGGCAAGTTGTCGCCGGACTTCGGAACGACTCCCGCCCTCACGCTTTGAATCGGCCTCGCAACGAGGGAGGTTTGAATGGCAGCGCGCGCCTATTGGCAGGGTCAGATCCGACTGGCGCTGGTCTCGATCCCCGTGGAAATCTACAGCGCAACCAAATCCGGCGCACAGGTCGCCTTTCATCAGGTCCACGAACCTTCGGGCAAGCGGGTCAAGTACGAGAAGGTCGTGCCCGGCATCGGCCCGATCGACACCGACGAGATCATGAAGGGCTTCGAATATGAAAAGGGCCATTATGTCCTGCTCGACCAGGACGAGATCGACGCGGTCAAGCTGGAGTCGAAGAAGACGCTGGAACTGACCCAGTTCGTCGACGCGCACGAGATCGACGTCCTCTATTATGAAAAGCCCTATTTCGTCGTCCCTGCCGACGACCTTGCCGAAGAGGCGTTCGTCGTCCTGCGCGAGGCGTTGAAGCGCACGCGCAAGGTCGGCCTCGGCCAGCTCGCGATGCGCGGTCGTGAATATGTGGTGAGCCTCAAGCCGTGCGGGCGCGGCATGGTGCTCGAAACGCTCCGCTACGCCGATGAGGTCAACAAGGCACAGGGTTATTTCCGCGACATTCCCGATATCGAGCCTGACGCGGAACTGCTCGGCCTCGCCGAGTCGCTGATCGAGAAAAAGGCCGCGAAGTTCGACCCCGCGACCTTCCACGACCGCTATGTCGATGCGCTCAAGGGGCTGATCGACCGCAAGAAGAAGCAGAAGGGCAACCGCAAGATCATCGAGGACAAGGACTCGGGCGGCGACCCGCGTGGCGGCAATGTCGTCGACCTGATGGCCGCGCTCAAGAAGAGCCTCGAAAAACCCGGCGCGGCTAAGAAGGCATCTGCGGCGAAGACCCCCGCAAAAAAGGCTCCGGCCAAAAAGGCCCCGGCGCGCAAGCGGGCGTGACGCGATGGAGTTGAACCCGCCGATCACCTTCGACGCACTCAACTGGGATCCGTGGCTGCGGCTCGCCGGCGCGGCCGTTGCAGGCCTGCTGCTGGGGCTCGATCGTGAGGTGCGCGGGCATGGCGCGGGGCTGCGTACGCACGCGATCCTGTGCTTCTCCGCCGCGCTCATCACGGTCTGCGCGCTGGCGCTCTACTATCAGCTGGGCGGTGAGGAATCGCAGGCCGATCCGCTCCGCGTGATCGAGGGAACCGCCGCCATGGCCGGCGTGATCGGAGGCGCGCTCATCGTCTTCTCCAGGGGCGAGGTGAAGAACCTCACCACCGCCGCCCATATCTGGCTTGCCGCATCGATCGGCATCGCGTTCGGCGCCGGGCTTTATCCGATTGCGGTGATCGGCACGGTCGGGTCGGTGCTGCTGCTCACCCTGTTCGGCTGGATCGAGGACAGGGCCTTTGCGGGACGACGCGATGGCCAAGACTGACCCGCTCGCAAAATACAATGCGATGCGCGATTTCGCGAAGACGGCGGAGCCGCGCGGCGAGATCGGCAAGGGTGAAGGCCGCACCTTCATAGTGCAGAAGCATGACGCGACCCGCCTCCACTGGGATTTCCGGCTGGAAGTCGACGGGGTGCTCAAAAGCTGGGCGGTGACGCGCGGCCCCACCCTCGATCCCGGCGCAAAGCGGCTGGCGGTGCGCACCGAGGATCACCCGATGTCCTATGCGACGTTCGAGGGGACGATCCCCAAGGGCGAATATGGCGGCGGCACGGTGATGCTATGGGATCGCGGGACCTGGGCGCCGGTGCCGGGGAAGAGCGCCAAGGATCTGGACAAGGGCCATCTCCACTTCACCCTGGATGGCGAGCGGATGAAGGGCGAATGGCTGCTGATCCGCCTCAAGCCGCGCGGGAAGGAGAAACGTGAGAACTGGCTGCTGCGCAAGATCGACGACGCCTATGCTGGCGCGACCGATACGCTGGTGGAGACGGCGCTGACCAGCGTCGCCACCGGGCGGACGATGCTGGAGATCGAGGAGGGGGTCAAACCTGCGCGACAGCATAAGGCCGCAGCGCCGAAGGTCGCGAAGAGCCAGATGTCAGGCGGCAAACGCCCCAACTTCCGCGACCCTCAGCTCGCCACGCTGGTCGATGCGGTCCCCGCCGGAAACGGCTGGCTGCACGAGATGAAATATGACGGCTACCGCGCGATGGTCGCTCTGGGGAAGGGCGGGCCAAAGGTCTTCACGCGGTCGGGCCTCGACTGGACCGACAAGTTTGCGCGCATCGCGGAAGCCGCTGCCACGCTCCCCGCCGCCTCGGCGCTGATCGATGGCGAGGTGGTCGCATTCAAGGACGGCAAGCCCGATTTCTCGACGCTGCAGGAAACCCTGTCCGAAGGGCGCGGCGACCTCGCCTTCTTCGCCTTCGACCTGCTGGAACTGGACGGGGAGGACATCGCCGTGCTCCCCCAGATCGAGCGCAAGGAGCGTCTCCGCGCGCTCGTCGCCGGGGCCGATCCGCGCATCCAATTCTCCGAACATGTGCTGGGCGCGGGCGAGAAACTGTTCGAGGCGATGTGCCGTGAGGGGCATGAGGGCGTGATTTCGAAGCGCGCCGACGCTCCCTATCGCGGGACGCGGTCCAAGAGCTGGCTCAAGACCAAATGCACGCGACGGCAGGAGTTCGTGATTGTCGGCTGGCTGCCCAGCAGCGCGAGCGGACGCGGGCTGCGCTCGCTGCTGCTCGGCGTGCATGAAGATGGCGCGCTGCGATACGCGGGCAAGGTCGGGACCGGGTTCAACGCGACCAACTCCGCGGCGCTGATGGACAAGCTCGCCCGGATCGAGCGCAAGACGCCGCCGGTCGACGTCCCCAAGGTCGCGGCGCGCGGGGCGCATTGGGTCACGCCCAAGCTGGTCGCGGAGGTCGCCTTCGCCGAATTCACCGCCGAGAATGTCGTCCGCCATGCCAGCTTCATCGCACTGCGCGACGACAAATCCGTCGATCAGGTCGTGACCGAAACCGCCGCGCCGCCGCCCGCCGCACCGGAGAGCGATGTGAAGATCAGCAACCCCGACCGCGTGATCTTCCCCGATTCAAAGATCACCAAGGGTCAGCTCGCGGACTATTATGCCGCCGTCGCGCCAATCTTGCTGCCCTGGCTCACCAACCGCCCGGTCAGCCTGGTGCGCTGTCCGCAGGGCCGCGCCAAGCAATGTTTCTTTCAGAAGCACGACGCAGGCAGCTTCGGCGAACATGTCCATCATGTCGACATTCGCGAAAAGGACGGGTCGGTCGAACCCTATCTCTACCTCAAAGATGCCGACGGCGTGCGCGCCTGTGTCCAGATGGGGACGATCGAATTTCACGGCTGGGGCAGCCGGGTCGAGGATGTCGAAAAGCCCGACCGGCTGGTATTCGATCTCGACCCGGACGAGGGGCTCGACTTCGCCAAGGTGAAGACGGCGGCGGCGGATCTGAAACGGCATCTCGCCGATCTCGGCCTCACCAGCTGGCCGATGCTGACCGGGGGCAAGGGTGTTCACGTCATCGTGCCGCTGACCCCGCAGGCGGAATGGCCCGAAGCCAAATCCTTCGCCGAACGCTTCGCCCGCGCGCTGGCACAGGCCGAGCCGGACCGCTTCACCGCCAACCTCAAAAAAGCCGAGCGCAAGGGCCGCATCTTCATCGACTATCTGCGCAACCAGCGCGGCAGCACCGCAGTCATGCCCTATGTCGCGCGTGCCCGCCCCGGCGCGCCGGTTTCCGCGCCGTTGAGCTGGAGCGAGCTGCGCGACGCCGACAGCGCGCAACGCTTCACCGTGCGCGACGCCGCCATGCTGCTCGACCGCGCAACCGGTCGCGCGCTCGCCGGTTGGGGACAGGCGGATCAGGTGCTGCCCGACTTTTTAGCCCGGCAAGCCTAAAGCTTGTTGCACCCGCGAGCATGGCCCGTCACACACAGTCCGTCGAAGGGGGCACTGAATGGCGATCGCTGTGGCGGACACATATGACACGGCGACGATCGCGCGGCGCTGGCTGACCGATTATCGCGCCGCCACGCCCGCGACCGATATGCTCTACGCCGCCGGGCTCGACGATCCGGCGTGGAACGCGGCGCTGGAGGAACTGGCCGAACGCGCGGGCGAAGATCTGACCGCCGCGCGCGAAAAGGCGCAGCGCCATGCCGAAGATATCGGCACCGGCTTCCGCATCGCGGGGGAGGGGGAGGAGCGCCCCTGGCCCCTGTCGCCCGTCCCGCTGCTGATCGACAAGACCGAATGGCAGGGGATCGAGGCTGGCGTGGCGCAACGCGCCGAGCTGTTCGAAGCGGTGCTCGCCGATTGCTACGGCCCGCAGACGCTAGTTCAGGGCGGCAGCCTGCCCGCGAGCCTGTTGACCGGCAGCCCCTATTTCCTGCGTCCGATGATGGGGCTGGAGCCGCCTGGCGGATGCCACCTCCACTTTGTCGCGTTCGACTTGTGCCGGGGCCCGGCGGGCGAGTGGCGGGTGCTCGCCGATCATCTGCGCGCGCCGGCGGGGGCGGGCTATGCGCTGGAAAACCGGCTCGCCATCGCGCGCATGCTGGGCGGGTTGCAGGAACGGCTCAATATCGAGCGGCATGCGCCGTTCTTCGCGGCGTTTCGCGAAGGCATCGCCGCGCGTTGCCGCCGCAGCGATCCGCGCATCGGGCTGCTGACGCCGGGACGCCTCAACCCCAGCTATGCCGAACAGGCGCATCTCGCACGCTATCTCGGTTTCCTGCTGGTAGAGGGCGGCGACCTCGCCGTGCTCGACGACCGGGTCTATCTGCGCACCATCGCGGGGCTGAAGCGCGTCGATGCGCTGTGGCGGCGCGTCGATCCTCGGATGATCGACCCGCTCGCGTTCGATTCGCATTCGGCGATCGGGGTGCCGGGACTGATCGACGCGATGGCGCAGGGGGAGGTGGTGATCGCCAACTCGCCCGGCGCGGGGATGCTGGAGGCACCCGCCTTCGCCGCCTTCCTGCCGCGCGTCTGCGCGCGGCTGACCGGCGAGAGCCTGAAGCTCGCCAATATCGCGACTTGGTGGTGCGGCCAGCCGCGCGAATGCGCCGAAGTCGCGAGCGACCTCGACAATATGGTGATCGCTCCCGCATTCGGCGTCGCGACCAATGTCCTGTCCGACGCGATGCTGGGATCGGCACTGTCGCCCGACACCCGCGCCGCGCTGCTCGCCGACTTCGAACGCCGCCCGCAGGATTATGTCGGGCAGGAGGTCGTGCGCCTTTCGACCATGCCGGTGGTCAGCGACGGGCGGCTCGAAGCGCGACCCTTCACGCTGCGCGTGTTCGCGGCGCGCGGAGCGGACGGCAGCTGGCATGTCATGCCCGGCGGCTTCGCGCAGATCGGCGACAAGCCCGACGCGCGTGCGGCGGTGATGGGGGAGGGCAACTGGTCCGCCGATGTCGTGATCCATGGCGACGCGCCGGTCGCACCGGTGACCCTGCTCCAGCCGAGCGATACCACCCAGCTGCGCCGCAATCCCGGCACCCTGCCCAGCCGCGTTGCCGACAATCTCTACTGGCTCGGCCGCTATCTTGAGCGCGGCGAGGCGCGACTGGGCGTGGTCCGCGCGCTGCTCGGCCATTCGATCAGCGCCGACAGCGGCGCTGCGCTCGCCGCCGACACGGTTGGGCGGCTGGTCGGGCTGGTGGTGGAGGCGGGGGCGGCACCCGCGCCCGACAGCCTCGGTCGCGCGCACCTCACCCGCTTTGCCGAAATCGCGATGGACGCCGCCGATGGCTGGTACAGCGTCCGCGCGATCAACCGTCAGGCGCGCGCGATCGGCGCGGTCAGCCGCGACCGGCTTGCCGCCGACATGATCCGCCTGCTCGACGCGCCCTATCCGACGCGCGGCGGCGCGCTCGATCGGGCGGGGTCGCTCCAGCGGCGCTATTCGGCGCTGGCGGGGCTGTCGTCCGAACATATGGGCCGCACCGATGCCTGGCGCTTCCACGATCTCGGCCGCCGGATCGAGCGCGCGGTGGCGACCGTTTCGGCGCTGCTCGCATTGGGTCAGCCCGATGCGACGAGCGACGACCTCTCCGCGCTGCTCGATCTTGCCGACAGCCAGATCAGCTATCGCCAGCGTTACCTGACCGGCATCGCCCGCGTGCCCGCGCTCGACCTGATCGCGCTCGACCCCGGCAATCCGCGCGGCATCGCGTTTCAGGTGGAGGCGATCGTCGCGCATCTCGACGCGCTGCCGGTGCTGTCCGACGACGGCCTCGCCGAGCCGCAACAGGGGCTTGCGCGCGAACTCGCCGCGATGGTCGCGACCGCGCAGGCGGCGCATTTCGGCAACGACCAGCTTTACGCGATCGGCAACAAGCTCGCCGCGCTGTCGAACGCGGTCGCGCGCCGCTATTTCCTCCACGGATCGGAACCGCTGCGCGCCTCCGGGCTCGTGGTCGGCTGATGCGCTACGCCATCCGCCACGTCACGACATTCGACTATGGCGAGCCGGTCGGCTTCGCCCGCTGCAACCTGCGGCTGAAGCCGATCCACTGGTCGGGGCAGCAGCTGCACGACTATAGCCTGAGCATCGAGCCCGGCGGCGATACCGCGCCCGCCCGCGCCGAGGCTGGCCTCGCCAATGTCGTCCGGCTGGTGGTGACTCAGGCGGTGCGCAGCCTGACGATCGAAAGCCGCTGCACCATCACCGTCGACCGCCCGGTGCCGCTGCCCGCGCCGAATGATCCGACGCTGGCGCAGATCGCCGCGCAGGCGCGCGCCAGCCGCGATGCAGGACCAGCCAGCCCCGCCTCCTATCTCTTCCCCTCGCCCCTGATCCCGCTCGACCGCGACATTGCGGAGTGGTGCGCGCAGGAACTGGACCCGCAACGCGGCGCGCTGGACGCCGCCATCGGCCTCGCCCGCCGCATCCAGAGCGAGTTCGACTTCGATCCGACCGCGACTCTGGTCGACACGCCTCCGCACGAAGCATTCCTGAAGCGCGGCGGCGTATGTCAGGACTTCGCGCAGATCATGATCTCGGGCCTGCGCGCCGCCGGTCTCCCCGCCGCCTATGCCTCCGGCTATCTGCGCACCCTCCCGCCGCCCGGTCAGCCGCGCCTCGTCGGGGCCGACGCGACCCATGCCTGGGTGCTGTTGTGGTGCGGGCCGGAGCGCGGCTGGGTCGGGGTCGATCCGACCAACGGCATCTGGATGGCGAGCGACCATGTCATCATCGCGATCGGCCGCGACTATACCGACATTGCCCCGATCGACGGCATCGTGCTGGGATCCGGCGCGCAGAACATGGCGGTGTCGGTGGATGTCGAGCCGCTCGAATAGGCGCCAACCCTTGCACTCTCCCCCCGCCGCGCCGATGTAGCGGGATAATACGCTGAACGAGCATCAACAGGGAAACATCGTGGCCGATCCGTATTCGACTTTGGGTATCTCGCGCGGGGCCAGCGAGGATGAGGTCAAGAAGGCGTATCGCAAGCTCGCCAAGGAGCTGCACCCCGACCGCAACAAGGACAATCCCAAGGCCGCCGAGAAGTTCAGCACCGTGACGCAGGCGTACGACCTGCTGATGGACAAGGACAAGCGCGCGCGGTTCGATCGCGGCGAGATCGACGGCGACGGCAACCCGACCTCGCCGTTTGGCGCAGGGTTCGGCGGTGCGCGCGGCGGACCGCAGGGCGGCTTTCGTCCCGGCGGGTCGCAGTTCGATTTCGGCGGCGGTGGCGATGCCGGGTTCGAGGATATCCTCGAAGGGTTGTTCGGTGGTCGCGCAGGCGGCGGGTTCGGCGGGCAGCAGGGCGGCTTTTCCAGCGGCTTCGGTCGCCGCCCTCCTCCGGCCAAGGGCGCCAATGTAGCATACCGGCTGCGCGTGCCGTTCGAGGATGCCGCAGCGCTGAAGCCCCAGCGGATCCAGCTGCGCGACGGATCGACCATCGACCTCAAGCTGCCCAAGGGGGTCGAGACCGGCACCCAGATGCGGCTGTCGGGCAAGGGCGATTCCGGCCCGGGCGGCAATGGCGATGCGATCGTGACGATCGAGATCGAACCGCACCGATTCTTCACTCGCGACGGCGATCATATCCGCCTCGACCTGCCGATCACGCTCAAGGAAGCCGTCGCGGGGGCGAGCGTGCGCGTGCCGACGCCGGAGGGCCCGGTGAACCTCAAGGTTCCCGCCGGGTCGAGTTCGGGCAAGACCTTGCGGCTCAAGGATCGCGGCTTCCACGGCAAGGGCGCGCGCGGCGACCTGCTCGCCACGCTGATGATCGAGATACCGGGATCAGACCCGAAGCTCGCGGAGTTCGTCGCCGACTGGACCGATCAGGGGAACCCGCGCGCCCGGCTGGGCGTCTGAACGGATAGCGTGACCGAACCCGTATCCCCCGAATCGCCTGAAGCGCGGCGGCACGGCTTTCACAAAAGGCTGTCCGACCTCGGCGTCACGGACCGGGCGATCGAGGTAGCCAGGCGGGTGGCGGTCGGTGCCTATACCGATGGCTTCACCCATGCCGGCAACCTTGCCTATTTGAGCCTGGTCACGCTCTTCCCGTTCTTCATCGTCGCGACCGCAGTGGCGCGGCTGGTCGGGCGCACGGGCGACGGGCTTCAGGCGGTGGCTGCATTCCTGCGCACCGTGCCCCCCGAAGTCGCCGATCTGCTGCGGCCTGCCATCCTCGAAGTGCTCGACGCGCGCTCGGGGTCGCTGCTGTGGCTGGGCGCGCTGGTCGGGCTGTGGACCACGTCGGGCTTCATCGAAACCGTGCGATCCATCCTGCGTCAGGCCTATGGTATCCCGTCGGGCACGCCCTTCTGGCGGCTCAAACTGGCCACCATCGGCATGGTTATCGCATCGGTGATATTGGCAATGATGGCATTCAGTTTCCAGGTGCTGCTGATCGGCGCGGAACAGTTCATCCTGCGCGTCCTTCCTTTCGCGTCGGACGCGGCGCGGATGATCTCGCTGACCAAGGTCGCGCCCGCCATCGCCTTGTTCGGCGCGCTCTACATTCTGTTCTACACGCTCACTCCGTCGCGTTACCGCAAGTCCGAATGCCCCAAATGGCCAGGCCCGGCCTTTGTGACTCTTTGGTGGATGGGTTGCACGGCCGCGCTTCCCGAGGTGATCAGCTCGTTTGGCGGCTATGGCCTGACCTATGGCAGCCTCGCTGGCGTGATGGTTGCACTCATCTTCTTCTTCCTCATCGGCTTCGGGGTCGTTATCGGCGCCGAACTCAACGCGGCACTGGCAGAAACGCCCGAGAACGGGTTAGAGACACCGCTTGAAGGGACCGGAGGGTAAGACGTGACCGGATTGATGCAGGGCAAGCGCGGGCTGATCATGGGGCTCGCCAATGATCGATCGCTCGCCTGGGGGATCGCCAAGAAGCTGCGCGAACACGGCGCGGAGCTGGCATTCAGCTATCAGGGCGAAGCGCTGGAGCGGCGCGTGCGCCCGCTCGCGGAAGAGCTGGGCAGCGACTTCCTGATCGACTGCGATGTCAGCAACATGGACGCGCTCGACACCGCGTTCGAAACGCTTGCCAGCCGCTGGCCGACGATCGACTTCGTCGTCCATGCGATCGGCTTCTCGGACAAGAACGAGCTGCGCGGCGGCTATGTCGACACCAGCCTCGACAATTTCCTGATGACGATGAACATCAGCGTCTATTCGTTCGTCGCGGTGGCCAAGCGCGCGAGCGCGATGATGCCGAACGGCGGATCGCTGCTGACGCTCAGCTATTACGGCGCGGAGAAGGTCATCCCGCATTATAACGTGATGGGCGTGGCCAAGGCTGCACTGGAGACCAGCGTCCAGTATCTCGCGGTCGATCTCGGTCGCGACAACATCCGCGTCAACGCGATCAGCGCCGGTCCGATCAAGACGCTGGCGGCGAGCGGCATCGGCGACTTCCGCCTGATCCTCAAGTGGAACGAGCTGAATGCCCCGCTCAAGCGGAACGTGACGATCGAGGATGTCGGCGGCGCCGGCCTCTATTTCCTGTCCGACCTGTCGAGCGGCACCACCGGCGAAACCCACCATGTCGACGCCGGCTACCACGTCATCGGCATGAAGGCCGAAGACGCCCCGGATATCGCGCTGGTCTGAGATGACCATCACCATCCGCCCCGCCACCGGCGGCGACGTCGCGGCGATCGACGCGCTGCTGCGGCGCAGCTTTCCTGCGGCGGATGAGGCGATGCTGGTCCAGCGGCTGTGTATCGATGGCGACATGGTGCTGACCCTCGTCGCGGATGACGAGGAGACCGGCGCGCTTGCGGGCATGGTCGCGTTCAGCCGGATGGAGGTGCGCGTCAACGACGTCGCCCTCGCGGCCGTCGCGCTCGCCCCCGTCGCGGTCGAGGCGGCGTACCGGAAACAGGGCGTGGCCGAGGCGCTGATCGCGGCGGGGCACCGGCATCTCGGCGATGCGGGCTATCTGCTCAGCTTCGTGCTCGGCGATCCGGCCTATTATGGCCGCTTTGGCTATGCCGCCGATCTCGCGCGCGGTTTCGACTCGCCTTATGCGGGTGACTATCTGATGGCGCTGGCGTTGCAGGACGGAAAGCTGCCCTGCGGGGTGCGCGGCGTGGCGAGCCACGCGGGTGCCTTCGCGGCGCTGGCGCAGGACGCCTGATCCGGGCTTTCTCCGACCCGCGATCCTTCTTGCTTCCAAATCGCTTGGGATTGGGCGAGGAGATGACGCCATGAGCTTCAACACCTTTGGCCGCGTGCTGCGCTTCACCACCTTTGGCGAGAGCCACGGCCCGGCGATCGGTGCAGTGGTCGATGGCTGCCCGCCCGGCCTCACCCTCAGCGAAGCCGATATCCAGCCCTTTCTCGACAAGCGCCGCCCCGGCACATCGCGCTTTACCACGCAGCGTCAGGAGCCGGACGCGGTCCGCATCCTCTCCGGCGTATTCGACGGGCGGACCACCGGCACCCCGATCGGCCTGCTGATCGACAATGTCGACCAGCGCTCGAAGGATTATTCGGAGGTCGCAGCCGCCTATCGTCCCGGTCATGCCGACTATGCCTATGACGCCAAATACGGCTTTCGCGACTATCGCGGCGGCGGGCGCTCCTCGGCGCGTGAGACGGCAATGCGCGTCGCGGCCGGCGCGGTCGCAAGGCTGGTGATTCCGGAGGTGACGATTACCGCCTGGGTCGAGGCGATCGGCGGCGACGCCATCGACTATGCCAAGTTTGACGCGAACGACATCGGCAACAACCCCTTCTTCTGCCCCGACCCCGACGCCGCTGCCCGCTGGGAAACGCTGGTCGATGACGCGCGCAAGGCCGGATCGTCGCTCGGCGCGGTGATCGCGTGCGCGGCGACGGGCGTTCCGGCGGGCTGGGGCGCGCCGCTCTATGCCAAGCTCGACAGCGAGCTCGCCGCTGCGATGATGAGCGTCAATGCGGTGAAGGGCGTCGAGATCGGCGACGGATTTGCCGCAGCCGCCTTGTCCGGCGAGGCCAACGCCGATCCGATGCGTCCCGGCGCGGACGGCCCCGAATTTCTCGCCAACCACGCCGGCGGCATTGCGGGCGGCATCTCGACCGGCCAGCCGGTCCGCGTGCGCGTTGCGTTCAAGCCGACCAGCTCGATCCTGACCCCGGTCGAAACCATCACCCGCGACGGCGAAGCGACCGAGATCCGCACCAAGGGCCGCCACGACCCCTGTGTCGGCATTCGCGGCGTGCCGGTGGTGGAGGCGATGATGGCGCTGGTGCTCGCCGATCAGAAATTGCTCCACCGCGCGCAATGCGGCTGACCCGAACCGCTGAACCGGTTGATTATGTGGACAAAGTTCGGGCTGAAATGCGACTTTTGACCCCGTGCGCGCGTTCAGCCCGCGTCGGGTAGTCAGGAGTGTCTCATGCGCCACAAGACGTTGTTCAGCCTCATCGCCCTTGGCGGGTCCACCGCTGCCATCGCGGCGATCGGCACGCCACAGGCCGAGCCGCCGCTTCAGAACGAGCTGACCAACGAAGCGGTCCCGGACGACACGACCGCACCGGAGACCTTGTCGAACCGGACCGATGTCGAGCCCAGCGCCGACCCGACGCATCACGGGACCGAAACGGTGCCCGAGCCCAATTCGACCTTCTACTGACCTGTTTCGTCCCCGGGCGCGGCGCGCCGCGTCCGGGTCACATCAGTCCGCGAACGGATCGCGGACCAGGATCGTGTCCTCCCGCTCGGGGCTGGTCGACACCAGCGCCACCGGACAGCCGATCAACTCCTCGATCCGGCGGATATATTTGATCGCCTGTGCCGGCAGCTGTGCCCAGCTGCGCGCGCCGGCAGTCGACTCGCTCCAGCCCTCGATCTCCTCATAGACCGCGACCGCGCGCGCCTGATCCTGCGGGCTGGGCGGCAGATAGTCGTAATGCTTGTCGCCGACGGTATAGCCGGTGCAGATCTTCAGCGTCTCCATGCCGTCGAGAATGTCGAGTTTGGTCAGCGCGATGCCGGTGACCCCGCTCAGCGCGACCGACTGGCGCACCAGCACCGCGTCGAACCAGCCACAGCGGCGCTTGCGCCCCGTCACCACGCCGAACTCGCGGCCGCGCGTGCCGAGCAGTTCGCCCACCTCGTTATCCTGCTCGCTCGGGAACGGGCCGGAGCCGACGCGCGTCGTGTACGCCTTGACGATCCCCAGCACGAAGCCGACCGACCCCGGACCAAGGCCGGAGCCCGACGCCGCCGACCCGCTCACCGTGTTGGACGAGGTGACGAAGGGATATGTGCCATGGTCGATGTCGAGCAGCGCGCCCTGCGCGCCCTCGAACAGGATGCGCTTGCCCGCTTCCTTCGCGCCCTTCAGCGTCAGCCACACCGGCGCGGCATAGGGCAGCACCGACGGCGCGATCTCGCGCAGCTCCTCGAGCAGCCGGTCGCGGTCGATCGGCGGCTGGCCGAAGCCGGCGCGCAGCGCGTCGTGATGCGCGCACAGCCGGTCGAGCTGCGGCCCGAGATCGTCGAGATGCGCCAGGTCGCACACGCGGATCGCGCGGCGGCCGACCTTGTCCTCATAGGCCGGTCCGATGCCGCGCCGCGTCGTGCCGATCTTGCCCGCGCCGCTCGCATCCTCGCGCAGCGCGTCGAGGTCGCGGTGAAAGGGCAGGATCAGCGGCGCGGTCTCGGCGACCTGCAGCGTTTCCGGCGTGATCTCCACGCCCTGCGCGCGCAGCTTCTCCATCTCGTCGCGGAAATGCCAAGGGTCGAACACCACGCCATTGCCGATCAGCGACAGTGTCCCGCGTACCAGTCCGGAAGGGAGCAGCGACAGCTTGTACACCTTGTCGCCCACAACCAGCGTGTGGCCCGCATTGTGCCCGCCCTGAAATCGGACGACGAGGTCGGCGCGGCTGGCGAGCCAGTCGACGATCTTGCCCTTGCCCTCATCGCCCCATTGGGCGCCGATCACCGCGACGTTCGCCAAGTTTCCGATCCTTTCCGGTATGCGCGGCTCCCCTAGAGCGCGCGCGCCGCTACGTCCAGCACCGCGGTCAGCTATCGAGCGTCGCGCGGACCTTGGCGGCGAGCTGATCGACCCCGAACGGTTTGGCGATCAGCGATGCGGTGATTCCGGCATCGCTGGTGATCGCATTCTCGTCGGGCGTGTAGCCGCTGGTGTAGAGCACTTTCAGGCCCGGCTGGCGTTCACGCGCGCGTCGGGCGAGTTCGTCGCCGGTCATTTCCGGCATCACGACATCGGTGAACAGCAACGAGATCGGCTGGCTGCGTCCGATCAGTCGCAGCGCCTCGATCCCGTCGGGCGCCTGCAACACGGTATAGCCGAGCTCGCGCAGCGCCTCGACCGAATGGTTGCGCACCCGCTCTTCATCCTCGACCACCAGGATCACCTCATCGGGCGACCCGGCGCGCTGCCCCCCGGCTTCCGTGGCGCTGTCATTCGCTGCGGGCGGCGCATCGTGGCGGGGCAGCAGCAGCGTCACGCGAGTCCCGCGCCCCGGTGCGGTGTCGATTGCGACATGCCCGCCCGATTGCCGCGCAAATCCGAACACCTGGCTCAGCCCCAGCCCGGTGCCCTTGCCCACCCCCTTGGTGGTGAAGAAGGGGTCGAACGCGCGCGCCGCGACCTCGTCCGACATGCCCGACCCGGTATCGGCGACGGTCAGCGCGACATAATCGCCGGGCGCAAGCCCCAACTCACCTGCCGCCGCCGCGTCGAGCGTCTCATTCGCGGTCTCGATCGTCAGGCGCCCGCCATCGGGCATCGCGTCGCGGGCATTGACCGACAGGTTGAGGATGACATTCTCGAGCAGATTGGGGTCGGCCAATGCGGTTGCGAGCTGGCTTTGCAACCGAGTCTCGACTGTCACCTTCTCGCCCAATGTGCGCATCAACAGGTCGATCATCCCCGACACCAGTGCATTGATGTCGAGCGCAACCGGCGCGAGCGGCTGTTGCCGGGCAAAGCCGAGCAGCCGCTGGGTCAGCGCGGCGGCGCGGGTCGCGCCGTCCTTGGCCGCGACGATGTAGCGGTCGAGGTCGGTCGCTCCCTGCGCGATCCGCCGTTCGAGCATGTCGAGCGATCCGATGATGACGGCCAGCATGTTGTTGAAGTCATGGGCGATGCCGCCGGTCAGCTGGCCGACCGCCTCCATCTTGTGCGCCTGACGCAGCCGTTCCTCGGCGATCATCAGCTGCCCGGTGCGCTCCTCCACCGCCTGTTCCAGCTCGTGTCGCGACCGTGCCAGCACTTCGCGCGCGTCGACAATGTCCTGGATGTCGGTGCAGGTGCCGAACCAGCGGGTGATCGTCCCATTCTCGTCGCGCACTGCCTGCGCGCGGCCCAGTACCCAGCGATAGACACCGCTATGGTGCCTCAGGCGATACTCGATGTGATAGGGGGCACCGGTCGCGAGGCAGCCCCGCCACACTTCCCATGCGCGCGCCTGATCGTCCGGGTGGAACATGCCGTTCCACGCCTCGCCATCGGTCGAACCGGGGGAACGCCGGTATATTCGTACCAGCGGTCGTTGTAATAATCGTGATAGCCGTCGGGCTGGGTCGACCAGACCATCGGGTCGATCGAATTCGCGATGGCGCGGAACTTGGCCTCGCTCTCGCGCAGCGCGATCACCGCCGCGGCGCGTTCGACCGCATCCCAGGCGGATTGTGCGACCGCCTCGATCAACGCGACCTCTTCGGCGCGCCAGCGGCGCGGCTCGGCTTGGTTGGCATAGAGGCTGGCGACCCATGAGCCACCCCGCATCAGCGGCACGCCAACTGCGGCGGGGGAGTAGCGCGCGAGATCTGTCCCGACGAAACGCGGGTCGTTGGCGGCGTCGTCCGTCACCAGCGTCAGCCCCTGGCGGTACATCGCATTGGCCCCGCCCATGTCGAGCCGTTGCGTACCCTCCAGCGAGCGCAGCTTGCCGCTGGCGACGCACGGTCCGAACTGGACTGCCCCTTCGCCGACCACGCGGTAGAAGCCGACGCGGTCGATGCCCAGCCGCTCGGCGATCGCACCCGCGCTGAGCCGCATGATCGCGTCCGGCGAGTCCAGCCCGCGTTGCCGATTGGCAAGGTCGAACAGAAACGCCTGATCCTCAGTGATGGTTTTGAGATCGGCGGCAGCCTTGCGCGCGGCCTCCTCGGCCTCGCGCCGCTCGGTGACCTCGAAACTGACGCCGGGAAAGCGGATGGGGCGGCCCTCAGTATCATGGCTGCACCGCCCCTGCGCCGTGACCCACCGGATGCGACCGCCGCCATCGACCAGCCGATACTCGCTTGAGAACCGGTCGCCGCTGCGGATCGCCTGTTCGATCTCGGCGCGGACGCGCTGGGCGTCCTCGGGGTGGATGTGGCTGAAGAACGCCTCGATCGGGCCACCCTGCTCGGCCAGTTCCGGGTCAACACCGTAAAGCCGCGCGAATCGCGCATCGGTGCGGACCTGGTTGGCGACCAGGTCCCAGTCCCACACGCCGATGCCGTTCGAGGCGTCGAGCGCGAGCTGCAGCCGCTCCTCGCTCTCGCGCAGCAACGTTTCCGCGATCACCCGTTCGGTGACGTCATTGGCCTCCACAAAGATCGCGGTGGTGGTGCCTGCCGCATCCTTGATCGGCTGATAGACGAAATCGAGCATTCGCGTCTGCGCCACGCCTTCGCGCATCAGCTCGACCGGCTGCCCGGTCGCGCGGAACGCGATGCCGCTCGCAAACACCCGGTCGAGCAGATCGACAAACCCTTGCTCGACGATTTCGGGCAGTGCCTCGGCCAGCGGCTTGCCCAACAGATCGCGGCGACCGGTCAGGTCGCGATAGGCGGGATTGGCCAGCGCGAAGACATGGTCCGGCCCCTGCAACAGCGCCACCGCGCCGGGGGGATTGCTGAAACAGCTCGTGCAGCCGTTCGATCTCGGCGCGGCGTTCGCGCTGCGACAACACCGTCGCGGTGGTCTCGTTGCCCTGATTGAGGATGCCGCAGACCTTGCCATGTTCGTCGCGGATCGGCGTGAAACTATAGTTCCAATAGGTTTCGCGTGGGTGGCCCCCGCGCTCCATGTCGAGCCGCTGGTCATAGGTTGCAAAGCCCGCGCCTGTCGCGATTACCTGCGCGAATTGAGGGCCGACCACGTCCCAGATTTCCGGCCAGACATCCTCGCCGCGCTGCCCCAGCGCAGCCGGATGGCGCTCTGCCGGGATTGGTGCCCAGGCATCGTTGTAGAACAGGCGAAGCTCCGGCCCCCAATAGATCGCGGTGGGCATTTCCGAGCCGAGGCAGATGCCGAGCGCGAAGCGGAGCGGTTGCGGCCAGGTCTCCGGCGGCCCCAGAGGGGTTGCCGACCAGTCATGCTCGCGTATCCG
Source organism: Sphingomonas sp. J315 (assembly GCF_024666595.1). Lineage (NCBI taxonomy): Bacteria > Pseudomonadati > Pseudomonadota > Alphaproteobacteria > Sphingomonadales > Sphingomonadaceae > Sphingomonas > Sphingomonas sp. J315. The sequence goes on along the minus strand of NZ_CP088296.1, from coordinate 1,440,571 downwards.
ACGGCCCATTTCGCCGCCTTGCTCCAGGAATCGAAGCTCGGAATACATGTGATCAGCGTTGCGGGTTGCGCCCGCGCCTGTCAATGCAGGGCAGATAATGTCTCGGTCGAAACCAGCCGGTTAGAGGATCGACGGTCAGGAGCAGGAGAAGCAGCGTGAAACTTGCCAGCCTTAAGAATGGCCGTGACGGTCGCCTCGTCGTCGTTTCGACCGATCTCGCCTGGTATGCCGATGCGAGCCATATCGTCGGGACACTTCAGGCGGCGCTCGACGATTGGGATCGGTATGAGGGGGCATTGCGCAACCTCGCCACGGATCTCGATCATGAAGTGATTCCGCGTGAGCGGTTTCACGAGCGCGATGCCGCCGCCCCGCTGCCGCGCGCATATCAATGGGCCGACGGCTCGGCCTATGTGAACCATGTCGCGCTGGTCCGTCAGGCGCGCGGGGCGGAGATGCCCGAGACCTTCTGGCACGATCCGCTGATGTATCAGGGCGGCAGCGACGGCTTTCTCGGCCCGCGCGACCCGATCCCCCTCGCCGACGAGAGCTGGGGCTGCGATCTCGAGGCCGAAGTGGTGGTCGTCACCGGCGACGTGAAGCTGGGCGCGAGCCGGGAAGAGGCGCTCGCCGCGATCCGCCTTGTTGGCCTGACCAACGACGTGTCGCTCCGCAACCTGATCCCGGGCGAACTCGCCAAGGGCTTTGGCTTCTTCCAGTCCAAGCCGGCCAGCGCCTTCTCGCCGGTATTCGTCACCCCCGATGCGCTTGGCGACTGGTGGCAGGACGGGAAGCTGCACCGCAAGCTGATGGTCGATCTCAACGGCCAGCCCTTTGGCCGCGCCGAGGCGGGCGAGGACATGACCTTCGATTTCGGCACGCTGATCGCCCATGCGGCGAAGACACGCGCGCTGGGGGCGGGGACGATCATCGGATCGGGCACCGTCTCCAACCGCGACGCCGATGGCGGGCCGGGCAAGCCGATCGCAGAGGGCGGCGTCGGCTATTCGTGCCTCGCCGAAGTCCGCACGGTCGAAACGATCCGCGACGGCAAGGCAGCGACCCCGTTCCTGAAGGCCGGCGACACCGTCCGCATCTGGGCCGAGGACGACAGGCACCACCCGATCTTCGGCGTGATCGAACAGACCGTCGGGGGCTGACCCCGCGCGGCGGTCAGTGAAAATCTCTTGATTTGACCGGGATCGCTTCGCCGCCGCGCCAGTGGCTGCTGTCATAGGGCGGGGGCCAGCGCGGCCCGGCCTCGCGCGGGTCGGGGCCGCCGCCATGGGTCGCGCCGTCGCCGGGCATGGTCATGCGCGGCAGGTCGATCTCGCCGATCTCGCGCAGCATCGCGGTGAGGTCGGTGATCGCATCGGCGACGACATGGATCACGATCCCCTCGCGCTGCACCTTGCCACGGATCGCCAGCATCGTCGCGGTCATCACGGTGCGGCGATATTGCTCGAACCGGTCGGACCACAGCACCGCGTTGGCGATGCCGCTCTCGTCCTCCAGCGTGACGAAGACGACGCCCCTGGCGCTGCCCGGCCGCTGGCGGACCAGCACCAGCCCCGCCACCTCGACCCGCGCACCGTCCTTCATGCCGGTCAGGTCGCCGCACGGCCGGATACCGCGCGCCACCAGCTTCGCGCGCAGGAAGGTCAGCGGGTGCGCGCGCAGCGACAATTGGGTCGCGCGATAATCCTCCACCACCTCGCGCCCGGCGGTCAGGGGGAGCAGCGCGACCGGCACCTCGACGCTTTCGGGTCGCGTCCGCCCCGCGCGCAGGTCGGCGGCGGCGAACAGGTCGAGTGGCCGGTTCGCCAGCCCCTTGATCGCCCACAAAGCCTGACGCCGGTTGAGCTCCAGCGCCTGAAACGCATCGGCCCGTGCCAGCCGTTCCAGTGCGGCGGGCTTCACCCCGGAGCGCCGCCACGCCTCCTCGACCGAGGTGAAGGGACCGCCGGCAGCGCGCGCCGCAAGGATCGCCGCACCATCCTCTTGCGCCAGCCCATGCACCACCCGCATGCCCAGTCGCAGCGGCATCAGCCCGGCCCAGCCATCGTCGCTGCCCCAATAGGCGGCATGACGCGGGCGGCGATTGGGCAGGCCGGGCAGTGCCCCCGTGTCCCAGTCGCTTGCGTTGATGCAGACCGGATGCACTTCCACCCCATGCGCGCGCGCGTCGCGCACCAACTGTGCCGGGGCATAGAATCCCATCGGCTGCGCATTGAGCAGCGCCGCGCAGAACAGATCGGGGTGGTGGCACTTCATCCAGCACGAGGCGATAGCGATCTTGGCGAAACTCGCCGCATGGCTCTCGGGAAAGCCGTAATTGCTGAACCCCTTGATCTGCTCGACCAGCCGTTCTGCAAAGCTGCTGGCAATGCCGTTCGCCAGCATCCCGTCGATCAGCTTCGCCTCGAACGGCCCGATCCCCCCGGTCGATTTGAACGTCGCCATGGCGCGGCGCAGCCGGTCGGCCTCGCTCGGCGAAAAACCCGCTCCCTCGATCGCCACCTGCATCGCCTGTTCCTGGAACAGCGGTACGCCCAGCGTTTTCTCGAGAACTTTCTTCAGCTTTGGGGAGGGATATTCGACCTGGTCCGGATTCTGCCGCCGCTTGAGATAGGGGTGGACCATATTCCCCTGGATCGGCCCCGGGCGCACGATCGCCACCTGGATCGCGATGTCGTAGAAATTCTCCGGCTTCATCCGCGGCAGCATCGACATCTGCGCGCGGCTTTCGATCTGGAACACGCCCAGCGTATCGGCCTGGCGGATCATCCTGAACGTCGCCGGGTCGTCTTCCTGCATCACCGGCGACGCCATGGTCAGTGTCACCCCCTTATGCTGTGCCAGCAGGTCGAAGCAGCGGCGCATGCACCCCAGCATCCCCAGCCCCAATATGTCGACCTTCATGAAGCCGAGATATTCAAGGTCCACCTTCTCCCATTCGATCACCTGCCGGTCGATCATCGCTGCGGGCTCGACCGGGACCAGGTCATGCAGCTTGTCGCGGGTCAGCACGAAGCCGCCGGGATGCTGCGACAGATGCCGCGGCGTCCCGATCAGCTCGCGCGCAAGGCTGAGGGTCAGCGCCAGCCGATGGTCGCCGGGGTCGAGGCCCAGTGCCGCGACATGTTCCTCCGGCACCCCGTCGCTCGACCAGCCCCAGACCTGGCTCGACAAAGCGCCGGTCAGATCCTCGGGCAGCCCCAGCGCCTTGCCTACCTCGCGTACCGCACCGCGCGTGCGGAACCGGCTGACCACCGCGGTCAGCGCCGAATGGTCGCGGCCATAGCTGTCATAGATCCACTGGATCACTTCCTCGCGCCGCTCATGCTCGAAATCGACATCGATGTCGGGCGGCTCGCGGCGCTCGGTGCTGATGAACCGCTCGAACAGCAATTGATGCTTTACCGGGTCGATCGAGGTGATGCCGAGCGCGAAGCAGATCACCGAATTGGCCGCGCTCCCGCGCCCCTGGCACAGGATCTGCTGGCTGATCGCGGACTGGACGATCGAATTGACGGTTAGGAAATAGGGCGCATAGCCCATCTGCTCGACCAGCCCCAGCTCATGCTCCAGCAAATCGAGATGCGCCTGTGACGGCTTGCCGCCGAACCGCTGGCGCAGTCCATTGGTGGCCAGGATGCGCAGCGCCTCTTGCGGCGACTTGCCCGGCAGCACCTCTTCTTCAGGATATTGGTGGCGCAGCCCACGCAGGGAAAAACTGCAACGCTCGGCGATCGCGGCGCTGGCGTGGATCGCATCGGGCCAGCGCGCGAAGCGGCGCGCCATCGCCTCGGGCGACTTGAGGTGCCGCTCGACGCTCCGCTCGCGCCGCAGCCCGAGCGCGTCGATCGTGCATCCCTCGCGGATTGCCGTCACCACATCCTGCAGCATCCGCCGGTCGGGATGGTGGTACAGCACGTCCCCGGTCGCGAGTGGGGTCAGCCCGAAGCGGCGGGCATCGTCATACACCGCGTTGAGCCGTACCGCCTCGTTCGGGCGGCGCATCGGCGTCATGCAGACATGGCCGGACGTGCCGAACAAATCGGCCATCCAGGCCAGGTCACCGTCCGCCCCGCGCGGCACCAGCGCGCCGACCAGTCCCGTGCAATGCTCCGCAACATCCTCCCAATGCAGGATGCACTGGCCCTTTTCGCCGCGCTGGGCATCGACTCGCGACTTGCCCAGCGTGAGCAGGCGGGTGAGGCGGCTCCACCCCGCTCGGTCCTCTGGCCACACCAGTAATGATGCGCCATCGGCCAGGTCGAGGCGGCAGCCATTGATCGGGCGGATATCGACGCCCTGTTGCGCCAGCTGGTCACACGCGAACAGCGCCTGTACCACCCCGCCCAGCGAATTGCGGTCGGTCACCCCCAGCGCCGCATGACCCATCAGCGCGGCGGCAGAGAACAGCTCGAGCGGAGACGACGCGCCACGCAGGAACGAGAAATGGGTGGTGACCTGAAGCTCGGTGTAGTTCACCCGAACAATCCGTGGAGATACCAGCTGAGGTCGCCCGTCACCCCCCGCTCGCCATCGCCGCGGCGGAACAGCCAGTAACGATGGCCGCCCTCGTCCTCGACGCGAAAATAGTCGCGCACGGCATGGGTTTCGGCCGAACGTCGCCACCATTCCCCGGCGATCCGCTCGGGCCCGTCGGCGCGCACCACCCGGATCGTCCGCCCGCGCCAGGTGAAACGGCGCGGCGGCTGGTCGGGCAGTTCGGCCAGCACATGGTCGAGCCGTTCCGGCCGGGCGAGCAGCCGTGCCGGGCGCGGCCAGTCGGGACGCCAGGCGTCGGGCGGCGTGGTCGACAGGAGCTGGCGGACATCGCCCGTTTTCATCCGCATGGCCCTGCGGTCGGGCGGATCTAGCACGCCCTCACGCCCGACGCTGCGCTCGGGCACATCGCTCTCGACCGGGCGGCTGCGCCACATCCGGCGCGATCCGATGCGGGTGGCGAGCGTATCGGCGAGCGGAGCAAGATCGGGCTTCGCCTCCTCGTCCAGCCGCTCGTCGACCGGGCGTGCGGCCAGTGGTTCGGTACGGCGGATGCGCAGCGTGATCGCGTCGATGCCATAGCCAGGCTCCACATCCTCGATCCGCCGCATGATCAGGCGGATCAGGTGCAGGCAATCGCGGCTGGCGCGGGCAAGGCCGATGCGGATGCGCTGTGGGACATGATCGACCCGGTCCGCCACCAGCTCAACCGCACGCGCGCCAAGGCCCGCAGCTTCGAGTGCGGCGCAGAGTTCGGGCACCAGTGCAGCAATCCAGTGAGCGATCCCTTCGGCGGTCGCGACCGGCTCGACGAAACGGCGCTGTACGGCGATGGCCTCGCGCGGAACGATGGGATCGAGCGGTTCGGGAAGGGTGCCCAGCGCCTGTTCGAGCCGGGTGACCAGCGCCCCGCCGAACCGCCGGGCGAGCGGGGCGCGCGGCATCGCGGCAAGCTGCCCGATCAGCTCCACGCCCAACCGACGCAGCAGTTCGACCGCAGCCGGATCGACGCGCAACGCGGGGATGGGGAGCGGGGCGAGGGCGCCGGCGTGCTGGCCGGGGGTACAGATCAGCACGGCATCATGTCTGGCGTAATGCGCCAGCGCCCAGGCCGCCCCCGGCGTGTCGGCAATCGCGATGCGACCCGCATGGCCGCGCCGCGCCAGCAGGCGGATAATCCGCGCCGCCATCCGCGCCTCGCCGCCATGGAGATGCGCGACCCCGGTCAGGTCGATCAGCAGCGTGTCGCTCCCCTCGATCGCCACGCTCGGCGCCCAGCGCCGCGCCGCCAGCAGCGCAAGTCGGTGGAGCGCGGCAAGGTCCCCCTCCGGGTCGGCGGGGCGGATTTCGAGGCCGGGCAGGTAGGCGCGCGCCTGCGTCACCGCCATGCCAGGAACGATGCCGAGCGCACGGGCGTGCGGACAGGCGGCGGCGACCAGCACGCGATTGCCGGCGCGGAGGGAGGTGACGAGGGGGGCAATTCCTCCCCGAGCTTGCTCGGGGAGGGGGACCGCGCCCGCAGGGCAGGGGTGGAGGGGCCGCCGCGCAGCGGCGGCGGTCGGCTGCCGCACATCCCGCGCCTGCGGCGCGGCCCTCCACCATCGCTGCGCGATGGTCCCCCTCCCCCCGCACGCTGGGGGAGGAACTCAATCGGAGACTCCCCGGCCGGAACCTGGCTGCGCACCTCGTCCGACTGCATCGGGCGAAACGGGTTCCCCGCCGCCTCCTCGCGCCGCCCCAGTTCGCGCTTCGACGGTCGCTGATGCGCCGGGAGCGCTGCGATGTCGTCGCGCGCCCAGCGCGCGCCGGGGCGCCAGCCGCCGCCGCGCGGGACCGAACAGGCATGTTGCTGTTCCGCTGCCGCCGCGTCGCCCAAAGTGCCTAGCACCGCGTCCAGCTGCACGTCGGGCGCGGCCTCAGGCGGCGGCGGCTGTGCGGTCCGCTCCGCCTGCCGCAGCCGTTCGATCGGCCAGCCGGGCAGGAAGAGCGCAGCGACCCGTTTCATCGCATGCCTCCACCAGGATATCGAAAGGATCACCCCCCCTTTTGTCGGGCAAGCGCAAGCTGCCAGCGCGCGCGCCCGACGCCCTCGACCGGGAGCGGCGAGGACGGCGCGCAGCCGACCCGCCAGCGTGTCACCGCCGCCGATGGCGCGGCAAGCGGGTCGCCGCCGTGACGCGGGTGGCGCTTCATCAGAAGGGCGATGGTGCGCCCGCCCTCCGCCGCCAGCTGGAGCCGCCGGGTCGCGGGCATCGCTACGCGCCGGGCCTCGCCCACCACCGCGCCCAGCCCGCGGTGACGCAGCCCTTCTTCCATGATCGCGAGCAGTTCGTCATCGTCCGCCGCCTCGGCATAAAGGACGCGCTTGGGCGCGAGTCCGGCCTGATAGAGGCCGGGCGCAAACAGGTCGCGCCGCCGCATGACCCACAGCACCGGTCCCCAGGCGCGCGCCGCGATCCCCGCGACGAACAACGTCGCGGCGGCATCGTCGGTCAGGTCCGCGCTCGCTCCCGCCACCTCGTGCAGCGCATCGAGCCGCAATCCGCCATCGGCGAGCCGCGCGTCCATCCGCTGCATGCCGAACGGCAGCACCGGGCGGCGGCGAAAGCCGCTGCCCTCGATGGCGCTCAATGTTTCGCGCAACTGGCTGATGATGGCGGGATCGGCCATGATCCGACAACAGACTCCGACTCGGGAAATATGTTCCTATTTTGTTCTTACCGTTCGTCGAGTCAAGCTTGCCAAGCGGGGATCGCCCCGTATCATCCGCCTATCACACCACCTCCCAGGGGAAGTTCATGAAGCCCGTTTCCGGCGCGATCCTGCTCGCCACCGCCTCGATCCTGTCGATCCTGCCCGCCGCCGCACAGACTGCGGCCCCCGCCCAACCGACCGCAGCCGCCCCCGATGCGGCACCCATGACCGACAAATGGCCCGGTCCGTTCGACGGCGTTCCCCAGTGGGACAAGGTGACCCCGGCGATGTTCCCGGCAGCTTTCGAGAAGGGCATGGCCGAGGCACGTGCCGCCTTCGCCAAGGTCCGCGACAATCCCGAGGCGCCGACCTTTGCCAACACGATCGAGGCGCCGGCCAAGGCAACCACCGCCCTGTCGCGCATCTTCCCTGTCTGGGGTGTCTATACCAGCAACCTCGCCACTCCCGAGGTGCAGAAGATCGCGCGCGAGTGGAGCCCGAAGCTGTCGGCCTTCTCAACCGAACTCAGCCTCGACCCCAAGATGTTCCAGCGGGTGAAGACGCTGTACGACAAGCGCCAGACGCTCGGCCTCAATGCCCAGCAGATGCGCCTGCTTGAACGCACCTATCGCGATTACGTGACTTCCGGGGCGTTGCTCAACGAGGCGCAGAAGGCGGAGATCAAGCGGATCAACGGTGAGCTGTCGGTCGCCTATACCGAATTCAGCCGCCGCGTGCTGGCGGATGAGGAAACCGCGATCCTCATCGACAGCGAGGCGGACCTCGCCGGCCTGCCCGACAGCTTCAAGGCGAGCCTTGCCGAAGAGGCCAAGTCGCGCGGGCAGGCGGGGAAGTGGGCGGTCAAGAACACCCGTTCGTCGATGCAACCCTTCCTGATGTACGCCACCAACCGCGCGCTGCGCGAAAAGGTCTACAACGCCTATATCAACCGCGGCGACAATGGCGGTGCGAACGACACCAACGCGATCATCGCCAACATCCTGAAGCTGCGTCAGGAGCGCGCCAAGATCCTCGGCTTCAAGACCCATGCCCATTACCGCATGGACGACACGATGGCCGAAACGCCGGAGAATGCGACGAAGCTGATGATGTCGGTCTGGCCGGCTGCGGTCGCGCGCGTCCGCCAGGAAGTCGCCGACATGCAGGCGCTTGCCGATGCCGAAGCGGCGGCGGGCAAGGGGCCGAAGATCAAGATCGAAGGCTGGGACTATCGCTTCTATGCCGAGAAGGTTCGCAAGGCGAAATACGACCTCGATGAGAGCGAGGTGAAGCCGTATCTCGAGCTCAACAACATGGTCAACGCCATGTTCTATGCTGCCGGTCGCCTTTACGACCTTGAATTCAAGGAAAATACCGGCACGATTCCGGTGTTCCAGGCCGATGTGCGGACGTTCGAGGTCAAGCGCCTCGGCAAGACGATCGGCGTCTTCTACCTCGACAATTTCGCGCGCGCGGGCAAGCGGTCGGGCGCATGGGCGACCAGCTATCGCAGCCGTTCGGGGCTGCGCGGCGACAATATCGTGCTGGCGTCGAACAACAACAACTTCACCAAGGGCGCGGCGGGCGAGCCGACGTTGATCAGCCTCGACGACGCCGCGACTTTGTTCCACGAATTCGGTCACGGGCTGCACAGCCTGCTCGGCAACGTCTATTATCCGGGCCTTGCCGGCACGCCGCGCGACTTCGTGGAATATCCCAGCCAGGTGAACGAAAACTGGCTGCTGACCCCCGACGTGCTCAACCGCTTCGCCAAGCATTACAAGACGGGCGAAGTGATCCCGGCGGCATTGGTGGAGAAGATCGAGAAGGCGTCGACCTTCAACCAGGGGTTCGACACGGTCGAGTATCTCTCATCGGCAATCGTGGACATGCAACTCCACAATCGCGACACCCCGGTGACCGATCCTGACGCGTTCGAACGCGACACGCTCGCTTCTCTGGGCATGCCGAAGGAAATCGTGATGCGGCACCGCCTGCCGCAGTTCAACCACCTCTTCTCCTCCGACGCCTATTCGGCTGGCTATTATAGCTACCTCTGGTCGGAGACGATGGACGCCGACACCTGGGCCGCGTTCGAGGAAAGCGGCAATGTCTGGGACAAGGGCGTGGCGGACAAATTCCGCACGATCCTGTTGGAAACAGGCAACGAAACCGACCGCAAGGAAGCGTACAAGGCGTTCCGAGGCCGCGACACGGACGTCAACGCGCTGTTCAAGCGCCGCGGTTTCCCGACCGGAAATTGAGCGGACAGCGCCGCCGGATTACTCCGGCGGCGTTATTTCCCAGTCGATCGGCTTGAACGACCCGTTGTTCGACTGCAGTGCCGAACAGGCGGTCAGGCCGATCACCAGATCCTCCATCGCGCGAAACACGATCCGGTCCCCCGCCTTGCTCAGCGGCGGGTCGACGCGCAACTCGCCCGTTTGTCCGTCGACCGGCACGTTCATGAAACAGTTGAACGCGGTCGGGATCATGTCCTCTGCGACCCCATAGGGCGCGAGCGCGGCGGCGAGGTTGCCAAAGCAGCCGCGATGCGGATCGGTGTCGCCATAGATGATCCGGAACGTGTCCTTTGAACACGGGGTCAGCAGGAAATCGTGCCGCCCGACATCGTCCGCGACGATTTCGAGCAGCACATTGCTGCGGTTCGAATAGAGTTTATCGCCCCTCGTCAGATAGATACGGCTAGCATAATCCAGCGTGCGCCCCGACGAGATCACCTCACGGACATCGTCCTTTTTGTAGGCCAGCAGATCGGCCACCTGTTCGCCCGTCGGGTCAGTCACGGTCAGCAACGCGCCGCGGGGCAACTCGAACGCGACGCCCGAGCGCGGCTCGATCCTATGCGGCATCCTGTGCTCCCTCCCGCCCGCGGAAGGGGCAGCGCCATTCGGGATCGACCATCCGCCCACTATACTGCCGCGCCTCCGACACCGTGCCGTGGAGCGCGAGCATCGGATTGGGAGCACCGGCCAGCGCCACATCCCGCGCGACGATCGAATCGCGCAATTTCTCATAGCGCCCCTGCGCGCGCAGCTGTTCGAACTGGTCGTGCAGGTTGAACACCAGAGCAGGCCGCTCGAACCGCCGCGCCGGGCGGCTGGCATGCGGGTGGAGGCCGACAACGAAGAATGCCTCACCGCCAAAACTCAGCGAGAAATGCGGGTCGTCTGGGTCATGGCTGACGCGCGGGTCGGCTTCCTGCCCCAGCCATTCGTCCTTGTCGGTCAGCGATTGCAGTCGCGCCCACAGATCCGCTTCGAACGCAGGTTCGTCGAGCGCGCGGTCCTGTTCGAACAGCACGACGAGCGACTGAAACAGCTCGGGCTCGGCGCGATAGTTCGCGGCCAGGTCGTGCAGACTCGGTAGGATGCGCAGGTCGTCCCAGGCCGAACCGATATCCTTCCCGACGACAAATCGCATGCGGTCGCGGCTCAGCGCCGACTTCGCGCCGACACAGGGAAATTCGGTGGATTTGACGAAGGCGCGAAAACGGTCCGCCAGCGGATGCGCGGAATCATTGCAAGGTTTCAGCATGCCCGTTCAACGCGCGGTTGGCCAAGTTGTTCACACGAAAAGGGCCGGCTTCCCGCAGGAAACCGGCCCAATTCACGCGATCATGCGATCGGCTTAGCGGCGGCAATAGCCCGGACGGTCCGACCGGTCGATCTCGCGTCCGGCGAGCGCGCCGACGACACCGCCCAAAATCGTGCCGAGTGTGCGATCGCCACGACCGGCGATTGCGTTACCGGCCAGGCCGCCAGCGATCGCGCCGACGATCGTGCCGCCGTCACCGTCGCGGCACTTTTCGGCCGCGCGCGAGCGCGACTGGTAGCGGCGGTCGCCCCGGCGATATTCACGATAGCCGTCGCGCTGATAGCTGCGACCGTCGCGATACTCGTAGCGGCTCTGTGCCGAAGCCTGGGTCGCTGGGACCAGAGCGGTTCCGGTCATCGCCAGCGCGGCGCCGACCAGGGAAAGCTTCTTGAACATGTCGTGTCTCCTTGTTCGTGCAATTCGTTGAACAAGGGATCTCGCACAATCGCATTGAGTGCTCCCTGAATGCTGCGGTTATCTGCGGTTCAGGATCGTTGCGACGTCGTAGCGTTGTTCCAGCTTCGCTGAAGCGGCGCGCGGGTCGGCGCCCAACTGGAATGACGCCAATGGGGGTGCCGGTGCGCCCGGAGCGCCCAAGGGGGAGTGCCCTGGTCCCGGTACGCAACACGGGAAGTCGGGCAGGGCGTTCGGATCGCACCGGCATATCGGGCAGGTCCGCGAAATAAGCCGCGGAACAGCTTGGCTGTCGTTTAGCTGAACGGGGGCCAACGCACGCTGAACGACGCTGTTATCTGAGGTTCAGCTTTGCGGCGTGATTGCGGCCGCTATGAAGAGGCTGCGATGCGTATCCTCCTGTCGATCCTGTTGCTGCTGCTGTTCCTGCCCGACTGGTCGGGGGAACCGCGCCTGCCGCTGTTGCCTCGCGACGCGGCGATCCGGGCGGAACGGGTAGTGCTCGACCGAGGCGATCCGAACCGCGTCAGAGTGGGCGGCCTGACCTTTCTGGGCGGTGTCGCGCTGTCGGGGCGGGGGGCGGCGTTCGGTGGCTTTTCCGCAATGATGGTGGAGGGCGATCGGTTCACCCTGCTGAGCGACGGCGGCAACATCATATCATTCGACATGGGGCAGGACTGGACGCCGCGTGCAGTGCGCTTTGCCGAACTCCCGCTGGGCCCGGGCAAGGGCTGGCACAAGCGGGAACGCGACAGCGAATCGCTGACCCGCGACCCCGCGACAGGCCAGCTCTGGGTGGGGTTCGAACGCGCGAACCAGATCTGGCGCTATGCCCCGCGCTTCGCGCGGGCGGAACGGCATGTCGCGCCTCCGGCGATGGCGAAATGGCCCAGCAATGGTGGGGCAGAGTCCTTGGCACGGTTGCGCGACGGTCGCTTCGTCACGCTGGCTGAGGACAGGAAGGGGAGCGCGAAGGGAACGGTACGCGGGCTGATGTTCAGCACCGATCCGGTGCTCGCACCGCAGCGTGGATTCGCGTTCAGTTACCGCCCGCCGCGCGGGTTCAAACCGACGGACATGGTCGAATTGCCTGATGGCCGACTCGCGATTCTCAATCGCCGCTTTGCGCTATCGACCATGTTCACCGCCACGCTGACGATTGTCCCGCGCGGCGCGATCCGGCCCGGCGCGATCGTTGCCGGGCGCGAGGTCGCGCGATTCGAGCCGCCTGTGCTGCACGACAATTTCGAAGCGATGGCCGTCACCCGCGAGGGCCGGGATACGATCCTGTGGATCGCATCGGACGACAATCAGTGGTGGATGCAGCGTTCGCTGCTGCTCAAGTTCCGGCTGGAAATGTAGGGAAACGGACGCCGCTGCCCGCAAAAACGCCGAACGGCCCGCGTCCCAGCGGGAGCGGGCCGGTCGTTGACGGCGAACCCCGAAGGGATCAGGCCGCGGCAGTCGCCTTCTTGGCGATCTCGCGCTTCAGGCGGCGCGCACGCAGCGACAGCTTCTCGTCGCCGGTCTTGAGCAGCCAGTTGTCGAGGCCGCCATTATGCTCGACCGAGCGCAGGCCGTGGGTCGACACGCGCAGACGGATCGAGCGCTCAAGCGACTCGGACATCAGCGTCACATTCTGCAGATTCGGCAGAAAGGTGCGCTTGGTCTTGTTGTTGGCGTGGGAAACATTGTGTCCCACCTGCCGGCCCTTGCCGGTCAGCTCGCAAATGCGCGACATCGGATCGTTCCTAGGTTTCAGCCTGTCCGGCGGTGCCGGGAAAGAGCGGCCCGATAACGGGACAGCGCGATTTCGTCAACCGTGCATCGCCCTGTTTCGCGCCGTGCGTGCAACCCCTATGGTCAATGACGCGTTATTTCGCAAACGATCTGAATAGGGAGATCGAGCCGATGCGTGGACTTCTTGCGATTCTGGGCCTCGCGGCCGTTGTGGTCGTCGTGCTGATGTCACTCGGCATGCTCAGCATCAACATGCAGTCGGGTTCGCTTCCGACGATCAAGTTCGAAGGCGGCAAGGCACCGACCGTCGCCGCCGATGTCGGCGATGTCGGCATGGGCACCACCAACACGACGATTCAGGTGCCGACCATTACCATGGAGAACAAGACGATCCAGGTGCCGACCGTCGAGGTTGAGAGGGCCCAGCCGACCCCGGCCGCCGCCACCAAGTAACCTCTGCAGCCCGCATGGCGGCGGCGCGCAGTGGCGGGCCGTCGCGGCTTGGGGCATAGCGGCACGATGTTCCCGCTGCCCGAACCGATGCGCACCGCGCTCGACGCCGCCCGTGCCGCCGCCGAGACCAGCGAGGTGCCGGTCGGGGCGGTGGTGATGCGAGGCGACCGGGTGATCGCGGTTGCGGCCAATGCGCCGCGCACGCTGCACGACCCGACCGCCCATGCCGAAATTCTGGCGATTCGCGCAGCGGCACAGGCGCTAGGCCGCGACCGGCTCGAGGATTGCGACCTGTGGGTGACGCTGGAGCCTTGCGCGATGTGTGCCGGTGCCATCGCCCATGCCCGCATCGCCCGCCTTTATTACGGCGCGGCGGATCCCAAGGGCGGTGCGGTCGAACATGGCCCGCGCTTCTTTACCCAGCCGACCTGTCATCACCGGCCCGAAGTGTATCCGGGGATCGGCGAGGCAGAGGCGGGGGCGTTGCTGCGGGAGTTTTTTGTCTCGCGGCGTTAGTCAGATCTATCTGACAGAAAACGCTATTTCTTCTCCTGTCCAGATCGGGGTAGATCGGGGGGGCTGCCCGGTCGAACGATAGCCCTTTCACTGATCGTTGCGCTGTTGCCGATATCTCTGGCACATGCCGGCGAGCGCTGGTCCGCCCGGTCGATTCTGCGCGGCGCGGAGTTGCGCGACGCCTATCCCGCCGCGAGCCTCCTCAACCTCAATCTGGCCCGGCTCTACGCGCGTTTGGGAGACGCCGGTGCAGAGCGGTCGATGCTGCGTCAGGCCGAGGCCGGGTCGCTCGATCGCATCCGCGCCCTGCCCGGGACTACTCCCGCCGCGATCGCCGAACGCGCGAGCTACCGGGCCTTGGTCACGCGCTACGTACGCGCTGCCTGGTTGCTCGCGAATCCGGATGAGGGACGTTAGCGCCGCATGTCGCTTTCCCGAATCGGGACGATCTTGATCTCGACGCGGCGGTTCTGGGCGCGGCCCTCGACCGATTCGTTCGATGCGATCGGCTGGGTTTCACCATAGCCGAGCGTCTCGAGCCGCGCGGCTTCCACCCCACGAGAGACGAGATAGTCGGCGACGGCCCGGGCTCGGCGTTCCGACAATGCCTGGTTGTAGGCGTCGGTGCCGACCGAATCGGTGTGGCCGTACACGTCGACATAGGTCTGGTTGTACCGGTCGAGCACGTCGGCGACCTTGTCCAGCGTCGGGCGGAACTGCGGCTGAACGGTCGAGCTGTCGGTGGCGAAGGTGATGCCTGACGGCATGGACAGGATAAGATCATCGCCGCGACGGATCACCTCGACATCGGTCCCGGCGGTCCGCTCGCGAATCTCGCGTTCCTGCCGGTCCATGTAATTGCCGATCGCCGCACCCGCGACCGCGCCGATGCCAGCGCCAACGATCTTTTCGGTCCGGTCGCGGCGGCCACCGACAATGTCGCCGAGCAGATATCCGCCGAGCGCACCGCCGATCGCGCCGATTCCGGCCTTCGACATTCGCTGCTCGCCGGTCACCGGATCGGTGACACAGGCACCGGTCAGCGCGAGCGCGGCGACAGCGGGGATGACCGCCCAGTTGGTTGGAATATGCATTGATACCTCCATGAACTTTCACGCGCCAAACGGTCGGGCCGGACCCATTGTTCCGCCTGCGCACCGACAGGATGTGAATCGGGCGTTGTGAAACCGGGATGAATGCGACTATGGGGGAGCAGGCCAATGGACCCGCTTCCCCCCATACCTTGGATCGACGTCGCGATCATTCTCGCCCTGGTCGCGCTCAACGGCGTGTTCGCCATGTCCGAACTCGCGATCGTGTCGGCGCGCAAGGCGCGGCTGGAGGCGATGGCGCGCACCGGCAAGCGCGGCGCGCAAGCCGCGATCGATCTCGCCGCCGACCCCGGCAAGTTCCTGTCCACGGTGCAGATCGGCATCACCCTGATTGGCATTATCAACGGCGCCTATTCGGGCGCGAGCCTGGGCACCCCGGCCGGCGCGCGAATCGAGGCGCTGGGGGTCGAGGCTGAGCTGGCGCAGACGATCGGCTTCGCCATCGTTATCGCCTTTACCACCTACGTCTCGCTGATCTTCGGCGAGCTGGTGCCCAAGCAGTTCGCGCTGCGCTCGCCCGAGCCGTTCGCGGTGATCATTGCGCCGATGATGAAGTTGCTCGCGCGAATCACCGCGCCGATCGTGTGGGTGCTGGACCGTAGCAGCGCGCTGGTGTTCCACCTGCTGCGGCTTAACCGCGAATCCGAGAATAGCGTGACAGCCGAAGAGCTGCACATGATCGTCGCAGAGGCGACCCATTCGGGCGTGATCGAGGAGCATGAGCGCTCGATCATCTCGGGCGTGGTGCGGCTGGCCGACCGCCCGGTGCGTGAGGTGATGACCCCGCGCACCGAAGTCGACTGGATCGACGTCAATCTGGACGAGGCCGCGATCCGCGCCGCTTTGTCAGCCACGCCGCACACGCGCCTGCCCGTCGCCGACGGGTCGGTCGATGCGGTGATCGGCGTGGTGCAGGCGCGCGACGTGGTGACTGCGCTGATCGAAGGGCGTCCGCTCGACCTGCGCGCGCTCGCCCAGACCGCGCCGGTGCTGCCCGATCAGGTCGATGCGATGGACGCGCTCGGTGCGCTGCGCCGCGCGGCGGTGCCGATGGGCTTCGTCCATGACGAATATGGGCATTTCGAGGGGATCGTGACGCCCGCCAATCTGCTCGCGGCCATTGCGGGCGAGTTCGCGTCGGATGTCGATGCGGGGGACAATCCGGCGATCACCGTACGCGACGACGGGTCGCTGCTGGTGTCGGGCCAGCTCGCCGCCGACGCGCTGGCCGACCGGATCAAGATCGAGCTGCCCGAGGACCGCGATTACGCCACCGTCGCGGGCCTGGCGCTGGCGGTGCTCAAGCGGCTTCCGAACGAAGGCGAGAGCTTTGTCGAACAAGGCTGGCGCTTCGAGATCGTCGACATGGACGGCCACAAGATCGACAAGCTGCTGCTCAGCGAGATCGAAGCCTAGTTCTCCGCCTCGCGCTCCTGCGCGGCCCGCGCGGCTTCGTCACGCGCTTCCTTCCAGCGCCGGTGCAGGCGGCGGCCCCACCAGATGATCGCGATGGCCCCCGCAGCGAGCAGCGCAATCAGCAGGAAGTGGGTGACCGTCGCCCATTCGAATGCCTCGGCCATTCCGGCCGGGGGCACATAGGGTTTCTCGTCCATGTCGCCATCTCCCCGCGCAAATCCTCAGTCACAATGCGCGAGAAGATCGATCGGGCCCATCAGTCCTTCGACGCGCTGCGTACCTCCTGCACCGCGGCCAACTGGGCGAGCTTGAGGAACTCGTTGCGCCAATAGCCCCGCGGGTGGCCCGCCAGGCCCCGGATCGCAGCATAGCTGTAGCCGCCGAGATATTTGTCGCCGCGCAGTTTCTGTCCGAAGGCGGCGACGGCGGTGGCAAACGCCATGTCACCGCTCGGTGCGGGGGCGGTACGCAGCAGCGCCGCTGGGACCGGCTTCTCGATCAGCCGCGAGGCATCCTCGCCCGGCAGCTTGTAGCGCAGCTTCACGAAGGCCAGTTCGCGGCCCGAGGCGGTCGGTGCGGGCGGGCGGTTGCCGTCATAGCGGCGGTCGGGCAGCCAGCCCTTCGCCCCGGTCGGCACCACTTCGTAGAGCGCGGTCACCTGATGCCCGGCACCGATGTCGCCGGTGTCGACCGCGTCATTGTCGAAATCCTCCTCGGCCAGCGCGCGGTTCTCGTACCCGATCAGGCGGTACTGGCTGACCTGCGCCGGATTGAACTCGACCTGGACCTTCACGTCCTTGGCAATGGTGAACAGCGAGGCGCTGAGCTCGTCGTCGAGCACCTTCTGCGCCTCCATTGCGCTGTCGATGTAAGCGTAGTTGCCGTTGCCCAGATCGGCGATGCGCTCCATCAGCGCCTCGTTGTAATTGCCCTCGCCGAATCCGAGCGTGGTGAGCGTGACTCCGCTGTCGCGATATTTCTTCACCATCGCTTCCAGCGCCTTGTTGTCGCTGACCCCGACGTTGAAGTCGCCATCGGTGGCGACGAAGATGCGGTTGATCCCGCCCTTGATGAAGTTCGCGCTGGCGATGTCATAGGCGAGCTGGATGCCCGCCGCGCCTGCGGTCGACCCGCCCGCTTCGAGGCAGTCGAGCGCGGCGCGGATATGCTTAGGGCTGGATGTCGGGTCGAGCACCACCCCCGCCGCGCCCGCATAAACGACGATCGACACCTTGTCCTTTGCGGTCAGTTTGTCGGCGAGCATGGTCAGCGCGCGTTTGACCAGAGGCAGCTTGTCGTCGCTGCTCATCGATCCCGAGACGTCGACCAGGAAGACAAGGTTGGCGGCTGGGCGGCCCTGTGCCGTCACGTCATAGCCGCGCAGCCCGATGCGGACGAGGCGGGTGTCGGGGTTCCACGGCGTCGTCGCGACATCGGTGGTCACACTGAACGGTGCCTGCCGCGTGGCGGGCAGCGGATAATCATAGCGGAAATAGTTGATCATCTCCTCGGTCCGCACGGCCTCTGCGGGCGGCGTCTGCCCCTTTTGCAGGAAGCGGCGGACATTGGAGTAGGACCCGGTGTCGACATCGACCGAGAAGGTCGAGACGGGCGCAGTTGCAACCGATTGAACCGCAGCGACCGCCTTGCCTTCATAGCGCTCGCGATTGCCCGGCGCGCCATAGGGAGCCGCTTGTGCGACGTGTCCCGGCGCGACCTTCATCCGCGCCGCATCGGCAGCCGAACCCGGCACGATCGCCCGGGGGGCGGGGGCGGCCATCACCGGCGGCGGCGGTGCCGATGGCAGGGGCGGGGGTGGGGGGCGGAGCTGGCGGCGAGAAGTAGCGCCGCTGGGGCATTATCGCTCCGGGGCGATAGTCGGCCTTGCCGATCTTGCAGCGCACCGGCGAGTCATTGTCGGCGCGCGGTGGGGACGGGCGGTGGGTTCGATGCTGGCCCGGCGGCGGCGCAGCAGCACCCAGCAAGAGGCAAAGCGAGACGAGAGCAGCGGTGCGCTTCATGGGCGGTCCCCTTGGGTCGCGATGGAGCGCCAAGGCGTGCTCCCGCCCGGATGAGCCGCAGATGAACAGGTGATAATGTTACATGAATTGACTGAAAGTGTCAGATTCGCGGTCAGCTCCGCTCCCGCGCCACTTCGCGCCAGCCGATGTCGCGGCGGGCGAAGCCGGTGGGGAAGTCGATCGCATCGACCGCGCGATAGGCGGCGGCTTGTGCCTGGGTGACGCTGGCACCGGTCGCAGTGACGGTGAGGACGCGACCGCCCGCTGCGACCAGTTTCCCGCCGTCCAGCCGGGTGCCTGCCTGGAACACCTTCGCGCCGGTCGCTTCCGCCGCGTCGATCCCGCCGATCGCGCCGCCAGTCTCGGGCGTCCCGGGATAGCCCCTAGCTGCCATCACCACCGTGAGCGCGGTGTTTTCCGAGAAACGGGGCGCGGCACGACCAGCAAGCGAGCCCGCCTCGGTCGCCAGCATCAGGTCGAGCAGGTCGTCCTCCAGCCGCATCATCAACACCTGACATTCGGGATCGCCGAAGCGCGCGTTATATTCGATCAGTTTCGGTCCGGTGCGGGTGAGCATCAGGCCGGCGTAGAGCACGCCCGAATAGGGGGTTCCGGCCTTGGCCATACCTGCGATCGTCGGCTTGATGATCGTCTCGATCGCTTCGGCTTCAAGCGCCGGGGTCAGCACCGGGGCGGGGCTGTAGGCGCCCATGCCGCCGGTGTTCGGCCCGACATCGCCGTCGCCGACGCGCTTGTGATCCTGGGCCGATCCGAAGGTCACGAAGTTCGTGCCATCGGCGATGACGAAGAAGCTCGCCTCCTCGCCCTCCAGAAACTCCTCGATCACCGCTTCGCCGCCGGGTTTCTCAAAGATCGCGGCGATGGCGGCCTGGGCTTCGTCCTCGCTCATCGCGACGGTGACGCCCTTGCCCGCAGCTAGGCCGTCGGCCTTGATCACCACCGGTCGTCCGAAGTCGCGGGCCAGCGCGGCGCGGGCGGTGTCGAGGTCGCGGACGCGGACATAACCGGCGGTCGGGATATTCTCGCGCGCGCACAGATCCTTGGTGAAGCCCTTCGACCCCTCCAGCTGGGCGGCAGCTCGCGACGGGCCGAACACCGGGAGCCCGGCGGCGCGCAGCGCGTCGCTCAGGCCATCGACCAAAGGTGCTTCGGGGCCGACCACGACGAAACCGATCGCGTGCGCGCGGCAAAAGGCGATGACGGCCGCATGATCGGTCAACGGCACGTCGTGACAGGTCGCATGATCGGCGATTCCGGGGTTGCCGGGGATCGCATGCAGGCTATCGAGCCGGGGCGATTGCGCGAGCTTCCAGGCGAGCGCATGTTCGCGGCCACCCGACCCAAGCAACAGGACGTTCATGTCAGACCCCTTCGACGACTTCGATAATCCGCGGCTGGTAGCCGAGGGGCGGGAAGGGGACAATGATGCGCCGCTGTCGGTTGGCGAATTGTCGCAGAAGCTGAAGCGGATGGTCGAGGGCGAGTTCGGCCATGTCCGGCTGCGCGGCGAGATTTCGGGCTATAAGCGCGCGGCGTCGGGGCATGTCTATCTGGCGCTGAAGGATGCCGATGCGGTGATCGACGGGGTGATGTGGCGTGGCGCCGCCGACCGTCTGCCGTTCCGCCCGCAGGACGGGGTCGAGGTGGTCGCGACCGGCAAGCTGACCATCTATCCGGGACGGTCGAAATACCAGATCGTGATCGAGCGGATGGAGCTGGCCGGCGAAGGCGCCTTGATGGCGCTGTTCGAGAAGCTGAAGGCGCAGCTGGCGGGCGAGGGGCTGTTCGATGCGTCGCGCAAGCAGTCGTTACCCTTTGCGCCCCGGGTTATAGGCGTCGTCACCTCGCCCACCGGCGCGGTGATCCGCGACATCCTCCACCGGCTGGCGGATCGCTTCCCGACGCGGGTGCTGGTGTGGCCGGTCAAAGTGCAGGGCGATGGCGCGGCAGCGGAGGTCGCGGCAGCGGTGCGCGGGTTCGATGCGATGCCGGAGAATGGCCCGGTGCCGCGTCCCGATCTGGTCATCGTCGCGCGCGGTGGTGGCTCGATCGAGGATCTGTGGGCGTTCAACGAGGAACCGGTGGTGCGTGCGGTTGCGGCGTGCCGCATCCCGATCATCTCGGCAGTCGGGCATGAGACCGACACCACCTTGTGCGATTTCGCGGCGGATATGCGCGCGCCGACCCCGACTGCGGCGGCGGAGCTGGCGGTGCCGGTGCGCGCCGACCTTAGCCACCATATCGCGACCCTCGCGCTGCGGACGGAACGTTGCGCGCGCCGTTACCACGAGCGCGGCAGTGAACGGCTGCAGGCGTTGGTTCGCGTCATTCCCCGGCGCGATGCGCTGCTCGGGCCGCAGCGGCAAAAGGCCGACGACCTCGCCGCGCGGCTCGATCGCGGGCTGGAGCGGCGGGTTACGGTGGCGCGCGGTGTGCTCGACCGAGCGGGCGGGGCGCTGCGCCCGGCGGTGCTGGAGCGAAAGCTGGAGGGGTTGCGCCATCGGCTGGAAGGTGCACGCAAGCTGCTCGAAGCGGTCAATCCCGACAATCTGCTGCAGCGCGGCTATGTCCGGGTCGGCGCCAAGGCGAGCGGCAAGGTGATCGCCAGCGCCGCGGACGCGCGCGCCGCCGGGGCGCTGACCCTTCATTTCCGAGACGGCCCGGTGGACGCGCGGGTTGAGCGCGGCGGCGGCAAGCCCTATGCTGGGGACAAGCCCGAACAGCCCGGCCTGTTCTAGCCCGCCCCAATTGCAAAGAGTGAGCGTTGCCATGCTGATGTCGTCCAATTCCGCCCGTCCGGCGCGGCTTCATTATATGGCGAACGGCTTTCGCGTGCTGTCGTCGGGCGATCATGTTGTCTGCGCGGTGAGCGGGGAAAAGATCTCGCTCGACGCGCTGCGTTACTGGAGCGTTGCCGATCAGGAGGCCTATGCCTCGGCGGAGATCGCGACGAAGGCGATGACCACGGCGTGAGGAAACTTGGCGGGACGATCGTCGCGGGCACAACACTCGTGCTGATGGGCACGTGCAGCATCGTGCCCGAACCGATCGCGCCCGCCGTCGCCGCTCTGCCCCCGCCTGTCGCCGCGGCGATCCCGGCCCAGTCAGCGCAGACCCGCAACGCCTTTCGCTTCGACGGCCCGATGATTCAGGGCGGCACCGTACTGGGCACCGCGCCAGCGCTGACCAGCCGCCTCACCCTTGATGGTCGCGCCGTTCCGGTCGCTCCTGATGGCCGTTTCCTGATTGCGTTCGACCGCGATGCGGGGGCAGCGCCGAGCTGATCGCGACGCGGGTCGACGGCAGCGTCCTGCGCCAGAGCCTGACGATTCAGCCACGCGCCTGGCGGATCGAGCGGCTGAACACGCTGCCGCGCTATTCCCAACCGACTGCGGAGTTTCAGCGCCGTCGCCCCGGCGAACTGGCACAGATCAATGCGGCGCGGGCGAAATCGCATGACGTTCAGGGCTGGCGTCAGGATTTCATGTGGCCGGTGACCGGGCGCATCTCGGGCCTGTTCGGGTCGCAGCGCATCTACAAGGGCGAGCCCGGTTCCTATCATTCCGGGGTGGATGTGGCCCGGCCCAGCGGTACTCCGGTGATCGCGCCCGCCGACGGAGTCGTAATTCTGGCGGCGCACCAGGACTTCACGCTGGAGGGCAAGCTGTTGATGCTTGACCATGGGATGAGCCTCAACAGTGCGTTCCTGCATTTGTCGCGGATCGACGTGAAGGTGGGGGATTTGGTGCGCCGGGGGCAGACGATCGGTGCGATCGGGACCACCGGTCGTTCGACCGGGCCGCACCTGCACTGGGGCATGAAATGGGGCAATTCCCGGATCGACCCGCTGCTGATCGCGGGGTCGATGCCGGTTACTGCGGATTGAGGTAGCGCGGGCCGTTACTCGACCCGCATCATCCGCACCGCACGCCCGCCATTGAGCGATCCCATGAAGCTGCCCATCGCGGCGCGCCTGACTTCCATCGTGTCGCCCGACTTGGGCTCCTTCACCCGGAAGTCCTCCAGCGTCGTCCAGGTCGACCCGTCGTCGAACTTGATCCGCCAGCGGATGCGGTCGGTCTTGTGCGCGGAAACGACCTTGGCGGTGATCGAATTGACGACGGTCTCCTCGTCATCGTCCACGCCGTCGCCGAACAGCTTGATCCGCGGCAACGCAATGCCGAACAGGCGGCGGCGGGTTTGCTTGACCGTGTCCTTGCTGACCACGATCAGCTCGCGCTTGTCGCGCGCGGATTGAAGCGCCGCCGCAGCCTTGTCGAAGCAGGCGAGGCGCGCGCCGGAATCGGCGATGCCCCGGCATTTTGCGATGTCGTCGACCAGGACGGACGAGCGGTCACCCACCCCCGAATCCTGCGCGGCGGCGCTGGCGGGCAGCAGGACGGCGATCAGAACGGCAACGGCCAGGCGCATGAGAGTTCCTCCTGCGTAATTATCTATCGTTCCTGCGCCCTAGCTGCATCATCAAATAATCATGCTGCAGTGCAGCATTACATAAATGTGTCGTATTTGTCACAGTGGATACGAAACGAATGCGGTTGAATGATTGCGCATTGCAGCGCGGGAAAGCGCAGTCCTAGAACGCACGATAGAGCCGGCTTTTGTCCGGCCGACCACAGATGGCCAATCTGGTCAGACTTAGGGGGTTTGAACCTATGAAATCCAATCTTCGCACGCGCCTGATGGCGTCGACGCTCCTGATCGGCGTGTCGATGGCGGCATCGCCTGCTTTCGCGCAGGATGAGGCTGCACCTGCAGACTCGCAGGAAGTCGTCATCACCGGCACCCTGATCAAGAACCCGAACCTCGAACAGGCGACCCCGGTCGCCGTGATCGGCTCCGACGAAATCGACCTGCAGCAGGCGAACGTCGCAGAAGAACTGCTGCGTGAGCTTCCGGGCGTCACGCCGTCGGTCGGCTCGGCGGTCAACAACGGCAACGGCGGTGCGTCGTTCGTCAACCTGCGCAACCTGGGCTCGAACCGCAACGTCGTCCTGCTCGACGGTGTTCGCCTGGTCCCGGCCGAACTGAACGGCCGGTTCGACCTCAACAACGTTCCGCTCGCGCTGATCGAGCGCGTCGACGTTCTGACCGGCGGCGCGTCGACCACCTATGGTGCGGACGCTGTTTCGGGCGTGGTCAACTTCATCACCCGCCGTGACTTCGCGGGCTTCGAGGCGAATGTCTCGAACCAGATCACCGAGCTGGGCGATGGCCACACCTTCCGCGCCGACGTCACGATCGGTGCGAACTTCGACGGCGGACGCGGCAACGCGGTGTTCAGCGTCGGGTATCAGGAAGCCGACCCGATCTATCAGGGCGCGCGCATCCATGGTCTGTTCGGTCTGAGCTCGACCTCGGGCGGCGGCGGCGGCTCGGGCACGGCGGTTCCGTCGCGCTTCTCGCTCCCCGGCCAGGGCACCCGTCAGGTCAACGCGGCGGGCACCGATTTCAACCCGGGTACCGCCTTTGCTGCGTTCAACTTCAACCCGTACAACGTCTATCAGACGCCGTTCGAGCGTTACAACATGTACGGCGCGGCGAACTACGAGATCAGCGACGCGGTCGAAGTCTACACCCGCGGCATCTTCTCGAAGAACACTGTCGAGACGATCATCGCTCCGTCGGGCGCGTTCGGCATCGCGGTTGCGATCCCGCTGAACAACCCGTTCCTGACCACCGCGCTGCGCAACACCTTCTGCTCGGCCAACGGCATCGACGCGGCGACCTGCACCGCCGCCGCCAACCCGGCGCTGCGCCCGGGCGACGCGGCCTATCGCACGGTCACCAGCTCGCTGTTCCGTCGTGCGACCGAAGTCGGTCCGCGTATCAGCGAATACACGACCACCTTCTTCGACTACCGCCTCGGCTTCAAGGGTGCGGTCACCGACTCGATCGACTGGGATGTCTGGGGCAGCTACGGCGAGTCCGAGAACCTGCAGCAGATCAAGGGCTACACGCTGAACTCGCGCGTGCGTGACAGCTTCCTGGCGGCCAACACCACCAGCTGCTTCGCGGGCACCGCGGCGGGCTGCGTTCCGATCAACTGGTTCGGTCCTGAGAACAACAGCACTTGGACCGCGGGCGCGGTGGACTTCCTGAACGAAGTCTCGACCGTCCGTACCAAGGTGTCGATGGCCCAGGCACGCGCAATGCTGACCGGCGACCTCGGCTTCGCCAGCCCGTTCGGCACCGACTCGATCGCGTTCGCGGCCGGTGGCGAGTTCCGCGAGTATAAGGCGTCGCAGGCGTCGGATACGCTCGCAGCAGGCGGTGATCTGGGCGGTGCCGGTGGCGCCGCTCCGAACATCGAAGGCGGCTACAAGGTCTATGAAGCCATCGGCGAACTGATCGTTCCGCTGGTTCAGGACAAGCCGTTCTTCGAAGACCTGACGATCGAGGGCGGCATTCGCTACTCGTCCTACACGGTCGACGCGCCGACCAACCCGTCGTTCGACACCACGACCTGGAAGGTCGCGGCAAGCTGGAGCCCGATCGAAGACATCAAGTTCCGCGGCAACTATGCCCGCGCGGTCCGCGCCCCGAACATCGCCGAGCTGTTCTCGCCGGTGAACACGGGTCTGACCAACCTGACCGACGATCCGTGCGCCGTGTTCAACGACGCGGGTGCGCCGATCCCGGGCCGTTCGGCCCCGACCGGCGAACTTCGCGCGGTCTGCCTTGCGCAGGGCGCGACGACGGGCAACGTCAACTCGATCGCGCAGCCGATCGCGGGTCAGGCGAACGCAACGGGTGGTGGTAACATCAACCTGCAGCCGGAAACCGCAAAGACCTGGACTGTCGGTGCCGTGTTCACGCCGACCTTCCTGCCGCGCTTCTCGATGTCGGTGGATTACTTCAACATCCGCATCGACGGTGCGATCACCTCGCCCACCCCAGGCGACGCGATCCGTGCGTGCTTCGGTTCGGGTAACACCCCGGCTGCGGGCGCATCGACCACGCTGGCATGCACCCAGATCCGTCGCGATCCGCTTACCGGCGGCCTGAACGGCGACCCGAACACCACGGGTGGTCTGTTCCTGGCGACCTCGAACCTGGGCAAGCTCGAGACCAGCGGTATCGACGTTCGTGCCGATTATTCGCACGATGTCGGCTTCGCAAAGCTGAGCTTCACGGGCGCGGTGACCTGGACCGAAAAGTCGAAGTTCCAGGCCACCTCGGTCAGCTACGATCGTGACTGCGTCGGCTACTTCTCGGCCAACTGCGGTCAGCCGATCCCCGAGTGGCAGTGGTCGCTGCGTACGACCATGTCGATCGAGGCGCTCGACGTGTCGCTCCTGTGGCGCCACGTTGGGGGCACCGTGTACGAAGGTCAGGCATCTGACTTCGCGGCACGCGGCTTCTCGACTGGCTCGCGCAACCTGTTCAACGGCACGCTGCCGGCGAGTGCAGGGGGCCTGGCGGGCACCGTTGAAAACTTCAACGAAATCCCGGCCTATGACTATTTCGACCTGTCGACCCGGTTCACTGTCAGCGACAACTTCACTCTGTCGTTCACCGTCCAGAACCTGTTCGATCGTGATCCGCCGCTGGTCGGTGGTGAAGCGGGGTCGACCTCGTTCAACAGCGGCAACACCTTCCCGTCGACCTACGACTCGATCGGTCGCCGCTACGTGGCAGCTGCCAAGATCCGCTTCTGATCGGATCGGAACTGAATCGGGGGAGTGGGCAGCAATGCCCGCTCCCCTTTTCATGCCTGCCGTCTGGAAAAGCGCGGGCGTGCCGCCGCCGGGTGCGGCGAGCGCACATCGATGTTCGTTGGGTTCAGTCCAGCAGCGCTGCGGGTAGGTCGAGCGCGACCCCGGCACTGGCCGCCACCGCGCGTGCCCAGTCGTGCACCTTGGCAATCTCGTCGCCATGCGCGGCGTCGGCTGCCGCCCGTTCCAGCGCGCGCGCTTCCGGCGAGAAGTCGCGCCCGTCCTTGCTGTGCCGCCGAAACGCGGGATTGGCGTCGAGCAGCCCCGCCGCAGCGGCGCTTTCCGGAATGAATCCACGCCGCGCCAGCGCGCCGAGCGCGCGCGCAGGGTCCGCCATCAGCCGGTCGGACGACAGCGTGAACACCCGCCCGGGATGCGCGGCGGCGAGCGTGGCGAACAGACGGTGCTGGGCAATCCACCCCACCGCCGCGACCTGGAGGTCGCTCAACCGGAAATAGTCATTGGGCTCAAACCCGAGATCGACCAGCCGCTCGCGCAGCATCCCCTCAAGCAGCTCGCGCACCCATAGCCGACACCACAACCCCTTGCGCGCCACCGATGCGAGGAAGTCGGGCAGCGGCGCATACAGCAGCAGCGCGCGCGCGTCGGGACGCAGCGCCAGCATCGGCCCCATCAGCCCCGCAACGATGTTGGACGGCTTGAGCACAACCGTCTCGTCCGGTCCCCAGCGTCGCGCGAGCAGCAGCAGCGCGTCGTCGAGCAGCCGTGCGATTTCCGGCCCCGCCATCTCGCCACGGCGGCGAATTCCGACGATGTCGTTGAGCAACACCGGTTCTGACAAGGCCATCGCATAGTCGGGCAGGTCAATCGCGCGGGCAAGTACGGTCGATCCGCAAAAGGCCGAGTGGAACAGAAAATGGACCGGCGCTACCTGTGCACGCGCCGCCGCGACCGCATCGCTGCGCGACCCGATGTGCTGGGGCCGATCCCCCACCAGCTCGTCGGTCAGGAACGGCCCCTCGCCATGCATCGCGCGCGGGACATGGCGATACAGGATGCGGTCGCTCGCCCGGTCATAGCGGTGCGCCAGCCAGGTCGGATCGGTGGGATCAAAGACGGGGTCAGCCATGGATGCACGCGGATCTAGCCGGTTCGCAAAATCGGGCAACCATCTCTCTTTCCATCGTCTCGACGTGTCATTACGCCAATGTCATGTCGATATCGTCCCAGGAAGCCAATTCGCGTGGCCTTGCCGCACTTCGCGCGGGCGATGCGGCGAGCGCGGCGCAGTTGTTCGCACAGGCCACGGCGGCGGATCCCGGTGCCGGGAGCCTGCACCGCAACCTTGCCCATGCGTACCGTTTGCTCGGCGACGACGCCGCCGAACGCGCGGCGCTCGAGGGGGCGCTCGGCTGTGACCAGCGCGATCTCGGCGCGCTGATCCGCCTCGCCCAGCTGCACGAACGGCGTGAGGAGCGCCGCGACGCGCTGACCCGCTGGAGCGCAGTGGTCCAGCTGGGTGCACAGATCGCAGAGCCGGCACCCGAATTGCGGGCGCTGCTCGACCATGGACGCGCCTATTGCGCAGCGCAGACTGCGACGATCGCCGAGGCGGTGGAAGCGGCGCTGTCCCCCGCCGTTTCCGGATTCGACGCCACGGCACGGCGGCGCGCCGGAGCGTTTCTCGATCATGCTCTGGGGCGGCGTGCGATCTATCGCAACGAGTGCGCAGGGCTGCACTATCCCTTCCTGCCCGCCGACGAGTTTTTCGACGCGGGGCATTTTCCCTGGTTCGCGCAGCTGCGGACCGAGGCACCGGCGATCCGCGCCGAGCTGGAAGCGCTGCTGGCCGATCCGGGCGAAGCGCTGCGGCCCTATGTGCGTATGGACAAGGGGACGCCCGAAACCCGCTGGGATCCGCTCAACCATAATCTCGCCTGGGGTGCGTGCTTTTTGTGGGAGTATGGCGCGCCCAACCAGCCGGTACTCGATCGTTGCCCGCGCACGGCCGCGGTGCTGGCGGCATTACCGGGTGCGCGCATCCCGGGACGGGCACCCAGCGCATTCTTCTCGCTCCTGAAGCCGCGCACGCGCATCCCGCCGCATACCGGCGTGACCAACACCCGCGCGATCGTCCACCTGCCGCTGATCGTACCGCCGGAGTGCGGGTTCCGGGTGGGAGGCGAGACGCGCTCGTGGGTCGAGGGCGAAGCCTTCGCCTTCGACGACACGATCGAGCATGAAGCATGGAATGACAGCGATGAACTGCGCGCCGTGCTGATCTTCGACGTGTGGAATCCGCACCTTACATCTGACGAACAGTCGGTGATCGCCGATTATTGTGCCCTGGCGGACCGCGTCACCGAATAATGCTGCATCGCACTATTGTAACCCGAACTGGTCATGTTACGATCAATCCTTCTGTAAAGAGGGATTCCCCATGTTCGTAACGTCTCTACTGGCTGCCGCTGCGATGCAGGCAACGACGCCCACGCCCGCCACGCCGGCGCAGGATCCGGGCAGCGAGCGCGTGTGCAAGCGGATCGAAGTGACCGGCTCGATCGCGCGCAAGGAGCGCGTGTGCAAGACGCGCGCGGAATGGACGCGCCTCGCCGAATCGGGGAACTCCGTCGCGCGCGCCATCGTCGATCACGGCACCGGCCGACCCGCGGGCGGCCCGTAAGCGCCAGTTCTACCGAGGAAATACGAAGCTGCGTCCGGCCCGCGCCGTGTGCGGGTGAGCCGGACGCCAGGCTGGTAGCTGCGTACTCTTGGCGGTGCGCGCGCCGGCTCGTCAGGTCGCGCTCAGCACGAGCCCGCCATCGCCCTCGCTCACCTTGACGGTCGCACCGTCCCGCACCTCGCCGCGCAGGATTGCGTCGGCGAGGGGATCCTGGACATAACGCTGCACCGCCCGTTTGAGCGGGCGTGCGCCATAGACCGGGTCATAGCCGACCCGGCCCAGCCAGTCGCGCGCCTCAGGCGTGAGGTCGAGCGTGATCTTGCGATCCTTAAGCAACTTGCCGAGCCGGGCGACCTGGATGTCCACGATCGGCGCCATCTCGTCGCGGCCAAGGCGATGGAACAGCACGATCTCGTCGAGGCGGTTGAGGAATTCCGGGCGGAAATGCGCGCGGACGATCTCCATCACCTGCGGCTCGACGCTCGATACATCCTGCCCGTCCTCAAGCTGCGTCAGGAACTGGCTGCCGAGGTTCGACGTCAGCACGATGATCGTGTTGGTGAAGTCGACCGTGCGGCCCTGACCGTCGGTCAGGCGGCCGTCGTCGAGCACCTGGAGCAGGATATTGAAGACATCGCCATGCGCCTTCTCCACCTCGTCGAACAGCACGACCTGGTACGGGCGACGACGGACGGCTTCGGTCAGCACGCCGCCCTCTTCGTATCCGACATAGCCGGGAGGGGCACCGATCAGGCGGGCGACGCTGTGCTTCTCCATGAACTCGCTCATGTCGATGCGCACCATCGCGCTCGAATCGTCGAACAGGAATTCGGCGAGCGCCTTGGTCAATTCGGTCTTGCCGACGCCGGTCGGCCCCAGGAACAGGAACGACCCGAGCGGTCGGTTCGGGTCCTGCAGCCCTGCGCGGCTGCGGCG
The DNA here is from genome assembly GCF_024666595.1 of Sphingomonas sp. J315. Classification (NCBI taxonomy): domain Bacteria; kingdom Pseudomonadati; phylum Pseudomonadota; class Alphaproteobacteria; order Sphingomonadales; family Sphingomonadaceae; genus Sphingomonas; species Sphingomonas sp. J315. The sequence continues at coordinate 1,410,735 of NZ_CP088296.1, read as the reverse complement.
CACCGCGGTGGAGACGGCCTTGACCGCCGCCTGCTGGCCGATCACCCGCTTGCCAAGCTGTTCTTCCATCGCGAGCAATTTCTCGCGCTCGCCCTCCAGCATGCGGTCGACGGGAATGCCGGTCCAGCGGCTGACGACGCCGGCGATGTCGTCGGCGGTCACCTCCTCACGCAGCATCGCGACGCCGGTGGTGGCCTGCGCCTCCTCAAGCTGCTTGGTCAGCGCGGGAATCGTGCCGTAGTTGAGCTCGGCCATCTTGGCGAGGTCGCCCGCGCGCTGCGCCTGTTCGAGTTCGAGGCGCGCGTGATCGAGCGCTTCCTTGATCTTGGCCTCCCCCGCGATCTTGTCCTTTTCCGCTTGCCAGCGGCCGGTCAGCTCGGCGGATTGCTGCTCCAGATTGGCGAGTTCGGCTTCGAGCGCGGTGAGCCGATCCTTCGACGCCTGGTCACTTTCCTTGCGCAACGCCTCGCGCTCGATCTGAAGCTGCATGATGCGGCGATCAAGCGTCTCGATCTCCTCGGGCTTGCTCTCAACCTCCATGCGGATGCGGCTCGCCGCCTCGTCCATCAGGTCGATCGCCTTGTCGGGCAGGAAGCGGTCGGAGATGTAGCGGTTGGACAGGGTCGCGGCCGCGACGATCGCCGCGTCGGTGATCCTGACCCCGTGATGCAGCTCGTACTTTTCCTTGAGGCCGCGCAGGATCGAGATGGTGTCCTCGACCGTCGGCTCGCCGATGAAGACCGGCTGGAACCGCCGCTGCAGTGCCGGGTCCTTCTCGACATGCTTGCGATACTCGTCAAGCGTGGTCGCACCGATGCAATGTAGCTCGCCGCGCGCGAGGGCGGGTTTCAAAAGATTGCCCGCGTCCATCGCACCTTCGGATTTGCCCGCGCCGATCAGCGTGTGCATCTCGTCGATGAACAGGATGATGTGGCCGTCCGCGCCCTTCACCTCGTCGAGCACGCCCTTCAGTCGCTCCTCGAACTCGCCGCGATACTTTGCGCCCGCGATCAGGCTGCCCATGTCGAGCGACATCAATGTGCGGTCCCTGAGCGTGTCGGGCACGTCGCCATTGGCGATGCGCAGCGCCAGCCCTTCGGCGATCGCGGTCTTGCCGACGCCGGGGTCGCCGATCAGCACGGGGTTGTTCTTGGTGCGGCGGGCGAGGATCTGGATCGTCCGCCGGATTTCCTCGTCGCGGCCGATCACGGGATCGAGCTTGCCGTCCTTCGCCGCCTGGGTGAGGTCGCGGGCAAATTTCTTGAGCGCGTCATAGCGGTCCTCCGCCCCCGCCGTGTCTGCGGTGCGGCCGCCGCGCAGCTGGACGATCGCCGCGTTGAGCCCCTCAGGCTTCACCCCGGCGGCGGCGAGTGCGCGCCCGGCATTGGTGGTCGAGGCAAGTGCGAGTGCGAGCAGCAGCCGCTCGACCGTGACGAAGCTGTCGCCCGCCTTGCCCGCAATCTGTTCGGCCTGGTCGAGTACCCGCACCGCGTCATTGTCGAGTCCCGGTGCCTGTTGCGCTCCGCTGCCCGTGACTGCGGGAACGCGGGCGAGCGCCGCGTCGGTTTCCGCTACCGCGCGCTTCGCGTCGCCGCCCGCCGCCTGGATCAGCCCGGCGGCCATCCCCTGCTCATCCTCGAGCAGCGCTTTCAGCAGATGCTCGGGGCTGATCCGCTGGTGGTTCATGCGAATGGCGACGGTCTGGGCGGACTGAAGGAAGCCCTTGGCGCGGTCGGTGAATTTTTCGAGATTCATGATCGTCCCTGCTCTCCTTCACCGTGGGAGATGGTGTTGCAATTCTGCAACACAAGCCCCTCTGCAATAATTCTATGTCGCACGATTTGATGCTGCCGCGCCGATGATGCAGCAGCAAGCTGGGAAAACAACGCAGGGTTGCGCGCCCTCGACAGGCCGGTATGTTGTTGCGGTCGATACCTTCCACTTCGGGAACTCTCCGCACCATGAAACCAGCCTTTGCCAGCCTGACCGCGATCGCGGTCGTGCTCAGCGCCCCCGTATACGCCCAGCAGGCTCCCGCTCCGACGGTCGCAGCCGTGCCCGTCGCCGATCTCGTGAAGCGGGTTGACATTCCCTATGAGCAGTTCGTGCTCGCCAACGGTCTGCGCGTCATCGTCCATACCGATCGCAAGGCACCGATCGTCGGCGTCGCCGTGTGGTACGATGTCGGGTCGAAGCATGAGCCGAAGGGCAAGACCGGGTTTGCCCATCTGTTCGAACACCTGATGTTCAATGGCTCCGAGAATTCGCCGGGAGAGTTCTTCGAGCCGCTCAAGGAAGTAGGCGCGACCGACTACAACGGCACGACCAATGTCGATCGCACCAACTATTTCCAGACCGTGCCGCGCGCTGCGCTCGACCGGGCGCTGTTCCTGGAGAGCGACCGCATGGGCTATCTGCTCGGCGCGGTGACCCAGGCGAAGCTCGACGAGCAGCGTGGCGTTGTGCAGAACGAGAAGCGCCAAGGTGACAACCAGCCCTATGGCCTGCTGCGCTACAAGATTACCGAGGGGCTGTTCCCCGAGGGACACCCGTACCGCCATTCGACGATCGGTTCGATGGCCGATCTCGACGCCGCCAGCCTCGACGACGTCAAGAACTGGTTCCGCCAATATTATGGCCCGAACAATGCGGTGCTGGTGCTGGCGGGCGATATCGACGCCAAGACCGCCAGGCCGCTGGTCGAGAAGTATTTCGGCGCGATCAAGGCCGGTCCCAAGACAGCCGAGCCCAAGATCACGGTGCCGACCTTGGCCGAGGCCAAGGCGGAAGTGATGAAGGATCGCGTCGCGGTGACCCGCATCTATCGCATGTGGGCGGTGCCGGGCATGCGCGAGGCGGACTCGACCGTGCTCGACGCATCGGTCGGCGTGCTGGGCGGCCTTGCCAGCTCGCGGCTCGACAATATCCTGGTCAAGCAGGAGAAGCTGGCGGTCGGCGTCAGCGCGTTCAACCAGTCGATGGCACAGGCCGGGATGGTGCTGATCTCCGCCGATGTCCGTCCGGGTGTCGATGCGGCCAAGGTGGGCGAACGGCTCGACGCGATCATCGCCGATTTCATCAAGACGGGTCCTACCGCCGAAGAACTGGAGCGATACAAGACGCGCACTGCGTCGTCGCGCATTCGTGGTCTTGAATCGGTTGGCGGCTTTGGCGGCAAGGCAGTGACGCTGGCGTCGGGCGCGCTCTACATGAACGATCCGGGCTATTACAAGAAACAGCTCGCGACGCTGGCCGCCGTGACGCCGGAACAGGCGCGGGCAGTGACCGCCAAGTGGCTGTCGCGTCCCGTCTATGCGCTGACGATCGAGCCGGGTGCGCGCGAAGCCTATGCCGAGGCCGCCGGTGCTCCCAAGGACAAGGTCAAGGTCGCGGACGAAGTGGTAAAGGGTACGCGCGGCGAGCTGCCCGGCGTCGCGGAGGTCAAGGATATCGACTTCCCGACCGTTACCCGCACCACGCTGTCGAACGGGATCGAGCTGGTCTATGCACAGCGCGATGCGGTGCCGGTGACACAGGCGGTCATCACATTTGACGCGGGTGTTGCATCCGACGTGCCGACCGCGCTCGGCACCGAGCGGATGACGCTCGCGCTGCTTGAGGAAGGAACGGCGACCCGCAACTCGGTTCAAATCGCCGAGGCGCAGGAGCGGCTGGGCGCGGGTATCGGCGCAGACAGCAGTGCCGATCGCGCGACCATCTCGATGTTCACACCGAGCCCGAACCTGGCCGGTTCGCTCGACCTGATGGCCGATATTGCGCGCAACCCGAGCTTCCCGCAGGCGGAGATCGAGCGGGTGCGCAACCAGACGCTCGCGCAGATCGCCCAAATTCGGTCGAACCCGGCTGGCTTGGCGCAGATGGCGATGCCGACGCTGATCTATGGCAAGGATTCGCCCTATGCGAAGACCGCCGCGCTGGCCGGCGACGCGGCCGCAGTGAAGAAGCTGACCCGCGACGATCTGGTCAACTACTACAAGGCGTGGATCCGCCCGGACAAGGCCAAGATCTTCGTTGTGTCGGACCGTCCGATCGCGGAGGTGAAGGCGGCGTTCGAGGCGAAGTTCGGCGACTGGAAGGGCGAAGGTGCCGCCGGTACCAAGGATTTCGCCGCCAAGCCGCAACAGGCCGCGCCCAAGATCCTGCTGATCGACCGGCCGGATTCGCCCCAGTCGCTGATCCTTGCCGGTCAGATGACGCCGGTCGATCCATTCGCCGATCCGATCGCACTCGGCACCGCCACCGAAGTGCTGGGCGGCGACTTCCTGTCGCGCATCAACATGAACCTGCGCGAGGACAAGGCGTGGTCCTATGGCGCGCGCGGCGGCATCAGCCGTTTGGAGCATGCGGTGCCGTTCATCGTCTCGGCCCCGGTCCAGGCCGACAAGACGGGCCCGGCAATCCTCGAGATCCAGAAGGAGCTGAAGGGCTATCTGGGCGACAAGGGCATCACCAAGACCGAGTTCGACCGGTCGGTGATCAGCGCGATTCGCCGCATGGCGGGCCAGTATGAAACCGCAGGCGCGGTGCTGGGCGCGATGCAGTCGAACGACTTCATGCGCCGCCCCGACGACTATCAGGAGCAGCTGGCAAAAAAATATCGCGCGCTGACCATCCCGCAGGTTGACGCTGCGGCACGCGCGGCTCTCGACCCGAACAAGCTGGTATGGGTCGTGGTCGGCGATGCGTCGAAGGTGCGGCCGCAGCTTGACAGCCTCGGCCTGCCTGTCGAGGTGGTGAAGCCTGAAGCCGTCGGCCCTGGCGCCGGCGGCAACTGAGGCGACACCGGATTGCAGGAGAGACGAGCATGGCGAATGTCGATGGAAGCTGGGATACCGTAACCCACTCGCCGATGGGCGACCAGAAGGCGACCCTCACCGTAACCAGCGCGGGCGACAGCTTCACCGGCACCTATGCCGGCGCGATGGGGACGACCGAGATCAAGAATGGCAAGGTCGATGGCGACAAACTGAGCTGGTCGCTCGACATCACCATCCCGATGCCGATGACGCTGACCTGCGAAGCCACGATCGATGGCGACGCGATCAAGGGCACCGTGACGGCTGGTGCATTCGGCAGCTTCCCGATGGAGGGCACGCGCGCCTGATCTAGGCGATGTCGTGAAATGAAATGGCCCGCTGCTCCTCGGAGTGGCGGGCTTTTTCGTGGGTGCGGGGCAACTCCGGGCGGCTGGCGCGTTCTCCTTCGCATAGAGGGAGATTTCAGATGCTGCGTGCTGCCTTCATCTTCGCGATCATCGCGCTCGTGCTCGGGCTGCTGGGCTTTGGCGGGATTGCCGGGTTTGCCTGGGATATCGCCAAGATCCTGTTCTTCATCGCATTGGCGGTGGCTGTGCTGTTCCTGGTTCTGGGCGTGACGATCTACAAGAAGGTTACCTGAGCCTAGCGGGTCACGCGGGTAACGTGACCCATCTTGCGGCCCGGGCGGGCCTCATGCTTCCCGTAGAGGTGCAGATGCGTACCGGGTTCGGCGAGCAGTTCGTGCCAGGCATCGACATCGTCGCCGATCAGGTTGCGCATCTCGACCGACGTGCCGGTGAGGGTCACCGGGCCGAGCGGGAGGCCGAGCACTGCGCGCACATGATTTTCGAACTGCGAGGTTTCTGCACCCTCGATCGTCCAATGGCCGCTATTGTGGACGCGCGGGGCCATTTCGTTGAACACCGGGCCGTCGGGCGTGGCGAAGAACTCGCAGGTCAGCAGCCCGACATGGTCGAGTCGGTCCGCCAACTGCGTCGCGAGTGCGATGGCGGCGGGGCCCTGTTCGAGGATCGCGGTGGGTGCGGGGGCGGTCGATCGGTCGAGGATGCCGCCGACATGTTCGTTGTGCGGCGTGGGGTAGGCGATGCTCGTGCCGTCGACGCCGCGCACCAGCAGCACCGAGAATTCATGGGTGAAGGCGACCAGCCCTTCGAGCACGCATTCGCGTCCGCCCAGCGCGGCCCATGCGGGGTCGGCGTCGGCGGCGGAGGTCAGGCGGACCTGGCCCTTGCCGTCATAGCCTTCGGTCGCGGTCTTGAGGATTGCGGGGGTGCCGATCGCGGCGATCGCGGCGTCGAGATCGGCGCGTGATGCGACCGCGTGCCACGCCGCAGGACGCCCGCCACATTCTTCTGCCAGCCGCTTTTCCCGCCAGCGATGTGCGGCGGTTTCGAGTGAGGCGCGACCCGGTCGGACGGGCGCATGGGCGGCGATCGTCGCGACGGCGCGCGCGTCGATATTCTCGAACTCATAGGTAACCACGGCGCAGTCGCGCGCGAAGGCGGCGAGCGCGGCTTCGTCGTCATAGGCGGCGCAGGTGAAGGCGGCGGCGACATCGCACGCCGGGCCGCTTTCGGGTGCATAGATGTGAACGCGATAGCCGAGCTGCGCGGCGGCGACCGCGATCATCCGGCCGAGCTGGCCGCTGCCCAGGATTCCGAGGGTACTGCCGGGCGGGATCGCGGTCATTCGGGATCCGTGGCGACGCTTTCGGTCTGGCGCGCGCGCCATGCCTTGAGCCGTTCGGCGAGCGCAGTGTCGCTGGTGGCGAGGATCGCGGCGGCGAGCAGGCCGGCGTTGATCGCCCCCGCCTTGCCGATCGCCAGCGTGCCGACGGGGATGCCCCCGGGCATCTGGACGATCGAAAGCAGGCTATCCATGCCCTTCAGCGCCTTGGATTCCACCGGTACGCCGAGCACGGGGAGATGCGTCATCGACGCCGCCATGCCGGGCAGATGCGCCGCGCCGCCTGCGCCGGCGATCACCACCTTGAGTCCGCGATCCGCTGCGCCCGTTGCGTAATCGTAGAGCCGTTGCGGGGTGCGATGCGCGGACACCACCTTGGTCTCATGCGCGATACCGAGCGCGTCGAGCGTCTCGGCGGCGTGGCGCATCGTCTCCCAGTCGGAGGTGCTGCCCATGACAATGCCGATCAGTGGTGCGTCCGCCATTCGCCTGCCCTGAAAGCTGCGGGAAAGCGTCCCCCTAATGGCGTCGCGCTTTGGACGCAATGCGCGGGAAGCGATGTTGGTGCGATGCGCTATATCGGGGGACATGAACGACGCGATCCTCTCCGACGATGAGGCCTGGGAAGCCTTTCAACGCCGCGACCGCGCCTATGACGGGCGGGTTATTGCGGGGGTGCTGACCACCGGCATCTATTGCAAGCCGAGCTGCCCCGCGCGGCATCCGCTGCGCAGCAATGTCCGCTTCTTTCCCGATGCGGCGAGTGCACGGGCGACGGGGTTGCGCGCGTGCCTGCGCTGCAAGCCCGACGAGATCGGGCGTGAGCGGGTCGCTGTGGCGAAGGCGGTCGCGCTGCTGGAGGGGGCGGAGGAGACCATCGGGCTGGAGGCGCTGGCCGCGCAGGTCGGCTATGCGCCGCACCATTTCCAGCGCTTGTTCAAGCGGGCGACCGGGGTGACCCCGGCCGCCTATGCCCGGGGGTGCGGGCACGCCGTGCCGCCGCCGCGCTCGATACGGAGGACAGCGTGACCGATGCGATTTACGAGGCGGGCTATTCCGCGCCCAGCCGCTTTTACGAAACTGCCGCCGACCGGCTGGGCATGACGCCGAGCGCGTGGCGCAATGGCGGTGCGGGGGTGACGATCCGCTGGACGGTCGCGCCGACCAGCCTGGGGCCGCTGCTGATCGCGGCTACCGACAAGGGGTTGTGCCGGGTGGCGTTCGATGAGGACAGCCTTGCGCTCGCCGCCCGCTTCCCGCGCGCGGAGATCGTGGCGGGCGGTGCGGCGCTTGCCGATCTTGCGGCCCGGGTGGTGGCGGAGGTGGAGCAGCCTGGACGACATACCGACCTGCCGCTGGACGTGCGCGGGACCGCGTTCCAGGAGGCGGTGTGGCAGGCGCTGCGCGCGATCCCGCCGGGCGAGACGCTGAGCTACACCCAGCTCGCCATCGCGGTCGGCCGGCCTGGCGCGGTGCGCGCGGCGGGAACGGCGTGCGGCGCGAACAATGTCGCGATCATCATCCCGTGCCACCGCGCCCAGCGCAGCGACGGGAGCATGGGCGGCTATGCCTATGGCATCGAGCGCAAGCTGGTGCTGCGCGCACGCGAAGGGGTCGAGGAATGAGCTACATCGTCACCGGGCTCAGCCCCGAACCCTTCTCGCCGCTGTTCGGCCAGTCTGACGACGCGCTGACGGAGCAGGGCGTGATCCGGGTGCGCGCCGATGCCAAGCCCGGTTATCCGTGCCGCATCACGCTTGAGGATGCCGAGCCGGGTGAGACGGTGTTGCTGCTCAACCACGCGGATCATGCCGTCGCCACGCCCTACCGCAACGCCTATGCGATCTATGTCCGCGAGTCCGCGGTCGTGGCGAACCGGTTCGAGGGCAGCTTGCCGCCGGTCTTCGCCAACCGCCCGATCGCGCTGCGCGGCTATGACGCGGACGGGATGCTGCGTGGCGCATTGCTTGCGCTGGCGGGGGATGCCGAGGCGCGGATCGGCGACCTCTTCGCCCGGCCCGAGATCGCGTACATCCATGCGCACAATGCCGCGCATGGCTGCTTCGCCGCGCGGATCGATCGCGCCTAACCCGCCGGCTTGCAGCTATAGACCAGCCTCTCGTTGAATATCTGTGGCAGCGCGGTGCGGATCGACTGTTGGCGCGTGGCGAGTTCTGCGCGCGCGCTGGGGTCTGTCGAGCAGGACTTGACCTTGACGTCCGCCCGCCGCTTGCGCGCGGTGTCCATCTGCGCGGCAGACAGCAGGTAGCGGGTGGTCGAATAGGTGCGCGTCGTCGGCGCATATTCGAGCACCGAGACGGTCGCCTCGTCATCCGGCACGAGGATGCGCTGCCAGTTCTGCCCCGCCTCGGCATATTGGGTGCGACCGTTGACGCAGCCTTCGGGGTTGATGTCGATCGCTACATCCTTGGTATCCGACACGGTAACACGCGAGCGGACGGGGTCGATCGTGCAGACCATCTTGCCCAGGCCACCGGGCTGCGCGACCGGCGGCGGCACCGCGACGCGCGCCCCGCCATCGACCGCGGCAGGGTCGAAGGCGGGACGGAGGATGAAGGTCGCGACCGATGCGGCGATCAGCGCGCCGCCGCCGAGCGCAGTCAGGATCGCCTCGCGCTTCTGTTCGCGGGTCAGCAGCAGTCCGGCAATGCCGAGCGCGAACGCCCCCATCACCAGCAGCAGGGCGGCCCCGGCCATATAGTTTTCGCGCGTCACGATATTCTCGCTGCGTGCGGTCTGGATCGCGTCCTCGCGGTCGGCGGCCGCCTTGGCGGCGGCTTCGCGCGCGCGCAGTTCGTCCGCTGCGCGCGCCTGTTCGGCGGCGGTGCGATCCTGTGCCAGGCGTTCGGCGATGCTGGTGCAGGCGACGCCGTTGGATGGCATCGGTTGCTTCGCCTCACGCAGGAACGCGGCGACCTCCTCATTGCTGATCGCAAAGCCGAAGCTGGCGTCGCCATCGTCGGCGCGGGTCAGCGCCGCGTTGACACCGAGCACGCGCCCGCACGGGTCGAGCAAAGGACCGCCCGAATTGCCGCGTGCGATGCCGGCAGTGTGGAGCAATACCTTCACCCCCTGAAGGTCGCGGCGACCGGAGAACACGCCCTGTGAGCGGATCGGGGTCAGCGGAGTGATGAAGTCGGCGGACGTGCGTGCGGTGGCGAGATCGACATTTCCGGGATAGCCGAGCGCGATCATCGAGTCCCCCTCGCTGACCGGGCCGGAATAGAAGGTGAGCGATGGCAGGCGGATGCCGGTGAATTCGATCAGCGCCAGGTCGCGGTCGCTGTCGATCGCGATCAGCCGGCCCTGGAACGACTTGTCGCCCTCTGACGGGACGACGCCGATCAGGACATTGCCGGGGTAGCGCTCGGCGGATTCGACGACATGCGCGTTGGTCAACACGCGATTGGGCGCGACGGCAAAGCCGCTGCCATGGCCGAACCCGACCACTTCGCCCTCGACCGTCGCGATCGTGACGATGCGCACCACGCCGCGCCCGGCGGCGGAAATATCGTCATCGGCGCGCGCCGGGGTCGCCAGACCGAGCAGCAGCGCCAGTGTCAGCAACAATCGAGTCAACACAACGCGCCTCCGCCCGAACCAGCCTTCCTTCGCCAAAGCGATGCGGTGGTGCAACCCCAAGCCGGCGTCGCGCTCAGTCTGCGGGTTCCTTCGTTTTCTCGCTCTCATCCTCTTGCTGGTCTGTAGCCCGCGCCGCGAAGACCTTTGCCGGAGGATCGCCGCGGTCGATGGCCGCAATCATCGCGCGGGCCTGGGCTCCCATCCCGCCGCCGTGCGGATGAAAGGCGACCAGCCTCAGCGCCTCGCGCGCTTCGGCACGATTGCCATCGTTGAGGAACATCGTCGCCGCGTTCATCCGCAGGCCAAGGTCGAACAGCGCGATATCATAGGCTCTGGCCAGGCCCAGCTTGGCATTTTTGGTCGGCGGTTCGCCGGCAGAAAAATAGCTGCGGTAAAAGAGGATCAGCGCGCGCGGATCCTCCGGGTCCGCCTGATTTTCGGCGACGATCGCGCGACGGACTGCCACCCAGTCCTCTGGCTTGCCGTCGCCCTCTTCGGCCAGCGCGAATTTCGCCATTGCGCGGTAGAGCAGGGCTTCGGTGCGCTTGGGGGCGGCGGCAATCGCCCGGTCCGCAGCGGCGAGCGCGAGTGCGTAATGGCCCGCATCATACTCCGCTTCGGCCAGCGCTTCCTGGGCACCGGGGTCGGATGGATAGGGTGCGGCGGCCTTGCGCGCGTCGAGAACGACCTGCTTGGCCTCCTCCGCATCGACCCCCGCGCGCGATTGAACACGCACCGCCATGGTCGCAACCTCTCCCGGGGTCAGCTTGCGCAACGTAACCGGTGCCGTCGCAAGCGCAGACGCCGGGATCCGCTTGGCCGTGAGGCGGGTGCTCCGCAGATATTTGTCGAGCGCCTTGCCGAGCTCCTTGAGGTCGCCAAATGCGAGCGCGGCCTTCTCCAGCGACTCGCCGCGGTTCATTGCCGCGATATAGGCACCAAGCTGCTTTTGGCGCTCCGGGTCGCTCATCAGATAGTGGGTGAGCAACCATCCGCGGCCATAGATTGCCTCGCGCTTGTCCTCGGGCAGCTTGCTTGACGTCAGAGTGAGAAGCTGGTCGACCGGAAGGGGGTTGCCGCTGAGCAACCCAAAGCCGCGATGTTGGGGCGCGGCACCGATCAGCGCGCCGCCATCCTTTTCGAAACGAACGGTCGACCAATATTCCGCGAAGCCCTCGCTGAACCACAGCGGAAACGAGGCCGGGAGCGAGGTGAACATGAAATGGTGCGCATATTCGTGGCGCAGCACGGTGGCGCCGGACATTTCATAGGCTTCGCTTTGCCCGGACACCCGCGGAACAAAGGCGACATTGGCACCTGCGCGGGGGATGTAGAAGCCGCGGGTAAACTTGTCCTTGGTCAGCTTTTCGACCGATACCGATCCCGACAGAACGAATACCGTCACCCGGTTAGCGGGACCCGCAGCGGCCGGGCGGGCATTGGGGTAGAAGACACGCATCGTCCGTTCGAACTTCTCGAGCTCGTTCGCAAAGCGTGTGATCGATTCCGGCCTGTCATCGGCGAGAACGACGAAATGTTCGGAACTCGCCTCATACCATTCTGCCCGAGCGACAGCCGAGCATGCCAATAGCGCGACCGCAAATGCGAGTAAGCGAATCACGGACAATCCCCCTTCTTGCCGATGACCACGGGCGCGTGCTCCAATGGCGAGCCGACCTGGATCGCGCGCCCGACCTTTAGCCCCGCGCGATGCTATCGCGCGTCAATCGGCGCGTCGAGCCTCGATCTGTCAGCGATCACAGGAAGTTATATGGGTCGACATCGACCACCACCCGCACCTTGGCCGGCCACTCCAGCGCACCGAGCCAGTCGCGGATCACGTCCTGCACGTCGAGCGCACGGCGGGCATGGACCAGCAGGCGGAAGCGGTGGCGGCCGCGCAGCATGGCGAGCGGGGCGGGGGCAGGACCGAACACTTGCATCGCCTCGACCTGCGGCGCGCTGCGACCGATCGCGCGGGCGGTGTCGAGCGCGGCGTCCTTGTCCTCGCTCGACACGATGATCGCGGCATAGCGGCCAAAGGGCGGCGCACCCGCCTCGCGTCGCGCTTCGGTCTCGGCGGCGTAGAAGCCCTCCGCATCGCCATTGACCAGCGCGCGCATCACCGGCGCCTTGGGGCTGTGCGTCTGGATGAGCACATGGCCGGGCTTTTCGCCGCGTCCGGCGCGCCCGGCGACCTGACAGATCTGCTGGAAGCTGCGCTCGGCGGCGCGCAGATCGCCGCCTTCAAGGCCGAGGTCGGCATCGACGACGCCCACGAGGGTAAGGTTGGGGAAGTGGTAGCCCTTGGTCACCAATTGCGTGCCGACGACGATGTCGATGTCGCCCGCCTCCATCCGCGCGACGAATTCCGCCGCCTTGGCCGGGGACCAGATCGTGTCGGAGGTGACGATGGCGGTTTTGGCATCGGGGAACAGCGCGGCGACCTCGTCCGCGATGCGTTCGACGCCCGGACCGCACGCGACCAGGCTGTCTTCACTGTCGCATTCGGGGCAGGCGCGCGGGGTCGGGATGGTGTGGCCGCAATGGTGGCAGGCGAGGCGGTTGATCAGCCGATGCTCGACCATCCACGCCGTGCAATTGGGGCATTGGAAGCGATGCCCGCAGGTGCGGCACAAGGTCAGCGGGGCATAGCCGCGGCGGTTGAGGAACAGCAGCACCTGTTCCTTGCGCTCCAGCGTCGCGTCGATCGCGCGGACCAGCTTGGGCGCAAGCCAGCGACCGCGCATCGGCGGGTCGGCGAGCAGGTCGATCGCCTCGATCGCGGGCATCTCGGCGACGCCGTAGCGATCGGGCAGCTTGAGTTCGGTGTAACGACCCAGCGCGACCTGTTGCCGGGTCTCGATCGCCGGGGTGGCGCTGGCGAGGATGACCGGGCAGCCTTCGAAATGCCCGCGCATCACCGCGACGTCGCGCGCGTGATAATGGACGCCCTCTTCCTGCTTGAAGCTGGTCTCATGCGCCTCGTCGACCACGATGAGGCCCAAGTTCGGATAGGGGAGAAACAGCGAGGAACGCGCGCCGACCGTCACCAGCGCTTCGCCACACGCGATGGCGCGCCATGCCCGCCGCCGCTGCGACTGGCGCAGGCCCGAATGCCAGGCGACCGGCTCGACCCCGAAGCGGGCGTAGAAGCGCTTGAGAAAGGGCTCGGTCAGCGCGATTTCGGGAAGCATCACCAGCGTCTGACGCCCGGCGCGGATCGCTTCGGCGACGGCTTCGAAATAGACTTCCGTCTTGCCGGATCCGGTGACGCCGTCGAGCAGGAAGGGCTGGAAGTGCTGATCGCGCACTGCGTCGCGCAGCGTTGCCGCCACCCTTTCCTGCTCGTCGGACAGCGCGGGCGCGCCGAAGCTTGGGTCCGGCAGCGGATAGGGGGTGTCGAGTGCGACCGTGACGCCCTCGATCGCGCCGGTCTTGACCAGTCCGCGGATCACGCCATCGGAGACATCGGCGATCGTCGCCAGCTCGCGGATCAGTCCTTGGCGGTCGCCGATCCGCTCCAGCGCCTGTTCGCGCTGCGCGGTCATGCGCGGCGGCACTTCGCCGGTCGCGCGATATTCGACGATGGTCTTGCCGCCCTCCAGCGCCGAGGTCGAGCTGAGCGCCATCCGCAGCACCGACGCGAGCGGGGCGAGATAATAGTTGGCGGTCCATTCGACCAACCGACGCAGCGGAGCGGGGATTGGGGGTGCGTCGGCGACGGCTAGGAGGTTGCGGAGGCGATTGTCGCCAATCTCCTCGACCGGCAGACGCTCTGCCTCCCACACCACCCCGATCAGTTGGCGCGGACCGAGCGGCGCGACAACGATCGCCCCCGGCTCGACCGGCATCCCGCGCGGGATGCGATAGTCGAGCGGGCCGAGCGCGGAGTTGAGGACGATGACGCGGGCGCGGGACATGCCCGCCCCATATCGGCATTCGCGGGCTGCGTGGGAAGCCTTTGGTTAGAGGCTGACGCCCAGCGTGAAGGTCAGCGCATGGTCGGTCGCGCTGGTGCGGCCGTTGCGGGGCAGGCGGTACTGGTGGAGATAGCCGCCTTCGACGCTGATCGCCTTGCTCGCCTTCCAGCTCACCCCGATCGAATTGCGCATCCGGTCGTGCCCGGCATTCTCGCCCCAGTCGGTGTCGTCGAGCGGCAGGAAACTCTCATGCGCCGCGAACAGGCGGAAATCGCTTTTGCCGAGTGGCAGCGCGGCCTTGATGTTCGGACGAAGCCGATAGCCGATCTCGTCGCCGGTCGATGCGGCGCGTCGTTCGAGCCGCAGCCGGCCCGACAGCTTGAACGGCCCGGCATCGGTGGAGAAGCCGCCCTGCACGCGCAGCCGGTCTTCGGTCCGGGTGACGGTACCGCGCGAATAGTTGACGACGCGGACATAGCCACCGCCGATATACCAGCCATCGCCGAGGCTGCGCTTCACCCCGGCGGCCAGCTCGATCTCATACAGTCCGCCCGAATCGTCGCTGAAGCGGTTGATCGATTCTGAGTTCGATGCTGGTCTTGTCCGCCACCGCGACCTCTCCGGTCGCGGTGAGCCAGAGTTCGCTGTCGTCACCTTGTGCCCAGGCCGGGGCGGCGATCAGCAGCGGGAGAGCGATGAGGATGGAGCGCATCGGAGTCCGGTGTTAGAGGGCTTCGCGAACAGAGTCGCGCAGCCCATAGCGCGGCGTCATTCAACTGTCACATTTCACCGGAGCAGGCCCATGAAGTTCTTCGCCGACACCGCCGACACCAACGATATTCGTGAGCTGGCGGATGCCGGGCTGCTGGATGGCGTGACCACCAACCCGTCGCTGATCCACAAGGCAGGGCGCAACTTCCTCGAGGTCGTCGCGGAAATCTGCGGCATCGTCGACGGACCGGTTTCGGCCGAAGTGGTCGCGCTCGACTATGAGGGCATGATGCGCGAGGCGGAGATCGTGCGGAAGATCGCCGACAATGTCGCGGTCAAGCTGCCGCTGACGATCGAGGGGTTGAAGGCGTGTAAGGCGCTGACCAGCGACGGCACGATGGTCAATGTCACCTTGTGTTTCTCGGCCAATCAGGCGTTGCTCGCGGCGAAGGCGGGAGCGACGTTCATCTCGCCGTTCGTTGGCCGTCACGACGATATCGGGTTCGACGGGATGGACCTGATCGGCGATATCCGGCTGATCTATGACAATTACGCGTTCGAGACCGAGATCCTGGTCGCCAGCGTTCGCCATCCGATCCACATTCTTGAAGCCGCCAAGCTGGGTGCGGATGTGATGACCGCGCCGCCGGCAGTGATCCGTCAGCTGGTCAAGCACCCGCTGACCGACAAGGGGATCGAGGGTTTCCTGTCCGACTGGGCGAAGACCGGACAGACGATTGCCTAAGGGCTAGTCGCATCACCGAAAGAAGGGCCGTCCCGGGATGCCGGGGCGGCCCTTCTTCGTTGCGGGTCACTCGGTGAGAAATGCCTTCACCTCTGCGGCGAAGCGCTGCGGCTGGTCGAGCATGATGAAGTGGTAGCTGTCGGGGACCGCGACCAGTTTTGCCGGAGTGCCGACATAGGCGGGTTCCCACACGGCCTTGGCCTGCGCTTCGCCGACGCCGGCGGCGTAGAGGATGGTGAAGGGTTTCGCGGTGACCTTGCCGAGTTCGGGGCCGATATCGGTGATCAGGTCTTCATACAGCGCCTGGGCGACGGCGCGCTGGTCGGCCTTGATGCCCCAGTTGGCGACCTTGATCCGGCCTTCGGGGGTGTTCGACCAGATGCCGCCGGGGTCGCTGGTGACGGCGGGCATCGCCTTCATCCGATCGGCTCCAGCTACGGTCATGGCGCGGAGTTGTTCCGCGCGGGGCGCAATGCTGGCGGGGGTGGCGGCGGGGTCGAAGAGCTTGCCGAAGAAGGGCAGGGTGTCGACGACTAGCAGCCGGCCGACCCGGTCGGGGTGGCGGGCGGCGAGGATCATGCCGATCAGGCCGCCATAGCTGTGGCCGATGACTGCGGGCTGCTTGGCACCGCGCTTGGTGGCGTCGGCAAGCACGTCGGCGATGATGCGGTCGGTCATGCCGGGCTTGCCATTCGCGCCGAGGTCATCGCCGCCGAAGCCGTTGACCTGGACCAGCAGCACCTGTCGGTCCTTGGCCAGATCGGGGGCGATGCGGTCCCAGACCTGGCGAGGACTGGACAGGCCGGGGATGAGGTAGACGGGTTCGCGGCCGGGCTTCGCTTCGCCAAGGGCGACGATCGAGATGTGCTGCATCCGCTGTTCGGCGACCGGGGCGGTTTGGGCGTGGCAGCGCTGGGGTGGGGCGAGGAAGGCTGTGGCGAAGGCGGCTAGGGCGATCAGGCGGAACATGGCTCAGGCTTCCTTCGAGGGGTTGGTGAAAATCTCTTCGATCGTCAGGCCGAACAGGTCGGCGATCTTGAAGGCGAGGGGCAGCGAGGGGTCGTAGCGGCCGGTTTCGATCGCATTGACGCTCTGCCGGGACACTTCGAGACGCTCGGCGAGGTCCTGCTGGCTCCACTCTCGCTCGGCGCGGAGGACGCGGAGGCGGTTCTTCATGCTTCCTCCTCCGACTTGCGGTTGCGCAGGGCGGAGACGCACTGGCTGATGCCCCAGATGCCGCACCAGATCGGGAAGCCCAGCATCGTCGGGAAGTGCGGGACGGCGCCGCCGAACTCCAGGAACCCCCCAGATGCTCATGATCGCCAGCAGGCCGCCAAGGCCGACCATCATGTGGCGGACGATTTGCGAGCGGAGATATTCGTCACTCTCTTCGACGACGTACAGGCCGAGGACGGCGATGATCCCGACCAGCGGCAGGGCGGGGAGGACCGAAAGCAGGCCGAGCAGCGCGCCAGAGGGCTGGCTGTCGCGGATCACCCAGGTCGTGATGAACAGCGTTGCGACATAGACCGCGATCAGCGGCATGAACCGGGCGATGTAGCGCCGACCGGCGGGGGTGGTGTTGCGCATTGGAAAGCTCCCTTGTTCAAATGACAAGTGAGCTTTACGCCGATCTGATTGGCGATGTCAATGTAGCTTTACAAAAAGATTGCCTACCTTTCCAAATCGTCGAGGATGCTTTGCGCGAGCAGGCTGAGCGTGTCGTCCCTTGCCCCCATGATGACGATGCGGTCGCCGGGCTGGGCGATGGCGGCGAGGTGGGCGGCGGCGGCGGCGCGGTCGGGGATGTGGCGGGCATCGCGGTCGGTGGCGGCGATGTCGGCGATGATGTCGGCGCTGGTCACTTCGCGCGTGACGGTGCCGCCCTGATAGACCGGGTCGGGGAGGATCAGCTGGTCGCCCGGCGCGAGCTTGTCGGCGAACATCGCGACGAGTTCGCTGCGCATCACCTTGAGCGGGCCATAGCCGTGCGGCTGGAACAGCGCGAGGATGCGGCCGGGAAAGGCGTGGAGCGTGTCGAGCGTCGCCCCGATCTTGTCGGGGTTGTGCCCGAAATCGTCGATCACCGCGACGCCGTTCGCTTCGCCGACCAGTTCGAAGCGGCGGCGCAGGCCGGTGAAGCCCTGAATCGCCTCGCATACCGCATCGGGGTCGAGACCGGCGGCGATGCAAGCGCCGATCGCGGCGAGGGCGTTGGCGACATTGTGGGTGCCGGGCACCGATAGGCGGATGCGGCGGGTGGCGCCGTCCATTTCGAGGTCGAAGCTGATCGCGAAGGGTTCGGGCGTCAGGTTGCGGGCGGAGAGGTCCGCTTCGGCATCGACCGCGAAGGTTCGCGTGCGGGCCGGGTCGAGCGCCCTCGCCAGTTCCGCGCTTTCCGGGTCGCCGATATTGACGATGGTGGTGCGCGCCTTGGCCGCGAAGTCGCCGAACAGGGTGCGGAGTTCCTCGAGGCTCTTGTGGTCAAGGCTGACATTGTTGAGCACCGCGACCTGCGGAGTGTAGAGCGCGATCGAGCCGTCGCTCTCGTCCACCTCGCTGACATAGAGGTCGCCCTCGCCGACCAATGCGCTGGCGAACGGTGCTTCGGGCCGCACGAAATTCTTCATCACCGCGCCGTTCATCACCGTGGGATCGCGGTCGAGGCTGTACAGGATCCACGCGATCATGCCGGTGACGGTCGACTTGCCGCTGGTCCCCGCGACGCCGATCGACAGCGGGGCGGCGTTGAACAGTTTCGCGTTGAGTTCGGCCCGGGTCATGCGGGGGCAGCCGAGGCTGGCGGCCTGAACCATGTCGGGGACGGTGGCTTCGACTGCGGCGGATGCGATCACCACCTGATCGGAAGAGGTGATGCCGCTGCCGTCCTGCGGGAATAGGTCGATGCCGAGGTTGCGCAGCGCGTCGAACTTGGCGGGGAGGCGCCCGGAGTCGAGGCTGCGGTCCGAGCCGGCGACGCTCGCGCCCTGGCCGGCGAGGATCATCGCGAGCGGCATCATGCCGCTGCCGCCGATCCCGACGAAAAAATGGGGTTTGCCGTGTTCCATCATGCCGGGCTATCGCGGGTTCGGAGACAGGGGGCAAGCGTGTCCCACTTCCGTTCGCCCTGCGCTTGTCGAAGGGCCGTTCTTCTTCGACGGGTCGAGCAGAAAGAACGGTGCTTCGACAAGCTCAGCATGAGCGGGACAGGCGAAGGAAAGCTATGCGGATCGGCGTCGTCGCACCGGCACGGACAGTCAGCGCGGAATCGGCGGCGCGGATGCAGGCGTTCATGGCGCTGTACTGGCCCGCGCATGAGATCGTGTTCCACCCGCAATGCTTCCTGACCGAGGGGCATTTTGCAGGTCCCGACGATGTCCGCGCGGCGGCGTTTCTGGAATTCGCCAATGACGCGGCGTTCGACGCGATCTGGTTCGCGCGCGGCGGATATGGTTCCAACCGCATCCTCGATGTCGCGATGTCGAAGTTGGGGCCTGCGGCGAAGACCAAGACCTATATCGGCTATTCCGACATGGGGTTCATGCTGGGTGCGCTCTATGCGCGGCGGATCGGGCGGCAGGCGCATGGGTCGATGGCGAGCGCCATGGGGGTCAACGACAAGGGCACCGACGCGGGCTGGGTGCTGAGCTGGCTGATCGACGGCAAGCGCGACGGGCTGGAGCCGACGCTGGACGGTCGCCCGGCGGCGGCGTTCAACCTGTCGATCCTGGCGGCGATGATCGGCACGCCGTGGCTGCCCGACCTGACCGACCATGTGCTGCATATCGAGGAGGTCGGCGAGCCGATGTACCGGATCGACCGGATGCTGTTCCAGATGGCGCATGCCACGCAGCTGCAGGGCATTGCGGGCGTGCGGCTGGGCGCGGTGACCGACATGGTCGATAACGACGTGCCGTTCGGGGAGAGCCTTGAGCAGATCATCATCCGCTGGTGCCGTGAGATGGGGGTGCCGTATCTGGGGCGGTCGGGGATCGGGCATATCGCGCTCAACCGGGTGGTGCCGTTCGGGGTGATCTGACCGCGCGCCTGACAGGCGTCCGACGATCCTGACGAAAATGGGCGTGTGTGGGGCGGAGACGACCGCGACGGGGCGGGTTTGCGCCGGGTAGGCGACTGTGACGCGACACCTGCGCGACGGGCTGACACCATCGGCGCGACATGCGGGCGACGGGGAGGCGACTGTGCCGCGACCGATGTGCGACGGGCAAGCGACACCGGCGCGACGGGTTCGCGACCGTGGCGCGAGCCCGGCACGACCGGCGTGCGACAGCGGCGCGTCGCGTATCTTCAGGGTAGTTTCGGGCGGGTTGCGCATCGGCCAGTCTATGCGCTTTTTGGCGGTTTGTAGGAAAGCGGATTTCGCCTCCTTTCGTCACCCCGGCCTTGAGCCGGGGCCCAGCTGCCTTGGCCGGTCGAAGAAGCTGGGCCCCGGGTCAAGCCCGGGGTGACGATTGTGGCGGGGTTGGTAGGTGGAGCCTCCGCTGCCGAGCGTGTGGCGGGGGTGGACCCCGGCACGGGGCCGGGGTGACGATCGTTAGTGTGTCGCCGTCCTGCGTGCAGCGGTGCGGAACAATGCCGCGCTTCCCAGCCAGAGCAGCGTGAACACCGCGTGGAAGGCGAAGGCCTTGGGTGCGCCGCCGGGGAGGGTGGCGGTGATCGGGGCGGTGGCGGTGAGCAGGCCGAGGATGAGCTGCATCGCCGCGACGCCGGCCATGGTGCGGGCAAGACCGGCGGCTTCGAAGCGGCAGGCATAGCCGCCGACGGCGGTGGCGAGGATGATCATGAAATTGCCGGCGGCGCTGCCTTCGTCGCGGACGATGCTGGTCCAGACGATCAGGAAGGATGTGAGGCCGACGAGCGCGATGCCGCTGCGATACGCGGTGGTGGGGGTCATGGGGTGGCTCCTGTGCTGGGTGACAGGGCAGGGATGGCGGGGTTTGCGCGCGGGGTAATGAGGCGGCGGTGAGGAATTTGTGATGCGTCGGGGTGCTTGAAGAAGACGCAGAAGAAGACCCTCCCAACCCCTACCGCGAAGGCGGGAGGGGCTAGAGATTGCGGGCGGTCAGCTCGCCTCCCGCCCCACGCGGACGAGTGCCCCGTCGGGATCGCTGACCGCGAATTCGACCATGCCCCAGGGTTTGAGGTGGGGTGTACCCGGCTCGATGATCGCATCGCGCACGCGGTTGGCGATGGCGTCGACGTCTTCGGCGTAGAGGTACAGGCCGAAGGGATTGTCGGGGGCCTGGGGCGTGTTGGGTTCGTGGCGCAGATGGAGGTGCCAGCCCTTGCCGTCGCTCAGGATGCGGTAATGGCCCCAGTCGCTGTCGAGGGTAAAGCCGAGGCGCTGGTAGAAATCGGTGCTCGCCTGCAGGTCGCGGCAGGGGAGGATGGCGGCGATGCGGTGGTCGGCGGGCATGGGCGGAGGGTAGCGTCGAAGCATGCGCCGCGCTATATCCGTGCCATGGCTCATCGCTTCGCCAGCACTACCACCACCACTCCCGCCGCGGCGGGAGGGTTTGGCGTGCGCGGTTAGAGCCGCTCCGCCGCCCTCTTGCCCGGGATCGGGTGAGATGGCGCTGCTCCTCCTGATCCTGCCCCTTTTCTAGCGCCGCGTGCCCGTGCATAGGCACGTCAAACATGCAGGATTGATATGGCCGACCTTCTTTCGATCACGCTTCCCGATGGCTCGGTGCGCGAAGTGCCGCCGGGGACCACGCCGGGCGACATTGCCGCCGCGATCGGGCCGGGGCTGGCCAAGGCGGCGATTGCCGCGCGGGTCGATGGCGAATTGCGCGATATCGGGCGGCCGCTGGAGAAGGATAGCGCGCTGGCGCTGGTGACGGCGCGGGACGAGGCCGATGCACTGGAGCTGGCGCGGCATGACTTTGCGCATATCCTGGCCGAGGCGGTGCAGGCGCTGTGGCCGGGGACGCAGATCACCTTTGGCCCGGCGACCGATGACGGTTTTTACTATGACGTGATGGCTCCGGCGTCGCGTGCGCCCTTCTCGATGGAGGATCTGCCCGCGATCGAGGAGAAGATGCGCGAGATCATCCGCGCCGACAAGCCGCTGCGCCGTGAGGTGTGGAGCCGGCAGGCGCTGATCGACCGCTGGACCGCCGAGGGCGAGAGCTTCAAGGCCGAATGGGCCAAGGAACTGCCCGAGGGCGAGGAGCTGACGGTGTACTGGTCGGGCGACGACTGGCTCGACATGTGCCGGGGGCCGCATCTGGCATCGACCGGCAAGCTCGATCCGCAGGCGTTCAAGCTCATGCGCGTCGCGGGGGCCTATTGGCGCGGCGACCAGAAGAATGCGCAGCTGACGCGCATCTATGGCACCGGCTGGCTCAACAAGAAGCAGCTCGACGCGCATCTGCATAAGCTGGAGGAAGCGGCGAAGCGCGACCATCGCAAGCTGGGTGCGGAGATGGACCTGTTCCACCTGCAGCAGGAAGCGCATGGCAGCGTGTTCTGGCACCCCAAGGGGTACATGGTGTGGCGTCAGCTTGAGGCCTATATGCGCCGTGCGATCGATGCTGCTGGCTATCGCGAGGTCAAGACGCCGCAGGTGATGGACGCGCGCCAGTGGGAGCAGTCGGGCCATTGGGGCAAGTATCGCGAGAATATGTTCGTGATCCCCGACGAGGTGCCGAACGTCGACGATGACGGCCCGGTGATCAGCGGCGAGGCCGACTGGATGGCGCTGAAGCCGATGAACTGCCCGGCGCATGTGCTGATTTTCCGGCAGGGGCTGAAGAGCTATCGCGAGCTGCCGCTGCGGCTGTACGAGAATGGCTGTTGCCACCGCAACGAGCCGCATGGCGCGCTGCACGGGCTGATGCGCGTGCGGCAGTTCACGCAGGACGACGCGCATATCTTTTGCCGCGAGGACCAGATCGTCGCCGAGGTGCAGGCCTTCTGCGAGCTGGCGGACCGGGTGTATCGCGACTTCGGCTTCACCTATTCGATCAAGCTGGCGCTGCGGCCCGAGAAGCGCTTTGGCTCCGACGCCGACTGGGACAAGGCGGAGAATGAGCTGCGCGACGCGGTGGTGCGCGCGGGGCTGGCGACGCCCGAATATGGCTGGGAGGAGCTGCCGGGCGAGGGGGCCTTCTATGCGCCGAAGCTGGAATGGCATCTGACCGACGCGATCGGGCGGACGTGGCAGGTGGGGACGATCCAGTCGGACCGGGTGCTGCCCGAGCGGCTGGATGCGTCGTACGTGGGCGAGGATGGCGAGCGGCACCGGCCGGTGATGCTGCACCGCGCGATCTTTGGCTCGTACGAGCGGTTCATCGGCATTCTGATCGAGCATTTCGCCGGAAGGCTGCCGGTATGGCTGGCGCCGGTGCAGGCGGTGGTGGCGACGATCGTGTCGGATGCGGATGACTATGCGAAGGATGCGGTCGTAAAGCTCAAGGCCGCCGGAATCCGGGTCGAGAGCGATCTGCGCAACGAGAAGATCAACTACAAGGTGCGCGAGCACAGCCTTGCCAAGGTCCCGCATTTGCTGGTCGTCGGCAAGCGCGAGGCCGAGGAGGGCACGGTCGCGGTCCGCACGCTGGGCAGCGAGGGGCAGAAGGTGATGCGCCTCGACGACGCCATCGCGATGCTTGCGGATGCGGCGCTGGCGCCCGATATGAAGGCGTAACCCGCGCGCCACAGCGTGTGGCTTTTTCGTCAGGATCGCGCGGCGGGACTACCCGCTCGCGCGTTTCTGCGTTATCGTAACTGGTCGAAATTATAACAGGAGCTGTTCCTATACGTCCTCCCATGTCCCGGCGCGGCTTCGCGCCTCCGGTCCCCACTGGTCCGCGGCACAATGAATTCATCACCTCCCCCCAAGGTTCGCGTGATCGACCATGAGGGCGAGAATCTGGGCGTGATGTTCACGCGCGAAGCGATGGAGCAGGCGCAGGCGCTTGGCCTCGACCTGGTTGAGGTGTCGCCGAACGCGGACCCGCCCGTCGCCAAATATCTCGACGTCGGCAAGTACAAGTACGAGGCGCAGAAAAAGGCGAACCTCGCCCGCAAGTCGCAGAAGACGCAGGAGATCAAGGAGATCAAGATGCGTCCGAACATCGACGATCATGATTATGAGACGAAGATGAAGGCGGTGCACAAGTTCATCGGCGAGGGCGACAAGGTGAAGATCACGCTGCGCTTCCGCGGGCGCGAGCTGAGTCATGGCCAGCTGGGCATGAACCTGTTGAAGCGCGTCCAGGAGGACAGCGCCGAGGTGGCGAAGGTCGAAAGCTATCCGCGCATGGAAGGCCGGCAGATGCTGATGGTGCTGTCGCCCAAGTGAGGGCGGCACTCCTCCTGTTCGCGCTGGCCGCATCGCTGCCTGCTGCTGCGCAGGTGGTGCACAGCCCACCGATCACCGCCGGGACGGACGAGCCGCTCGTCCGTCCTGCGGATGCGAAGCTGGTCTGGTCGGACGAGTTCGATGTCGACGGCCTGCCTGATCCGAAGCGCTGGGCGTACGACACCGCGCGCAACAAGCTCGGCTGGCACAATGAGGAAAAGCAGTATTACGCCGCCGCGCGACCGCAAAATGTGCGGGTCGAGAATGGCCGGCTGATCCTCACCGCCACGATCGAGCGGCTGAAGGACAAGGCCGATTATGGCGGCCAGGATTATGCGTCCGGCAAGATCTTCACCAAGGGGATTGCCGACTGGCGCTACGGGTTCTTCGAGGTCCGCGCGAAATTGCCGTGCGGGCGCGGCATCTGGCCCGCGATCTGGATGTTGGCGTCGGACGACCGCCGCGGCTGGCCCGCAATGGGCGAGATCGACATCATGGAGCATGTCGGCTGGGACAATGGCCGCGTCCATGGCACGGTGCATACCGGCGCGTACAACCATGTCGCGCAGACGCAGAAGGGCGCGCATGTCGTGCGGCCCGATGTGTGCGAGACGTTTCACACCTATCAGCTCGACTGGAATGAGGACCGCATCCTCGTGGGCATGAACGGCCGCGCCTATATGCGGTTCGAGAATGATAAGAAGGGCGATCCGCAGACCTGGCCGTTCGGCACGCCCGAATATCTGATCCTGAACGTCGCGGTCGGCGGCTGGGGCGGGCAGAAGGGGATCGATCCCAAGGCGTTCCCGGCGGCGATGGAAGTGGATTACGTGCGGGTTTGGCAGCGGGATTGAGGGGGCGAACCGATGAAGCTGAGTCGCCGACTGCGCCGCCGTCTGTCCCGTACGGCCTATATCATCGCAGCCATGACGTTCGGCGCATATGTGCTGACGCGCTATCTTGAAGTGTCTGACCCCGGCTTTGAGGAAAGATGGGGCGTGCTCGGCGACACGCTTGGTTTCCCCATATTCTTGCTGGCCATTGTCGGGAGCGCACTCGATCCGTCACCGAAGCCCAAGAGTGCGTGGAGCGGGCGGCTAAATCCCGATTATAGCGGCGCCATCGCCATTGCTGTGATGGGTTTCTCGGCTTCATTTATCCTCTGGTGGAATCAGACTGCTCGCGGAAGTGCCGTGGTTCCGATCATCGTCGCCGTAGCAACGATCATTGGCACGGTCGCAGCATGGCGATTCGCGAAGCTGCGGGGAGCCGAGATTGGAGAAGCACGCTTCGTGCGGCCCGCTGATTTGAGCACGTCGCGCCGGGCTTGACCCGGGGCTGGGCTTTCTTTTCAGCGTTGGGAAGAAGAAGCCTTGGCCCGGCTCAAGGCCGGGCTGACGAGGGAGTGTGGTCAATTCCTCCCCCAGCTTGCTGGTGGAGGGGGACCGCCCGCGTAGCGGGTGGTGGAGGGGCGCTGCGCGCAGACGCAGCGGATCGCTTGCCGCACGCGTTCCGCGCCGTTGGCGCGGCCCCTCCACCACCGCCTTCGGCGGCGGTCCCCCTCCCCTGAGACAAGCTCAGGGGAGGAATTGGTTAGTCTCCCCCTCCGCCGTCACCGCCGTTGTCACCGCTACCATCGCTGTCCGCGCGGTCGCGATCGGTGTCGCTGGCGTGGGTGGTGCCGCCGTCACCGCCATCTTTCTTGCGTTTGGCCTCCTTCGCCGCGTTGAGCGAGATGAACACGGTGACCAGCGAAATCGCCACCGCGCCGAGCGCGATCCAGACGGCGGTCATACGGGCGGCTCCCATAGTTCGATGGCGTTGCCTTCGGGGTCGTGGATGCGGGCGAATTTGCCGATGCCGCCTTCGTCCCATTCGGGTTTGGTGATGATGTCGATGCCGGCGGCGTTGAGCTGTTCGAGCATCCCTTCCAGATCGCGCACGCGCAGGTTGATCATGAACTGCTTCTCTTCGGCGAAATAGTCGGTGGTCGCCTTGAACGGCGCGAAGACCATCGGGCCGCCGACCGTCTGCCACACCCATTCATTCGCCTCGCCCCCGCTATCCTCGGCGACGCAGCCCGCGCCGATACCGAGATGTTCGCGATACCATGTGTTGAGCGCGTCCGGGTCCTGCGCCCGGAAGAACAGCCCGCCCATGCCGAGTACGCCCATATCTCATGTCCTCCCGGTGGTGATGGGGGGAGTGTAGGGCGGGGGGTGCGATGGCGGAAGCACTGAAATCCTCCCCGTTCCGGGGAGGATTGGTCACGCTGCGCTGGCGAACTCGCCTTGGCCCGCGGTTGCGTCGAGCAGGCGGCGTTCGAGTGACTTCAGGCGCAGCACAGCGGTGATCTTGTCGCCGGTCAGGTCGGTTACGTAGAAGGTATCGACCGCGCGCTCGCCATAGGTGGCGACGTGCGCGCTGTGGATCGTCACCTTTGACTGGAACAGCGCATAAGCGAGGTGGTGAAGCAGCGCCGGGCGGTCGCGCGCCTGCACCTCGATCACGGTGAAGCGGTTCGACGCCTTGTTGTCGATCAGCACGTTCGGTTCGATCGTGAAGGCATCGGCGCGGAGTCGGAGCGGTTTGGCGGCGAGGCGTTCGGTGAGCTTGGCGCGGTTGGCCAGCGCCTCGGCAATGCCGCTTTCGATGCGGGCGAGCTGGCCGGGATCGTCGAACGGGCGGCCGAGCGGGTCCTGAACGAGGAAATTGTCGAGCGCCATGCCGTCGCGCGTGGTGTGAATGCGCGCGTCGATGATGTTGCCGCCCGCAGCATGGATCGCGCCGGCGATGCGGTAGAACAGCCCGGCATGGTCGGCGGCATAGACGGTGACGAGCGTCGCGCCGCGATCGGGATAGACTGTTGCCTCGACCGACAGCTGCGCGTCGCCAACGCGGGCAATGAAGCGCGCGTTGCGTTCGATCACATCCTCCGGCTCCGCAACCCAGTAAGGATCGGCGAGGCGGCGGACGAAATCGCCGACATCGCGGTCGAGCGCGCGGCCAAGCGCGGCCTGTTTCGCGGCGATCCGCTCGCTGCGACCCTTTTGCTTGTGGCCGAGGCGCAGCACTTCCTCGGCGCTGTCGAAGAGGTTGGTGAGCAGCTGGCGCTTCCACCCGTTCCACACGCCGGGGCCGACCGCGCGGATATCGACGACGGTGAGGATCAGCAGCATCATCAGCCGCTGGGGCGATTGCACCACCTCGGCAAAGTCGAGGATCGTCTTGAAATCGCTGAGGTCGCGCTTGAACGCGGTCGCGGACATCAGCAGGTGATAGCGGACCAGCCAGGACACCGTCTCGGTCTCCGCCGCGGTCAGGCCGAAGCGGGGGCCAAGCTTGAGCGCGATCTCGGCACCGATCACGCTGTGATCGCCGCCGCGCCCCTTGGCGATGTCGTGCAGCAGCACCGACACGTAGAGCGCGCGGCGCGACGCGACCTGGTCGAGGATCGAGGTGGAGAGCGGGTGATCCTCCTTGAGGTCGCCCTTTTCGATCCGGTTGAGCAGGCCGACCGCGCGGATCGTGTGCTCGTCCACCGTGAAATGGTGGTACATGTCGAACTGCATCTGCGCGACGACGCGGCCAAAGTCCGGAACGAACTGGCCGAACACCCCCGCCTCGTTCATCCAGCGCAATACGGTCTCGGGGTCGCGGGGGGCTGGTCAGCACGTCCATGAACAGAGCATTGGCGCGCGGATCGTCGCGCCAGTCGGCGATCAGCTTGGCATCGCGATTGGCGGCGCGCATCGCGAGCGGGTGCACCTCCAGCTTGTGGAGGTCAGCGAGCTGAAACAGCTCGACGAGGCGCACCGGATCCTCGGCGAAGAAATCGTCGCGCGGCAAGGCGAGGCGGCCGCGATCGAGGACGAAGCCCTTGAGCTTGCGCGGACTGCGGCGGATGCGGGGCAGGCCGAAACGGCTGCCCCGCGCGGCGAACTTCTCGTCCAGATGGGCGAGGAAGACGCCGGTCAGGTCGCCGACCATCTTCGCCTGGAGGAAGTAGAAGTGCATGAAGCGCTCGACCTTCGACTTGCCCGGCCGGTCGGCGTAGCGCATCCGCTCCGCGATCTCGCGCTGATAGTCGAAGGTCAGCCGGTCCTCGCCGCGACGGGAGAGGTCGTGGAGGTGACAGCGCACCGCCCAGAGGAAATTTTCGGCGCGGCGAAACTGGCGATACTCCAATTTGGTGAGCAGCCCCGCCTCGACCAAGTCGCCCGGCTCGCGCACGCCATGAGCGTATTTGCCGATCCAGAACAGGGTGTGCAGGTCGCGCAGCCCGCCCTTGCCCTCCTTGACATTGGGTTCGACGACATAGCGGCTGTCGCCCATCTTGCGGTGACGCTCATCGCGTTCGGCGAGCTTTTGCGCGATGAAGTCACGCGCCGTCCCGTTCTGGATCTCCGCCTTGAAGCGCGCGGCACCCTCGTCATAGAGCGTGGTGTCGCCCCAGATATAGCGCGCCTCCAGCAAGGCGGTACGCACGGTGATGTCACCCTTTGCCTCACGTACCATCTCGTCGAGCGAGCGCGAGCTGTGGCCGACCTTGAGCCCCATGTCCCACAGCGAATAGAGCATCGATTCGATGACCTGCTCGCTCCACCCGGTCTGCTTCCAGGGGGTGATGAAGCCGATATCGACGTCGCTGTGCGGCGCCATCTCGCCCCGGCCATAGCCGCCCACCGCGATCAGCGTCATCCGCTCGGCCGCGGTCGGGTTGCTGTTGGGGTAGAGGCGCGCGAGGGTGAAGTCCCACAGGGTGCGCAGCAGCTGATCCATCAGGAACGCGCCGCTGGCCGCGCTTTCATGCCCCTTGGCCGGGTGTTCGATCAGTCGGCGGGCGATTTCGGCGCGCCCATCCTCCAGCGCCTGTTTGAGGCGGAGCGCCCCGGCCTGACGCAGCCGCATCGTATCGGGAGCATCGAGCGCGGCGAGGTCGTCCGCCAATGCCCGCCGGTCGATGATCGCGCGGCGGTGGGGGGATGGAGTCAAAACGGCCGGACATGGGGTGGAGATAGGGGAAGGGCGAGGTACGCGCTACCCGCCTTGATCGTCATCCCGGCCTCGTGCCGGGATCCACCGGGCGGCAGGCGCGATGCTCGAGCCGCTGTCGCCGGACGTGCGGCGCAGTGGACCCCGGCACAGGGCCGGGGTGACTAAGTTGAATTCAATCCGGCTTCTTCGCCACGCCGACCAGTGCGGGGCGCAGCAGGCGGTCGCGGATCATGTAGCCGGACTGGATTTCCTGCACGATCGTGCCGGGTTCCGCGTCGGCGCTGGGGATTTCCATCATCGCCTGGTGGCGGTTGGGGTCGAGCGCTTCGCCGAGCGCGCTGATCTTCGAGATGCCGTGGCGGGCGAAGACGCTGTCGAGTTCGCGGCCGGTGGCTTCGAGGCCGGTGATCAGCCCCTTCATCTTCTCGTCCTCGCGCAGCTCTTCGGGGATCGCCGAGAGGGCGCGACCGAGATTGTCGGCGACCGACAGGATGTCGCGCGCAAAGCCCGTCGCGGCATAGTTGCGCGCGTCCTCCGCCTCCTTCTGCGCACGGCGGAGCAGGTTCTGGGCCTCGGCGCGGGCGTAGAGGGTCGCGGACTTGGCTTCGGCCAGCTCTGCCTCCAGCTCGGCGACGCGGTCATGCTCGGCGACTTCGGGCGCCTGCTCGGCGGTCTCCGCGCGGAGGTCTTCGGTCGCTTCGGTCTTATTGTCTTCGGTCATGGTTCCTGCGTGTTCTGTTATGAGTCAGGCCAGCAATCTGGCCAGGGTTGAAGCGGTGAAGTCCACCATGGGCACGACGCGGGCATAGTTCAACCGCGTCGGGCCGATTACCCCCCACCACGCCGACGACGCGGCCGTCCATCGCGCGGACGGGTTTGGCGATGACCGAGGAGCCGGACAAGGCGAACAGCTTGTTCTCGCTGCCGATGAAGATGCGTGCGGCGTCGGCCTCGCGCGCGCTGTCGAGCAGGCGGGCGATTTCCTCCTTGCCCTCCAGCTCGTCGAGCAACTGGCTGACGCGATCGAGGTCCTCGGCGGCGGCACTGTCGAGCAGGCGGGCCTGGCCGCGCACGATCAGAACGGGGCGATCATCGCCATCCTGCGACCAGACCGCAAGGCCGCGTTCGACCAGCGCGCGCGCAGCATCGTCGAGCGCGGCGCGTTCGGTGGCGATCTGGCGGCCGATCCGGACGCGGGCTTCGGACAGGGTCAGGCCGCCGAGCGTGGCGGTGAGGTAGTTCGCCGCCTGTTCGAGCGCGCCCGGCGGCAGGCCGGGGGGAGTTCGACGACGCGGTTCTCGACCGATCCGTCCTCTCCGACCAGCACCGCGAGCGCGCGGTCGTTGCCCAGTGGGACGAAACCGAACTGGCGCAATACCCGCTCCGCCTTGGGGACGAGCACCATGCCGGCACAGGCGGACAGGCCGGACAGCGCGGCGGTGGTGCTGGCCAGCGCCTCCTCAACCGGACCGCGCGTCGCGGCGCGCGATTCGATCGCGGCGCGCTCCTCCGCCGAGGGCTCGTTGGCCTGCATCATGCCGTCGACGAACAGGCGGAGGCCGAGTTCGGTCGGCATCCGCCCCGCGCTGGTATGCGGCGCGGCGAGCAGGCCGAGCTCCTCCAGATCCTGCATGACGTTGCGGATCGAGGCGGGGGAGAGGTTGAGGCCGGGCGCGCGCGAAATGGTGCGCGACCCCACCGGCTGGCCCGCGTCGAGGTACGACTCCACCACGACGCGGAAAATGTCGCGGGCGCGGTCGGTCAGTTCGGTGATCGGCGGGATGGTCACATCATTGATGTAGCGTGTCGGCGCTGGCTCTCAAGGCCGTTCGCCGATCAGCGGGGTCAGCGCGGGGATCAGGTCGGGGGCGTTGCCGATGGCGTCGGCCATGGCGCGGTTCGCCTCCATGTCGCAGCCGAAATAATAGTCGAGGCGACTGGTTCGTGCGTCGGCATATTCCCAGCGCACCTCCACGCTCGGCAGATCCGTCGCCGCAGCCTTGCAGTCCGGCGTGCCTGGAACGATCTCCCGCTCCGTATCGGGAGCGGGACGGAAGCGGGAAAGCGCAGCGACGAAAGCATCATATTCGGCGCGCGTGAGGCTGAATCGACGGGTGCCGGTCACGCCTGTATGCTTGCGCCCCTCAAACGTCCCGTTCCCATCGCTGGAAATGCTAAAGCGATAGACTGGACAGGCACCAAAGCAGGGTCCGGTCGTGTATTCGATCGACGTCACCGCGCGTGCAGCTGGAACTGGTCCCGTTGGCCCCGGCGTGCGGGCGCAGCCCGCCATTGCCAGCCCCAATGCGAATACAAGACCCACGCGCCGCATATCGTTTCTCCGACGGATCGAAGCGTCAGACTGGCGCGTTCGTTCCATCGCGTCTAGGTCCGCTGCCAAACCAGTTCAGGAGACTCCCCCCTATGCGCCCCAGCGGCCGCGCCCCCGACCAGATGCGTGCAATCAGCATCGAGCCCAACTTCACCATCCACGCCGAAGGATCGGTGCTGGTGAGTTTCGGCAATACCAAGGTGCTGGTGACCGCGAGCGTCGAGGAGCGGCTGCCGCCCTGGCTGCGCGGCAAGGGCGAGGGCTGGGTGACCGCGGAATATGGCATGCTGCCCCGCGCGACCCACACGCGCGGCAATCGCGAGGCGGCGAAGGGCAAGCAGTCGGGGCGGACGCAGGAGATCCAGCGGCTGATCGGGCGATCCCTGCGCGCGGTGACCGACCTCAAGGCGCTGGGCGAGCGCCAGATCACGCTGGATTGCGACGTGATCCAGGCCGATGGCGGCACGCGCACGGCGGCGATCAGCGGCGCGTGGGTCGCGCTGCGACTCGCGGTCGACAAGTTGATCGCGGAGGGGAAGCTGACGAGCGATCCGATCATCCAGCAGGTCGCGGCAGTGTCGTGCGGCATCTATCAGGGCAATCCGGTGCTTGACCTGGATTATGACGAGGACAGCGCGGCGGATGCCGATGCCAATTTCGTGCTGCTCGCCGACGGCAAGATTGCCGAGGCGCAGGCGACCGCCGAGGGCGCGTGCTATGACGAGGAAGGGCTGCTGCGGCTGTTGCGGCTGGCGCGGATCGGCTGCGGCGAGATTTTGCTGCGCAGCTGAAGGCGACGGGACGATGAGCGGCGAGGGAGACGCCCCGCAGGCGATCCGCAAGCTGGCCCCCGGCAAGCTGGTCATCGCCAGCCATAATGAGGGCAAGGTCCGCGAGATTCGCGAGCTGCTCGCGCCCTATGGCATCGAGCCGATCAGCGCGGCGTCGCTCGACCTGCCCGAGCCGGAGGAGACGGGAACGACTTTCGTCGCCAATGCCGAGCTGAAGGCGATGCAGGCGGCGGACCTGTCGGGTCTGCCCGCACTGGCCGACGATAGCGGGCTGTGCGTCGAGGCGCTGGGCGGCGAGCCGGGGATTTTCTCGGCGCGCTGGGGCCTGCCCGATCCGGGCATTCCGGCGCTGGAGCCTGAGGAGGGCGAAGGCCGCGATTTCGACCGCGCGATGCGGCGGGTCAACACGTTGCTGGACGCAATGCCCGAGGGGACGTCGCGTGCGGCGCATTTCGTCTGCGCGCTCGCGCTCGCCTGGCCCGACGGGCATGTCGAATGGTTCGAGGGGCGGGTCGACGGCACGCTGATCTGGCCGCCGCGTGGCGACCGGGGCTTTGGCTATGATCCGATGTTCGTGCCCGAAGGCCATGACCGCAGCTTTGGCGAGATGAACCCTGCGGCGAAGCACGCGATGAGCCATCGTGCTGACGCTTTCAGTCAGCTGGTCGCGGCGGTGTTCTGAAGTGGCTAGGGTGGGCGAATGGCGACCTTTGTCCACCTGACCAGTCACCGCAATCTGCCCGGTATCCGGCGCGGGGGGATCGCCTTCGTCAAGAAGGACGGGTGGCGCGCCGATCGCATCTATGCGCTGCCGGTGACGCGCGAGTTCAACATCGCGCATCAATGGCTGCGCGAGCTGCGGCGGATGGGCGGCGGGACGATCGCGGGGGTCTATTTCCGGATCCCCGATGACGAGATGGTCGAGGTGTCGCATTTCAACGGTACCCCCGTGGCGATGCGCGCGGCGGAGGCGGTAGCGTTGATGCTGGCCGCCGAGCAGCGCGATCCGGCTGCGGCGCGGGTGACGGACAAGGCGTCGAAGGCGGTGCAGCGTGGGCGGGCGCTGCCGTCCTCGCCCGAGGGCTTCCAGGTGACGATCGCGCGGCCGATCGCACGGAGCGAAATTCTGCGCTTCAAGATGCTGCCGCAGGTGACGGGGTGGCGCTACATGCCCGGCGCGAATGGTGCGCCGCCATGCGGGTGCGTGTGCTGCCTCAAGGGCAGTTTCGGTATCCGCAAGCTGGAGCGGCGGCTGGAGGGCGACGAGGCGGCGGGGCGGAAGGCGAAATTCTACCTGTTCGGGCGCGAGGAAGCTTCGTTCGCGCGGGTGGAGCGGTTGAAGGCGCGAGCCACCAAATCATCGTCACCCCGGGCTTGACCCGGGGCCCCGCTTCTTCATCCGTTGGGCAAGGCAGCTGGGCCCCGGGTCAAGCCCGGGGTGACGAAGTTGGTTAAGGCAACGCGACCTGTCCCATCACATTCCCCGCGGGGGAATAGCGGCACACCAGCACATCCTCGCGTGCGTTGCTGGCCAGTGCGCAGCCGACTCGGGTGGTGCGCGACCAGACGATCTGGGCATAGTGGCCGGCATCGACGAAGCGACCGGTGCGGCTGATATTGGGGATCGGGCGGTTGAGATAGTCGCGCCTTTCCGCGACCCAATGTCCGGCCATCTCTTCGTAACGATAGGCGCTGCGGGTGCCTTTCCACAGATTTTCCCCCTGTGCAGCGGGGCCGCGCGGTTGCCTTGAATGTTCGAACGCGCCGCGACGGGCGAGGTCGCGTGCATAGGTGGCGGCGTCACGCGCAAGCCCTTCGTCCCAGCTTAGCGGCGGTACGCGCACAGCGGCGCGTGCGGCGTTGTGGGTGTCGAGCATCGCGGTGCGCAGCCGGTCGGCTCCGCGCGGGGCGGGCGCCATCGACTCCCGGCGTTCGACGAATCGCTTGGGTTCTTCGGCCTGGGGCGAGCAGGCGGCGAGGATCAGCAGGGGGAACAGCAGCATCTTTCGTGAGACCTCAATCCGGCGCATAGCGCGCGCCAGATGAACGCTTCCCAACCGAGTGATGCCGAACCGCTGGCGCTCTATGTCCACTGGCCGTTCTGCGTGTCCAAATGCCCTTATTGCGATTTCAACAGCCATGTCCGCGAGGTGGTGGACCAGGATGCGTGGCGCAAGGCGCTGCTCGCCGACCTGGCGCACGAGGCGGCGTTGCTGCCCGGGCGGCGGCTGGGATCGATCTTCTTCGGCGGGGGCACGCCGTCGCTGATGCCGCCCGAAACGGTCGCGGCGGTGATCGACGCGGCGGTCGCGGCATGGACGCCGCAGGGCGATCTGGAAGTGACGCTGGAGGCCAATCCGTCATCGGTCGAGGCGGCGCGGTTCGCCGATCTGGCTGCGGCGGGGGTGAACCGTGTGTCGCTGGGGTTGCAGGCGCTGGACGATGAAGCGCTGGGCTTTCTGGGGCGGGCGCATGGCGTGGCCGAGGGGCTGGGGGCGCTGGCGACGGCGCAGCGGCATTTCGGACGGGTGAGTTTCGACCTGATCTATGCGCGGCCGGGGCAGACGGTGGCGGACTGGGAGACGGAACTTCGCCAAGCGCTCAGCTTCGGGACCGAGCATCTGTCGCTGTATCAGCTGACGATCGAGCCGGGGACGCGCTTTGCGACGCTCGCGGCGAAGGGCGATCTGGTGATCCCCGACGCCGATGCGGCGGCCGATCTGTGGGACGTCACGCAGGCGTTGACCGGCGCGGCGGGGCTGCCGCTGTACGAGGTGTCGAACCATGCGCGGCGCGGGGCGGAGAGCCGGCATAACCTCAGCTACTGGCGCTATACCGATTATGCCGGGGTCGGGCCGGGAGCCCATGGGCGGCGGACGGGGCAGGCGACCACGCGCCACAAGAAGCCGGAGAACTGGCTGAACGCGGTGGCGCGCAACGGGCATGGGATGCAGGAGGAGGTTGCGCTGACGAAGGCCGAACGCGCGACCGAGGCGCTGGTGATGGGGCTAAGGCTGGCCGAGGGCGTCGACCTGGCGCGGATCGGGGCGGGGTTTGTCGATCTGGATGCGGTGGAGCGACTGGCGGCACATGGGCTGATCGTGCGCGAGGGCGATCGGCTGCGGGTTACCGATGCGGGGATGCCGGTACTGGAGGGGATATTGCGGGAGGTGGTTCGGTAAACCCTCCCCGGAACGGGGAGGTGGCAGCGCGCAGCGCTGACGGAGGGGGCCCGAGGCAACGGATGCGCTTGCCTCGGGCCCCCTCCACCATGCTGCGCATGGTCCCCCTCCCCGTTCCGGGGAGGATTTTTGACTTACCGCCCGAAACCCTGCGGTGCGGGGGACACCGTGACGGTGGTGCCACCGCGAATCTCCTGCACCTCCAGCGCGCGTTCGGCGACGCCGTCGCGGCCGAAGCGGAACGCGCCGTCGATGCCGCCAAAGCCGCCGCTGTCGCCCAGGCGATCGGTCGGAAAGGCGTCGCCGGGGCGCCAGTCGCGGGCGATGCGGACGGTGAGCAGCACCGCGTCATAGCCGAGCGTCGACAGGCGATAGGGTGCCGCGCCGAAGCGCGCCCGATATTTGGCGGCATAGGTGCGGTAGAGCGTGTCGGAGACGCTGGCGAACCAGCTGCCGGTCAGGGGCGTCATCCCGCCAATGCCCGAATCGCTGTTCCACAATTCGGTGCCGAGCACCTTTGCGCTGGCATTGGCGCGGCGGATGCCGGGGATCGCGGTGACCGCGCCGCTGGCGCTGTCGGCGATCAGCACCGCCTGGAATGGCGAGCGAGCGAGGCGGGCGATCGCGGCGTTCATCGCCGGTGCGCCGCGGTTGTAGGTTTCGAGCGCGGTGACCTTGCCGCCCGCACCCTCGACCGCGCGGAGGAAGGCGGTGCTGGCGCGGTCGCCATAGAGGCCGGTCGGCATCAGGCCGGCAAAGTCGGTGACGCCGCTGCGCCGGGCATAATCGACCACGCGCTCGATCGACTGGGCGGGGGCATAGCCCATGACATAGGTGCCGTTGCCGGCGACGCTGGTGTCGTTCGAGAAGGCGAGCACCGGTACCCCGGCGCGGCGGGCGAGCGGCGCGATGGCGCGCGCGTCCTCGGACAGGAGCGGACCGAGGATCAGCTTGTTGCCGTCGGCCAGCGCGCGGGTCGCTGCGGCGGTCGCGCCGAGTGCGGTATCGTAGGTCGTGATGCGGACATTGTCCGCCTTGAGATCGAGGATCGCAAGCTGGGTCGCATTGGCGAGGCTGCGGCCGATCCCGGCATTGGTGCCCGACAGCGGGACGAGCAGGGCGACGCGGTGCCGTTCGGTATCCGCCTCGGGCAGACCGGGGCGGATCGGCGGCGGGGTGGTCGGGCGGACCGGCGTGGTCGGTCCCGGCCGCACCGGCTCCGGCGGCGGGGCTGAGGGGCGGACGCAGGCCGACAGCGCGAGCGCCGCGCCGATGACGATCCCCCGGACGATGGTCGCGATGCCCGGTTGGCGTTTCAGTCCTGCCTCTGCCATGACGTTCCCCAATGACTTCTGTTCTTCAGCCCGGCCTCTACATCGTCGCGACGCCGATCGGCAATCTCGGCGATCTTTCCCCGCGTGCGGCTGAAATACTCCTGAACGCCGATGTGGTTGCAGTCGAGGACTCGCGTGTGACAGCGGGGTTGTTCCGGCATCTGGGTGCGAAGCGACCGATGACGCCATATCACGACCACAATGCCGAGGCGGTGCGGCCGGGGCTGGTGGCGCGGATGGAGCGTGAGGCGGTGGCGTTGGTGTCGGACGCGGGGACGCCGTTGATCTCCGACCCCGGATACAAATTGGTGCGCGACGCGCGTGCGGCGGGGCATGCAGTGGTGACGATTCCCGGGCCGTGCGCGGGGATCGCGGCGCTGACGCTGGCCGGACTGCCGACCGACCGGTTTCTGTTCATGGGATTTTTGCCGAGCAAGCAGCAGGCGCGGGCGGAGGCGATTGCCGAAGTGTCGGGGGTGCGCGCGACCCTGGTCTTCTACGAAAGCGGGCCGCGGCTGTCGGCCGCGCTGGCGGCACTGGCCGAGGGGCTGGGGGATCGCGAGGCGGCGGTGGCGCGCGAGATCACCAAGAAGTTCGAGGAATGCGTGACGGGATCGCTGACCGAATTGTCGGCGCGCTATGCCGAGGGCGGGCCGAAGGGCGAGATCGTGGTCGTGGTCGCCCCGCCGGGCGAGGCGACTCCGGCGAGCGCGGAGGATGCGGATGCGGCGCTGGCCGAGGCGCTGACGCGGCTGCCGGTGTCGAAGGCGGCGGGCGAGGTGGCCAAGCGGCTGGGGCTGGATCGCAAGGCACTGTATGCGCGGGCGATGGAGCTCAAGGGGTGAGAGACCGCCGCGCTGCCGAGCAATCGGGCCGCGACGGGGAGACGCGCGCCGCGTGGTATTTGCGGTTGCGGGGGTGGCGGATCCTCGACCGGCGGGTGCGGACGCCGGCGGGGGAGGTCGACCTGGTGGCGAAGCGCGGACGGCTGGTGGCGTTCGTCGAGGTGAAGGCGCGCAAGACGGCGTCAGAACTCGATTTCGCGATCGACGAGCGGCGGCTCGCGCGGGTCGCGGCGGCCGCGGAGTATCTGATGCCGCGCTATGCAGCGAACGGCGAGGATATCCGGGTCGATGTGCTGCTTCTCGCGCCGGGCGTGCGGCCGCGCCATATCGAGAATGCCTGGATTGGTTAGAGGGGATCGGGTGACATTCGCCCACCGGCTCCCTACTTGCGGCGTTGAAGCCGACAAAGGACCGCGAATGCCCCTCACCGTCGCCGTGCAGATGGACCCGCTTGCCTCGATCAATATCGCGGGCGATTCGACCTTTGCGCTGATGCTGTCGGCGCAGGCGCGCGGGCATCGGCTGTTCCACTATGCGCCCGAAGCGCTGAACTATGCCGATGGGCGGGTGTGGGCGAAGGCGCACCCGGTGACGGTGCAGCGGGTCGCGGGGAATCATTTCGAGTTCGGTGAGCCGGTGTCGCTCGATCTGGGCGAAGAGGTCGATGTCGTGCTGATGCGACAGGATCCGCCGTTCGACCTCGGCTATATCACCGCGACGCATCTGCTCGAGCGGATTTCCGACAAGACTTTGGTGGTCAACGATCCCGCCAGCGTGCGCAATGCGCCCGAGAAGGTCTGGGTGCTCGATTTCGCGCGCTTCATGCCGCCGACCTTGATTACGCGCGACTATGACGAGGCGAAGGCGTTTCTGGCGAAGCATGGCGCGATCGTGGTCAAGCCGCTGCATGGCAATGGCGGCAAGGCGATCTTCAAGATCGACGCCGACGGCGCGAACCTGTCGTCGCTGATCGAGGTGTTCAACACCGCCTATCGCGAGCCGCATATGGTGCAGGCGTTCCTTCCCGATGTGGCGAAGGGCGACAAGCGCATCGTGCTGGTCGATGGCGAGGTGGCGGGCGCGGTCAACCGCGTGCCGGGCGAGGGCGAAATCCGGTCGAACCTGGCGGTCGGCGGGACCGCAGCGAAGACCGAACTGACCGCGAAGGAAGCCGAGATTTGCGCGGCGCTGGGGCCGGAGCTCAAACGGCGCGGTCTGATCTTTGTCGGGATCGACGTGATCGGCGGCGAATGGCTGACCGAGATCAACGTGACGTCGCCGACGGGGATCGTGGCGATCGACCGGTTCAACGGGACCGATACCGCCGCGATGATCTGGGACGCGATTGAGCGTCGGGTGGCGCATCTCCCCTCCCGCTTGCGGGAGGGGTCGGGGGAGGGCCTGTAACCTCCTGCGTTTCGCCTTTGGACAGACCCTCCCCTAGCCCCTCCCGCAAGCGGGAGGGGGACTTGAGCGTTATCCCCTTATGACCGAGTTCATCCTCAACCTGATCGCCTGGGGCGGCTATGTCGGGATCTTCATCCTGATGACGCTCGAGAATGTGTTTCCGCCGATCCCGTCCGAGGTCATCATGGGCTTTGGCGGGATGGCGGTGGCGCGCGGCGACATGGACATGACGCCGTTGCTGATCGTCGCGACGCTGGGGACGACGCTGGGCAACATGTTCTGGTACGGCGTGGGGCGCTGGATCGGGATTGAGCGCATCCGGCCGTTCGTCGAGCGGCACGGGCGCTGGCTGACGCTGACCTGGGAAGATGTCGAGAAGCTCGACCGCTTCTTTAACCGGCACGGGCTGTGGGTGGTGTTCGTGTTCCGCTTCTTTCCCACCTTCCGCACGATGATCTCGCTGCCCGCAGGGATGGCAAAGATGGGGATTCCGCGCTTTCTGGCGGCGACATTCATCGGCAGCGCGATCTGGAACGCCGTGCTGGCCTATGCCGGGCTGCTGCTGGGGTCGCAGTTCCAGCAGCTGCAGGTTTATGTCGGTCCGGTCGCGATCGGCACCTCTGTGGTGGCGGCGGCAATCTGGGCCTATCGCGTCGTGACCTGGAACCGGCGGACGCGCTAGCCGCGAAAGCTGTCCTTCGCCGCACGGCGTTCGGCCAGCTCTTCCACGGATGATGCACGCATGAAGGGGTTGGTCGCCCGTTCAAGCGCGATGCTGGTCGGGACGGTGGGGAGGCCCTGCGCGCGCATCGCATCGACCTCAGCCATCCGCGCGATCAGCGCCGCATTGTCCGGCTCCGCGACCAGCGCATAGCGGCCGTTGGACTGGGTATATTCATGCGCGCAATAGACCGTCGTGTCGCCCGGGAGCGCGGCGAGCCGCTGCATATTGGCGAACATCTGCGCCGCTGTTCCTTCGAACAGACGGCCACAGCCCATTGCGAACAAGGTATCGCCGACGAAGACGATCTCCGCCTCGGGCAGGTGGTAGGCGATATGGCCGGCGGTGTGGGCGGGGACGTCGATCACCTCCGCCTGGAACGTGCCGAGCATCACCATGTCGCCCTCTGCCACCAGCCGGTCGGCGGTGGGGATCTTCGCGGATTCGGCGGCGGGGGCGATCACGGTGCAGCCGGTGGCGGCCTTGATCGCGGCGTTGCCGCCGGTGTGGTCGGGGTGCCAGTGGGTGTTCCAGATCGCGGTGATCGTCCAGCCCCGCGCGGCTGCCCCTTCCAGCACCGGGTCGGCGGCGGCGGGGTCGACGACGATGGTTTCGCCCGAGGCCGGGTCATGCGCCATCCAGATATAGTTGTCGCTTAACGCTGGGATGCGGACCACTTCGATCATCGGACTCTCCTAGCAGTTCGAAAAGTTCCCGCGCCAGCCGTTCGGTGAGCGCCTGTGCGCCTTCGGGAGGCTCGCCGGGGAGCGGGGCGCCGAGCGACGCGGCCTGTCCGGTCCAGAGCGGGGAATAGTCGCCACGCCCGTCCGCCTCGGCCATGCGGCGCAGTTCGGCGAGCGCGGCGGAGGCATAGGGGAAGCGCGGGGCGGCAGGATGCACCGGCCCGATTTCGTCGATCAGCGCGTTGCGTATCCCGCGCGCGAGTCCGCCGGAGAAGAGGTTGGTGACGACCGTCTCGCCGCTGCGCAGCGCTGCGCGATGGGCGGGGGAGATCGTCGCCTCGGCCGTGTGAAGATAGGCGGTGCCGAGCTGGACTGCGCCTGCGCCCAACTGAAGTACTGCTGCGATACCCGCCGCATCCGCGATGCCTCCCGCAGCGATCGCAGGAACGAGCGGCAGATCGGCATCGAGCGCGACCTGCCGTACCAGCGCCAGCGTCCCCTCGGGGCGGTAGCCGTCGAGGAAATGGCCGGCATGGCCACCGGCTTCGAACCCCTGCGCGATGACCAGATCGACCTGATCGGTCAGGGCGCGGGCCTCGGCGCGCGTGGTGGCGTTACCGACAATCAGCGCGCCAGCGCGGCGGACCCGATCCAGCAGGGCGGGTTCCGGGAGACCGAAATGGAAGCTGACGATCTCGGGCCGCACTTCCTCGACCACGCGGCACATCGCATCGTCGAACGGCGTGCGCAGCGGAGGCGGGGTTTCGGGCGGGCCGACGCCTTCCTTGTCATAGAAGGGCTGGAGCAGCGCGCGCCACGCGCTCTCATTGGGCGGGTCGCCGAGCACGTGGCAGAAGAAGTTGAGGTTGAGCGGGCCGTCCGCCTGCGCGCGCACCTGCGCCACTTGCTCGTGCACCTGATCCGGCGTCAGCATCGCGCAGGGGAGCGACCCGACCGCGCCGCCGCGGATCGCGGCAGCGGCGAGCGCGACTCCGCCAGCGCCCGCCATCGGTGCCTGGATGATCGGTACTTGCGCACCGGTCAGCCTGAAAAATTCCCGGACGGGCCAGCCATGAAGGATGCCCGTCATCGGTAGCTCACCACACCCCGGTGTTCGGCATCGACGCCCAGGGTTCGGCGGGTTCGAGATGGC
The DNA here is from genome assembly GCF_024666595.1 of Sphingomonas sp. J315. Taxonomy (NCBI): domain Bacteria; kingdom Pseudomonadati; phylum Pseudomonadota; class Alphaproteobacteria; order Sphingomonadales; family Sphingomonadaceae; genus Sphingomonas; species Sphingomonas sp. J315. The sequence goes on along the minus strand of NZ_CP088296.1, from coordinate 1,369,493 downwards.
CGGCCTGCAGCAGCTCGACCGAGATGCCGTCGGGGCTGCGCACGAACGCCATATGGCCGTCGCGCGGCGGGCGGTTGATGGTGACGCCGGCGTCCATCAGTCGCTGGCACGTCTCGTAGATATTCTCGGCCCGATAGGCGAGGTGGCCGAAATTACGACCGCCGGTGTAGACCTCGGGCGGGCTGCCGTCCTCGGGCGGCCAGTTATAGGTGAGTTCCACCTCGGCGCGCGGGCGGCCATCGGCTTCGGACGTGTCGGCTTCGATATCGCCCGGCGCGGCCATGAAGATCAGCGTGAAGCGACCCTTCTCGCTCTCCATCCGCCGGGTCTCCTTCAGGCCGAGGAGTTCGAAGAAGCGGATCGAGGCTTCGGGATCGGTCACCCGGATCATGGTGTGGAGGTAATGCATGGGACTTCCCTGTCGCTGGTTCGCGCCAGAGATAGGGATGCGGGGCCTGGTTTCTATTCCTGCTCGGCAAATTGTTGGAGCGCGGCGCGCGCAGATGCGCCGATCGGGCTGTCCGGAGCGAGTTGCGCGGCGCGGGTCCAGGCGGCCTTTGCCCCCGCCTCGTCGCGCGCGACTGCGGCGATATTCCCCGCCTCCAGCTGGACCGAGGCATCGTCGCCGGCCATCTCCAGCGCCCTGGCGATATGGTCGCGGGCGAGCGGGATATTGCCGGTGCGGCGCGCGAGATTGGCGGAGAGCAGCCAGGCCATCGGGTCCTTCGCGGCATGGACCAGCGCCTTGTCGAGATCGCCGCGCGCGCCGGCAAGGTCGCCCGATGCGACGAGGGCGCGGGCGCGGTCGAGGTGCGCCTCGCCGCGTTCCAGTCCTTCGAGTGTGCCGGTCGCCAGCGCTGCATCGAGCGCGGAGCGCGCCTTGGCGGCCTCGCCCGCAGCGAGCCAGGCATTGCCCGCCTGAGCCCAATATTTCGACGCCCGGCGGTCGCGCGCGACTTCGGCCTCGCGCGCGGCGGTTTCGAACGCGCCGCCAGCGCTGACCCAGCGCTGTTGCCGGGTATAGGCCATCCCGCGGCATTGCTCGGCGAGGAAACGCCCCCCCGACAGCCGCCAGCGATCCGCCTCGGCGATGCCCTGCACGGGATTGTCCACGGCGAGTTCGACGCAGCGTTCCCAGCGCTGCTCCTCGGGCGAGGGTGGTCCGGCGACAGTCTGGGCGGCGGAAGCGAGGAGCAGGAACATCATGGCGTAGCGAGTAGATCCTCAAGGGTGCGCAGGATCAGGGCAATGTCCTGCGGGCGCGACAGGCGGTGGTCGCCGTCCTTGACCAGAATTGTCTGCACATCGTCTGAACGGAGGAGACCGGCGAGGGTGACGCTGCGTTCCCACGGGACGTCGGGGTCGCGCTGGCCGTGGATCAGCCGGGCGGGGATGGACAGGTCGATGGGGCCATGCATCAGCCGGTTCGCCTCGCCCGACGACCAGAAGGCGCGGGTAGTGATCGTCGGTTCCGGAGCATATTCGGAGGGCTGTTCGAGGCGCCCTTCATTGAGCAGCGTCATCTTCTGCGCCTGGGTGAACCCCCAGTCGGTGAAATCGGGGGCGGCGGCGATGCCGACCAGCCCGACGACGCGGTCGGGCCGTGCCCTGGCGACGAGCAGCATGATCCACCCGCCCATCGACGACCCGACCAGGATGATCGGTCCATCGATCAGGCGGTCGATAAGCAGCAGCACATCGTCGCGCCAGCTGGCGAGCGTCTGATCCTCGAACGCGCCTTCGCTGTCGCCACATCCGGCATAGTCGAAGCGGAGGAAGGCGCGGCCGGTGGATTGCGCCCATGCCTCGATCGCCACCGCCTTGCTCCCGCTCATGTCGGAGGCATAGCCCGGCAGGAAGACGATGGTCGGCCCGGTGCCGGGGCTGTGGTGAAAGGCGAGGCGGTGGCCGGCGGCGTTGATCATGGGGAGGGTCTTAGGGACAAAATCGCGCCGATTGAACCATGACGCGCGACGCGGGGGCGGTTAGGTTGCCGTGATGGACGACAAGCCATTGCCTTTGCTGTTCGGTGCGCATCTCGCGCGGGATCGGCGGCGGTCGGCGCATACGGTGCGGGCCTATGAGGCGACGGCGGTGCGGTTGATGACGTTTCTGTCGGGGCATTGGGGCGGGGCGGTGGATCGCGCGGGGCTGGCCAAGGTGAGCGCCGCCGACCTGCGCGCCTATCTGGCGCATCGCCGCACTGACGGGATCGGCAATGCCAGCGCCGCGCGGGAGCTGTCGGCGGTGCGCGCGTTTCTGAGCTTTGCGGCGGGCGCGGAGGCGGAGCTGCCCCGGCTGCGCGGGCCGCGGGTGCGCAAGGGGGTGCCGCGCCCGGTTTCGCCCGACGAGGCGGTGGCGCTGGCCGAGGAAGTCGCGGACGAGGCGCGCGAGCCGTGGATCGCGGCGCGCGACTTGGCGGTGCTGCTGCTGCTCTATGGCGCGGGACTTCGAATTGGCGAGGCGATGGGGCTGACGGGCGCGGCGCTCCCGCTTGGCGAGACGCTGCGCGTCACGGGCAAGCGCGACAAGGTGCGGATCGTGCCGCTATTGCCGCAGGTGCGCGCGGCGGTGGAGGATTATGTGCGACTCTGCCCCTATGGGACCGCGAGCGCCGCGCCGCTGTTCCGCGGTGCGCGGGGCGGGCCGCTCGATCCGGCGCTGGTGCGGCGCGCGGTGCGCGCGGCGCGGGTGCGGCTGGGGCTGCCCGAACGCACCACGCCGCACGCGCTGCGCCACAGCTTTGCGACGCATCTGCTCGGGCGTGGAGCGGACCTGCGCGCCTTGCAGGAACTGCTCGGCCATGCCAGCCTGAGCTCGACGCAAATCTACACGGCGGTCGATGCCGCGCATCTGCTCGACGTCTACCGTAACGCCCATCCGCGGGCGTGAAGCGGAACCCTTTACCCGCTCGCTCATTGGCGACGCGAGCCTTTGCAACAGGAGACCAAGGATGATCCGGACCGGCTGCGCGATTGCCGCGCTGATGCTGACCGCTGCGTGCGGCGGCGCGGAGACGACCAACACCGCAATGCCCGCAAACGACACGATGATGTCGGGCAATGAAGTGCTGCCGGTCGAAAATGGCAGCGCCACCGCCGAGAGCGCCACCGCGACGCTGACCAAGGCGGACGGCAGCGCGGCGGGCAGCGCGGTGGCGACCACCACCGCCGATGGACTGGCGGTCACCGTGTCGGTCACCGGGATCACGCCGGGCGAGCATGGCGTGCATGTCCATATGACCGGAAAATGCGATGCGCCGGGATTCACCACTGCGGGCGGCCACTGGAATCCTGAGTCGACCCAGCACGGCCTCGACAATCCGCAGGGCGCGCATGCCGGCGACATGCCGAACCTGACCGTCGCGGACGACGGCAGCGGCACGCTGAGCTTCACGCTGCGCTCGGGCACGATGGCGCAGCTGCTCGATGCCGATGGCTCGGCGTTCGTGGTCCATGCCGGCAAGGACGACCAGAAAACCGATCCGTCGGGCGACAGCGGCGACCGCGTCGCATGCGGCGTGTTCGCGGCGGGGTAACGGGCCGGTGCTCCTGCTCAGGCAGGAGCACCGGGGTTGCGACGCCAATCGCATGTGACTCTGGGCTCCTGCCTGCGCAGGAGCTCTAGGCGGTCAGCGCGTAGCGCTCGACCGGTTCGTAGCTCGCGCCCCCATGGCCGAGGCGGCTTTCGTAGAGGGCCATGTGATCGACGGTGAACTCCGGGCTGGTCAGCGCGGCGTGGCGGGCGAGAAAGCCGTCGACCGGTCCCGCCGATCCGGCGAGGCGGGCGAGCGTGATGTGCGGGACATAGGCGCGGTGCTCGGGTTCGAGGCCGATGCGGATCATCGCGCGGTCGATCTTCTTGTGCAGGGTCGCGAGCGCATCGCGCGGGGCGACCCCGGCCCAGAGCGCATTGGGACGCCCCTTGGTGTCGAATGTGCCGCAGCCGTCGAGCCGGAGCGGGGGAAGGTCGAACCGGATCGCCGACAGCGCGGTTGCGACGTCCTCGGCGGTGCGGCGATCGACTTCGCCGATATAGCGCAGCGTGATGTGGAGCTGGTCGTCGCCCTGCCAGCGCGCGCCCTCGACCCCATCCATCAGGTCGGTGAGGCGGTCACGAATCGCGGGTGGCGGGCGCAATGCGACGAACAGACGGTGCATCGCGCGGGCATTAACCCATTTCGTCAGACGCCGCGATGCCGGTTTTCCTTGAATCTCGTCGGCAGAACCATGATATTCGATAACATCCGGGCGGCCGATCATCTGAGACCGCCGGGCAAAGGAGTTTGAGATGGCTAACTGGTCTGACCCCCAAACGACCGCCGCGCCGTACGCGACGGCCGCAGGTACGCGCGATGCCGCGTATGATGCGGGGCTGCGGTCCTACATGCTTTCGGTCTACAACTATATGGCCTCGGGCGTGCTGCTCAGCGGCATCGTCGCGCTCATGTTCGCATGGGGCGGCGAGCAGTCGATGGCCTATTCGGTCTTTGCCAATGGCGGGCCGCTCGCCTGGCTGATCATCCTGTCGCCGCTGGCGATCGTGTTCGCAATGAGCTTCGGCCAGAACAAGATGTCGACCGGCACGCTGCAGGTTCTGTTCTGGAGCTTCGCGGTGCTGATGGGCCTGTCGCTCTCGACGCTGCTGCTGCGCTACACCGGCACGTCGGTCGCGCAGGCGTTCTTCGCGACGGCGGCGGGTTTTGTGGGCCTCAGCCTCTATGGCTATACCACCAAGCGTGACCTGACCGGGTTCGGCAGCTTCCTGATCGTCGGCCTGATCGGCATCATCGTCGCGTCGATCATCAACATCTTTACCCAGTCGAGCATGATGGCGCTGATCATCAGCATCGCGGGTGTGCTGATCTTCGCGGGCCTGACCGCCTATGACACGCAGCGGATCAAGAGCATGTACGCCTATGTCGCGGGCACCGACATGGTCGGCAAGGTCGTGATCATGAGCGCGCTGAGCCTGTATCTGGACTTCATCAACATGTTCCAGTTCATCCTCAGCATCTTCGGCACGTCGCGCGACTGATCGCTGCGACAGGCTTGGGAAATCGGGAAGGCCCGGCCAGCGATGGCCGGGCCTTTCTGCGTTGCGCCATCAGCGTTTCGGAGGCGGAACGCGAATCGCCCGGCGCGCGTTTTCGACGTCCACCCCTTTGGGAGCAGGACAATGGAAGACGACAAGAAGCGCGGTGACGCCGGGACCGACGAGAGTATCGCCGAACGGCTCGAGAAGAATCCGGAGAGCAAACAGGCGCGGCTCGATCGCGCGCTGGATGAATCGATGGATGCTTCGGACCCGCCTGCGACGACGCAGCCGGTGCATTCGCACCATGCGCCACCCTCGACTGGCTATGATGCCGAGAAGGAGGCGGAGCTGGCCAAGAAGAAGGCCGAGGCGGAATAGCGCTAGTTACGGAGCGATTCAGATTTGGCTCTGGGCTCCTGCCTTCGCAGGAGCGCCGGGTCAGCGTTTCATCACATCCAGCGCCGCTGCGGTCATTGCTTCCGCAGCGGTGCCGACCACCTTTTCGGCATCGGGCGCCCATTTCGGGCTGTGGAGCGAAGGGAGACCTGCGCCGCCATTGGCCTGCGCCTTGTCCCATGCGTCCTGCGGGACGCCGCCCACCCAGTAGATCACGCTCTGCACAGAAGGATCGGCGATCGCGTAGCGGCCGAAGTCCTCGCCCGCCATGGTCGGGGCGATGTCCTGAACGCGGTCCTCGCCGAAGCGGGTCGTGAACAGCGTCCTGAGCTGGCCCGCGAAGCCGGGGCTGCTGACCGCCGGCGGCGTGAAGGGTTCGCGTATCGTCACCACCGGCATCCGGTCCTCGGGCACGCCCGCCGCGATTGCCTCGCCCTTGGCGATCCGCGCGATGCCGTCGAGCAATTGCTTGCGCACCTGCGGCGTATAGGCGCGGACGGTGAGCAGGAGCAGTGCCTGATCCGGAATGATGTTGTGCCGCGTCCCGCCCTGAAAGCTGCCGACCGTGACCACGGCGGAATCGAGCGGGTCGATCTCACGCGCGACCAAAGTCTGGAGCGCGGAGACGATTCGCGCGCCGAGGACGATCGGATCCTTGGTCGTCGCGGGATAGGCACCATGACCGCCGACGCCCCTCACCACGATATCGACCGAATCGACGCTGGCGAAGGTCGGGCCGCTGCGGATGCCGATCGTGCCTGCGGGCAGCGCGGCGCTGTTGTGGAAGGCAATCGCGTGGGTCGGCTTGGGGAAGCGGGTGTAGAGCCCGTCCTTGAGCATCGCGAGCGCGCCTGCGCTGCTCTCCTCGGCCGGCTGGGCGATCATCACCAAAGTCCCACGCCACTGGTCCTTCATCGCGGCCAGATTGCGCAACGTCCCGACCCATGCGGTCATGTGCGTGTCGTGGGCGCAGGCGTGCATCACGCCGCTCTCGACCCCCTCCGGGGTGCGCGTGCGGACCTTCGATGCGAAAGGCAGCCCGGTTTCCTCGGTGACCGGAAGCCCGTCCATGTCGGCGCGGATCATCACCACTGGCCCGTCGCCATTCTTCAGGACAGCAACGACGCCGGTCCCGCCGACCTGTTCGGTGACGGTGTAGCCCGCCTTGCGCGCCTCGGCGGCGAGCTTGGCGGCTGTCTTCACCTCAGCAAGGCTGATCTCGGGATTGGCATGCAGGTCGCGGTAGAGCGCCATCAGCGACGGTAACTCGCGTGCCGTAGCATCCCGCACGCTGTCGGCGGCGGCGGGAAGGGCGAGCGCGAAGGTCGCGGTTGCGGTGGCGAGGAACGTCTTCATGGCGATACCCTAACCCGGCACGGCCGCGACGCAACGACCAAGAACGACTAGCCCGCCGGGACCATCTCGATCACGTCGAGCTGCGATTCGAAATTGGGGTAAGGCAGCACCAGCCGCCAGCGGCCGATCGCGACGCGCTCGACATAGCCCGCCATGTCCCGCTTGCGGTCAAGGCTGTAGGCGAGCGCGGTGGTTTCGTCGCCGAGTTCGAGCGTGCCGAGGAAGATCACCCGCGCATCGGTTTCGGCGTAGAGCGTGCCTGACGGCCGCTGATCACCCTCCAGCACCGCGAAGACCGGCATTTCGCCCTCTCGACCGACGCGGCAGCGGACCCAGGGGCGTTCGGCAAAAACGCGCAACTCGGGACGTATCGCGCCCAGCTTGAACGTGCGGCAGCGATAGTCGCCTGCAGGCGGCATGGCGTTGGCCATCGCCCGGTCTGGTTCGAACAAGGCGCCTTCGCGAGCGATCGCCCCGCCATCGGCCGTGCGCGCGGCGGGGGAGCGCTTCGACCCATGCCTTGCGCCAGTTGCGCAGCCGCTCACGGTCCTGATCGGTGGTGACCGCGCGCCAGCGGGTTTCAGGCGCGGTTTCGACGAGGCTGAGTCCGTCCTTTGCACAGGCGGACAGCGCCAGGCCGAGAACGAGCGCGAGGAGGGCGGGGCGGGTCATGCCGCGGTCCACCCGCCGTCCATCGAATAGTTCGCGCCGGTGATCGAGCGCGCTTCGTCGCGGCACAGGAAGGTCGCGAGCGCGGCGATCTCGTCCGGCTGGACGAATTGCTTGGTCGGCTGGGCGGCGAGCAGGACGTCGTTGATCACCTGCTCGCGGGTCAGGCCGCGCGAGGCCATTGTGTCGGGGATCTGGTTCTCGACCAGCGGCGTCCAGACATAGCCGGGTGAGATGCAGTTGACGGTGATGCCGTCGGTCGCGGTTTCCAGCGCGATCGTCTTGGTGATCCCGGCGACACCATGCTTGGCGGCGACATAGGCCGACTTGTTGGGGCTGGCGACCAGGCTGTGGGCCGAGGCGGTGTTGATGATACGGCCCCATTTCGCCGCCTTCATGTGCGGCACGGCGGCGCGCATCATGTGCCACGCCGAGGACAGGTTGATCGCGATGATCGCATCCCATTTCTCGGGGGAAAGTCCTCGATCTTCGCGACATGCTGGATGCCGGCATTGTTGACGATGATGTCGGGACCGCCGAGTTCGGCATGGCAGCGTTCGACCATCGCATAGATCGCGTCGGGCTTGCTCATGTCGGCAGCGTCATAGAGCGCCATCGCCCCGCTGATCCCCGCAAGGCTCGCGCGCTCGGTTTCGATCGCATCCGCGTCGCCGAACCCGTTGATCATCACGCTCGCGCCCTCTGCTGCCAACGCCTTGGCGATGGCCAGGCCGATCCCGGAGGTGGAGCCGGTGACGATGGCGGACTTGCCCTTGAGGAACATGGCGAAAACTCCCGGTTAGCGTCTGGTCAGGTCGAAGGCGGCGGTGCGGCCGTCGGCGATGTTGCTGGCGATCAGGCGCGCATTGGCCATGGTGCGCGCGACATCGTCGCGGCCTGCCTGCCAATGTTCGCGCATCGAGCGCGCTGAGAATTCGAAGTCGCGACTGCCGCCCTCCCACGCATTGGCGCGGTAGATGAGGTGGACGAGCGCGACCGGCTGTTCGTCGGCGGCGGCGCGCAATGCGGCGACATCGGGGTCGTCGGCGAGGTTGTCGGGCAGTTTGGCGAGGACCTTGCGGATCATCTCGCGCTCCTTGCGCAGCTTCAGCCGTTCGTCGCTGACCTGACGGGTACGGCTGGAAAATCGAATCTCCTTTTCGCGTGCCATCACGTCGGTGATCGTGTGCGGCATCGGCGCGGCGGCGGAGAAGAGGTCGACCTGAAACACCAGCATCGCGGTGTTCTGGTGATCGAGGACGTGGATCAGCGGCGTGTTGGAGACGAGGCCGCCGTCCCAGTAATATCTACCGTCGATCTCGACCGGGGGCAGGCCGGGGGGCAGTGCGCCCGATGCCATGATGTGCCGCGCGTCGATCCGGTCCTGCGTCGTGTCGAAATAGCGGAAATTGCCGCTTTCGATCTCGACCGCGCCGACCGACAGGCGGACCGGGCCGGTGTTGAGCAGGTCCCAGTCGACCAGCGAATCCAGCGTCTCGCGCAACGCGGCGGTGTCGTAGAAGCTGAGCGCGGCGCAGCTGCCCGGCGTGGCGAAGAGCGGCGGAAGCGGGCGCGGGTGGAAGAAACCGGGCACGCCCTGTGCCAGCACGGCGGCGGCGGACCATTCATGGACCAGCTCGCGCACTTGGTCCTGCGGGAAGATCGGGAAACTGGGCAGGCCGCTGGTCACCCTATCCCAGAATGCCTCAAGTCGCTCGACCCGGCGTTCGGGCGGATTGCCCGCGACGATCGCGGCGTTGACCGCGCCGATCGAAATGCCGGCGACCCAGTCGGGGGCGATGTCCGCCGCCGCCAGCGCCTCGATCACTCCGGCCTGATAGCTGCCCAGCGCGCCGCCGCCCTGAAGCACCAAAGCGACGCAGCCGGGGAGCGGGAGCGGCGCGTCGCTGCCCATGTTCCTGCGGCGTTGCGGATCGGCGTCGGCCATGGCGCACATGTGGTGCAACGCAGCGCGAAGGGCAATGCGGGATTATGCATGCAACGTCCGTCCGCTTCGGGCATTGTCGCGGAGTAGCAACGAAAAGGGGATGGGCCATGCGGCTCGACGATCTCGATCCCAGCGACAATGTCCGCGACCTCGGCTCCGGTGGTGGCGGGTTCGGCGGGGGCGGGGGCAACATCCTGTTCGCGTTGTTGCCGATGCTGCTGGGCAGCCGGCTGGGCTGTGGCACGATCGCGCTGATCGGCATCGGCGCGGCGATCTTTATGGCCGTCGGTGGGGGCGGGGCGTTGTTGACCGGTGGGGGCACCACCGGCAGCGGCGGGCAGCAGGTGACGCAGCAAAAGGCATGCGACACGCCCGAGGAGCTGCAGGCGTGCCGGGTGATGACCAGCACCGAACAGACCTGGACCAAACTGTTCGCCGCGGGGGGCAGCGCTATCCGGCACCGGTGCTCAATTTCTACGAAGGCGGGGTGCAGTCGGGCTGTGGGTCGGCAACCTCGGCAGCGGGGCCGTTTTACTGCCCGGCGGATCGGGGCATCTATCTCGACACCGGCTTCTTCCGCGAGCTGGCGACGCGGTTCGGCGCGGCGGGCGATTTCGCGCAGAATTACGTGATCGCGCATGAGGTCGGCCATCATATCCAGAATGTCACCGGCACGATGGAGCAGGTCCGTGCGCGCCAGGCGCGGATGAGCCAGGTCGAGGGCAATGAACTTTCGGTGCGCGTCGAGTTGCAGGCGGACTGTTTCGCCGGGGTCTGGGCGGCGCAGAATCGCGACCGACTGGAGGCGGGCGATATCGAGGAAGGGCTGCGCGCCGCCGAGGCAATCGGCGACGATACGCTGCAGCGCCAGTCGCAGGGGACGATCGTGCCGGAGAGCTTTACCCATGGCACATCGGCGCAGCGCATGAAGTGGCTGAAGCGCGGGCTGGACAGCGGCAACCCGGCCGCGTGCGACACGTTCAGCGGGCCGATTTGAGGATGAGCCGATGAGCGTCGCCTTCCGCCGCGAGAGCGACGAGGATCATAAGGAGCCCCGCTTCGAACTGCCGATTCCGGTCGGCCCCAATCCGGTGACCGAACGCGGGCGGGCGCTGATCGACCAGCGCGTGCGCGACATCGAGGCGCAGCTCGACGGGCTGGAGGGCGAGGAAGCGCGTGCCCCGCTGCTGCGCGACCTGCGCTATTGGCATACGCGCCAGACCACGGCGGAGGTTGCGCCGGTGCCGGAGCCGGGCGTGGTCGCGATCGGATCGCGCGTGCGGTTTCGCATTGATGGGCGCGAGCGGACGATCGACATTGTCGGGCATGACGAGGCCGATCCGGCGGCGGGCCGGGTCGCGTTCCAGGCGCCGCTCGCCGCCGCGATGATCGGTGCGGAGGACGGGGAAGCGGTCGATTTCAACGGGCGCAGCGAGGCAATCGAGATCGTGTCGGCTGAACCGATCCCGGCCTGAACCAAAACGGCCCGGGCGTCGCCGCCCGGGCCAAGGGTCGGGCCGGACATCCGGCCCGCCTGGGAGTTCCGGTCAATAGGTGCCGGAGAAACTGCGGTTGAGATAAGGCGTGCCGCGCGTATCGTCGCGCTCGCCGAACAGCGCACCGCTGCGGTCCTCGTCGCGCCAGGCGGCCTTAGCCTCGTCTGCGGTCTTGCGGATCGTCACCTTGTCGTCGACCGAATCGATCCAGCGCGACGGGATCGAATGGTGATGGCCACCGGCATCGGCGTCGTTCTTGGTCAGGATGATGCGATCGCCGCGCACCTTGTCGACTGTGCCGATATGCGCGCCGTCGGATCCAACGACTTCCATATGCTCGGTCACGCGGCTCAGGGAACCCCGCTGGGTCTGGCGCTCGTTGCGCCAGGCGCCGAACTCATTCTCGAACCGCGCCTGATTTTCGCGGCGATATTCGTGATAGTCGCGGTCGAGATCGTCGATCTGACGGCGACGCCAGCCATGGTAGTCCGCGTCGCGCGCACCCCAGTCATTGCCGTAGCGCGCGTCGTAGCGCGCATCCATTTCGCGGCGGCGCTCCGCGTCCTCATCACCGAACCATGAGCGGACTTCGTCGCCCGCGCGGTCAAAGAAGCCGCGATCGTCATAGCGATAGCCTTCAGGTCCGTGCTCGCGACCGCGACCGCCGCGGCCCTCGTCATACCGGTCGCGATAGCCGCGGCTGCCGCTGGTATAGCGATCGTCATGGTCACGTCCGCCACGATAGCCGCGCGCGCCATAACGATCCTCGCCACGATAGCTGCGGCCCCGCTCGTCCGGGTCGGCGGCATAATGTTCGCGCGCGCTCGACCGGTAGCGGTCGCGATCGGGATCGTAGCCATAGCCATAGCCATAGCTGGAACCGCGCGACGCACTGCGGTCGCTCACGCCCCAGTCGTTGCGGTTGTCGTTGCGATAGGGTTCGTAGCCCATCGGGTCCTCCTCATCCTGCCGGTTTCCGGGCACGCGCCATCCGCGTGCCCCACAGCAAAAAATGAATGAACAGCGGGGCTTGTTCCCGAGCATCGCGCCGACGCTGCGACGAGCGGGGGCAAGGATCGGCCCACCGGAGAACCGGTGCGATTGGCGTTGCAAAGCGGGTGGAGGAAAGCTAGACGAACCGCCGTCCGGCGCAGCCGGACGTGGAGCGGGGCTGTAGCTCAGATGGGAGAGCGCTGCAATCGCACTGCAGAGGTCAGGGGTTCGATTCCCCTCAGCTCCACCAGTCCGCCGTGTAAGGCGCTGATTTTCCACGGAAAAACCTAGCAAGGATATTGCCTCCCCACACTGTGCCCTACAAAATCGTTGGGCTCTTTGCGGAGCAGGGAATCAGCTGGTGATCTCGCCCAAGCCGCTACAGCGGCCTCTGCGCAGTGCGGAATTCGGTCCTAGCCAACGGCCAATCAGCCGTTGAAAATCCAACTTTCAGGATTTGAGACGCCAGCGAGGCTTGCTGGAATGTCGTGCGCCATCCACCTTTGAACTGTTCTCCCTGAGCCAGGTTTCGGCGAAGAGATCGCGGTTCGCGACATGGCTGTTCAAGTCCTTCACCACACGCGTGAATGCACCGATCAACGTGCCCGGCTCCAAGAATTCGATATCGTCGCCAAGCTCGTCATTCAGCTCACCCAAGGCGATCGTGAGGATCGTCGCGAGCTTGTTGTCAGCGCAACGGACGGCAAATTCATGCGACTTCAGCGGCAGCGACAGCAGAATCGCAACTGGGTCGCTATTGGTGGCTTCCGCGAACCGGACGACCTTGTCGTAGGTTATCTTGCCTCGTCCTGCCTCCAAGTGTTCGTAGGTGCGCAGTGGCATCCCGAGCTCGCGCGCCAGCTCGCTCGTCCGCATCCGCCGTGCCAGACGGATGTTCCGCAGCGCGGTTGCAAGTAGCGCGGCGTTGATCTCGTCCTGCTCGTTCTTCACGCCTAATCCTCAAACGAACCTGTAACAGTCCCAGCGTACCTTGTGCCCGCCGTCGCAGCTGCGAAACCGCGCGGACCTGCAACAACCCACAGTAGAATCCTGATTCAGGTGGATGCACCCGCTTTTTGCGGAAGGTTTTCATTTCGGGCACGATTCTTGGGCGTCGTTCGCGCGGAAACTGGCGGTGTCTGCGCACATTCGGCCGATTTTCGGCGATACGCGGTCAAGCAACACTCAAATTCTGGTTGGAAGCTGATTCGACTCGGGCCTAGCCCCTCCTTGGCCATGATCGGGTAGGGAGTTGAGCCGTATCATGAGCAAACGCCAGGCATCCTTTTCGCGCGTATATACTTCGACGAAGTCACAGCTGCGTAGCGCGAAGCTCGCGCCGGGCACACAGCTGCTGGTCAATGAATGGGCGTCCTTACACGGAGTAAGTGCTACTCCCGTGCGCGAGGCGCTCGCCAAGCTCGCCGGAGAGACCCTCGTCGAGGACCGCGAACGGCTAGGCTATTTTGTGCCGCTGCTATCGTCGATCGAGGTCGCCGGGCTCTACGAATTGCTCGAACTCTATCTCGTTCGCGCGGTCGTGCATTGGAAACGCAACTCGCGGGACAATTCGAGTGGCTTGCTGGTCACCGATTCAGATGAAGGCGATACCGCAATTCTCGTGCTGATCGCACGGCGATCAAACAACCCGCTACTGATCGAGGAGGCCCAACGCTGCCTCGATCGGTTAGCGTTTGCACGACGACAAGAAGCGGAGATTTTCGGCCCGTCCGAACAGGTGGCGAAGCTCGTCGAGGTGTGCACGCGCGGTAACACGGAAAAGCTCGCCGGCACCGTCCGCAGCTATTGTCATGCCGGACGTAATCGCGCTGACGCCGTGGCGCACGCGATGGCCGCTGGCTATCGCGAGACAATAGCCCGAAAATAGTTTGAGTAGAGAGGTGCGCCGCCGCCTTCTTGGGCTGCCGCTATGTTGCGGCAAGCAAGCATGGAGGTTGCAATGTCCGACAATCCCACCCCGCGGCTCGTCCGTGTCGGCCGGGTCAGCAGCGCCACGAAATCGGATGTCATCGTGGTGCCGCTCGAAGCCGGCAGCCAGTTCCTCGGCCGCACCGGCTGAAGGGAATGCGGGAGCGGCGCTGTGCGCCGCTCCCCTTGCCGCAATGCTCTACGGTCTTATTCCGGAGGTCCATCTTGCTGATGTGGATGGCGACATCGTGCTGATGGATACCAAGCGCAATCAGTATTTCTGCATCGCGCGTGATGCGGCCCAAACGGTGCGAGGCGAGCTTGTTGGCGGCAACCGGTTTCGCGGCGACGCTCCCCTACTCGACGAGCTTGAGGCGGCAGGTCTCTATGGCGCGCTCGATTGCGTCACTCCCTTTCGGGCTGTGCAGCATCTTGCGGAGAACGACATCTTCGGCGACGCGCCTGATCGGCTTTCCATTGGAGACGCGCTCGTACTGATGCGGGCAGCTGGACGTGCGTGGCGTCGTCTTCACGTCGGGCAGCCCGCGGGCTGGCTCGAGTTGACGCGCCGCCGCAATCGCCGCGCGTACGGTATCGCAGCGGACGCGGACCGTGTCCACACGCTCGCGCGACAAGCCTACCTGGCCCGCGCGCTGTTTCCGGGAGCGGCACGATGTCTCCCGAATTCGATGCTGCTGCTTGAGCTGCTTGCCTTGAATGGGCTTGGCGCCCGCTGGGTGTTCGGCGTGCGGACCTTTCCGTTCGCCGCCCATTGCTGGGTCGAACATGAGGGGGTGATCCTCAATGACACCGTCGACCACGTCCGTTGGTATACGCCGATCGCCGCAGCCTGAGGCGGGGCTGGTCCCGCATTATGTCGCGCTCTTCTGGATGAATCCGGAAGCTGGCGAAGCGGCCGCTGATCGTCTGGTCGCGCGCGCCGCCAAAGAAGCTACGCGCTTGAAGATTGCACGGCGCACGGCTGACATGTTGGTCCTCGGCGATGTGGTCGATCCGCGTGGTCAAGTGAACGTCGAAGGACAAGTGACGCTTATCGGCGAGATTTTCCAACGAGCGGACCGTCTCGCTGATGAAAACGAGCCCAACGGGTCAACCAGCGGCATCTGGGGCACCTTCGTCACCTTCGAGTGCCGTCCCGACGGGTCGATCGAGATCGCCCGCGATCCTAGCGGCGGGCAGCAGCTCTATTTGGCGCAAAAGGATAACATGCTCATCGCGAGCGACGCGCTTCCACGCTGGCTGCGCGAGCCCCTTGGCCTGAATGCGCGCTGCGATCTCGACCAACTCGCCGCCGCGCTCGCCGACCCCCTGCGGCTGACCTACGCCTCGCCACTACGTGGGATCCACATCGTCCCGGCTGGATGCAAGCGCGAGTGGCGCGGTGCGACGCTTGGACCGGTAGAGCCTGCCTGGCAGCCGCATCTGCTGTGCAGAACGCGACCCGGTCTTGACGCCGCAGCTGCGGGCGCGCGGCTGCGCGACGCGGTGAAGGACAGCTGCCGCGCCTTTGCGGCGCGACACGATCGGCTGACAATCGAACTCTCGGGAGGACTCGACTCTGCGATCATCCTGGGTGCCATAGCTTCTGGACCGCGTCCTCCGGAAATCAGCTGTGTCCATTTCGATGTGGGGCATTCGGGCGGCGACGAACGCGAACATGCCCGCGCCGTTGCCGAACGCTGGGGCGTGCGCCTTGTGGAGGTCAGCGCGACGGCGTCGGAATTCCGCTTCGAAGATGCGCTTCAAGCCGAGCAGCCGCTCGAGCCGGTGATCTTCGGCCTCGATCCACTGGTCGAAGGCGCGTCGCTAGGCGTCGGGCGTGCACTGGACGCGACCGCTATCTTCACCGGACAGGGCGGGGATGCGGTGTTCCTCAACTCGCCTTCGCCATGGATTGCTGTTGACCGGGCTCGTACGCAGCGGTTCGCAACCTTCGCCTCGCGCGTTCCGCTCGAGACGGCGCTTCGCGCCGGAACATCGGTCTGGCACGTCTATCGGCTGATGCTCGCCGACATTGTCTACGCACGGCGGGAAGTGTCAGCGAAGCTCCCTGGCGGCCATCTGGCCGAGCGCGCCATACGTGCTCGCCTGCAAACCGAGCACCCCTGGCTTGAGCACCTGGCCAGTCTGTCGCCTGGCCGCCGTGACCAGTTGCGCGCGATCGCCAATTGTCAGCATTTCCAAAGCCCGACCGCGCGCGCTGCTTTTACGCCGCTGCTCCATCCGCTGCTCTCTCAACCAGTGGTCGAGACCTGCCTCGCCATCCCGACCTGGCTGCTGGCCCATGGCACGATCAACCGCGCGCTTGCGCGCGAAACGTTCGGCGTGTGGCTCCCGGAAAATCTGCGCCGGCGCCGCGGGAAGGGCGATGCGTCCAACTACTACCGCCGCGCGGCCGCCGAGAACGCTGCCTTCCTGCATTGCTATCTCGGCGACGGCACACTGGTCAGCCACGGCCTGCTCAATGGGGATGCGATCCGTGCGGCGCTGCACCCAGACAGCCTGATCTGGAGCGAGGATGCGCGGCTGATCGCGACTTATGTCGCGTTCGAGGCTTGGGCGCGCTATTGGGGCTTGGGCTGAGGCTGCGCTTCCTGTTCGCGGTGTGTGGCAAGAAACGCGAAGACGCGCCGCCAATAGTCGCGGATATTGTGCGGGTTGATCAGCACATGGCCTTCGCCCGCATAGCGCGCGAGCAGAACGTCGCGGCCCGCGCGATGCAGCGCGGTGTACAGCCGCTCGGCCTGATAGGCGGGGGCATAGTCGAGCTCGCCATGCACAAGCAGCAAGGGCGCGCGAAGCTGCGGAATCGCGAAGTAAGGGCTGTTGCGCAAATAGCGTTCGGAATCCTGCCAAGGCGCAGCGCCCATGCGACCGGCTCCCATCTCGTACCAGCCAACTGACATGGTGAGCGCGAGGCCCGAGCCATTTGGATCGCTGCGCGGGTTGAACCCGCCATAGCCTGCCGCAAGATCATAGATACCGGCGGCGGCGATGCCCGCGGCGAAGCGATCACTACGTGCCAGCAGCCCCGCCACTGCGTAGCCGCCGAAGCTGTGTCCTAGCAGCAACGGCTTTGTCGTAGCGATTAGTCCGCGGCGTTGTGCTTCGTCGATCGCCGCAATGACCGGTGGCCCGAGATGCTTGAGCGGATCGGCCGGGGCGGGGGGAACAGGAATGCTTGGCTCGAGCACCGCATAGCCTTGGCCTGCGATCAAGTGGGCGTGGGTCATCATGTTGGCGCTGGCCGCGCTCGTCTCCGGGCGATTTGCCATCAGCAGCCCCGGGTAAGGCACCACTACGAGCTGCGGCGGTTGCGCAGAGGTTCGAGGCAGTGTCAGACGGTGCGTAAGCTGCGCGCCGTCGATCGCGGTCGTCGTAAGGTCGATTTCGCGCGGCGGTTGGATTGCGGCGAGATGCACGTTGATGCGATCGACCACGCGCCGACGATGACGGTCCGCCACGACGATCGCGCCGACGCCATATGCGTCTTCAGCATAGGCAAGGACGGTATCGCGGCCAAACGCGAAGACGCGATCCTTGTGATCGAGCGCAAGCGGCGATCCCAGCTGATCGCCGGCACCCTCAATGCGTGCCCGGGCCTTTCCAGTTCGCACGACCAGCGGTAGCGGCGGAATGGCGTTCATCCAGTTGCGGGTACCCCAACTGTGCGGGTCGAAGCGGATCAGCGCTTCCGGACTTCCCGCGATGGACCCGGCTATGCGGCCCTGTGCATCGACCCATCGCGCGTGCGATCCGTCGCCGATCAACGCGAGCCTGCCGTCGATCGCCAAGAGCCTCGCCGATGACGCCGACATATCGCGACTCAAGGTGACGAGGCCGTGAGGGGACGCAGCGACCCAGTCCGACCGGCGGTTCCGCTCGACGAGGGCGATCGGCGTGGAGCCCAGCCAGTGCACCGCGAGCGTCCGCGCACTTCCACCATCGATGCTGAGGCGAGGACTGATGCCCGCCGGCAAGGGTAAGCTTAACGTGCTAGTGGAGGCACTCCATCGGCGAAGGCTGCCCGACGACCAGGATTGTCCGTCGGCACGGGCATGAAACAAGAGCTCGTTCCCGATTGGACTCCAGCTCAGGAAATTCGGCAGAACATCGCAGCTTGCACAGGGCTGGGCGACCCGTCCGCTTGGCAACTCGATAACCGCCAGGCGGTGCCGGCGGGGCTCGAAGGCCTGGTCGAGCGGTACGTCCGGATCGGGCAAGATGTTGCCTGTTCGCAAGACGATCGCCACCCGCGTCCGGTCGGACGACAAGTCAAAATCGGAAATGTCGCCGCCGTATAGCTGCTGTGACGCGCCGGTGCGCAGGTCGATCAGGCGAAGCTGCCGCGCGCGGGGCGTCACGCCGATGGCAGCATATTTTCCGCTGCCGAGCACCGAAACAGTCGCTGCCATGCCGGTCTCGGCCGAATGCCAATAGGTGCTGGCGCGGCGCTGCGCGCGCGTCGGAGTGTCAAGCAGATCAGGCAGTTCGGTCCCTTCGAGGGTGACCAACAGCAACCGGTCGTCATCGAGCCAACGCGGTGCGGGGCTTGCATCGGGCAAGTCCGGTGCCACCGAGAGCCAGCGCACCGAACGCTTCGCCATATCAAGGATGCCGATGTGAAGCCGGGCCGCGTCGAGCCGGAAGATCGTGAGCTTGCGTCCCGAGGGCGAGAAGCTCCCGGCCCAATAGCCCGCATTCGGATCCTGCGCGAACAGCACGCGCGCGGGCGAGTCCGCCGCGAGATCGACGATCATCAGATTCGAGAGCAGCCGGCGCGTCATATAGTCGTAGCGATAGCTCGGAGCGCTGGCATAGGGCCGGCGGCGTTCGATGATGCCCCAGCGACCGGTGGGATCGGTCAGTACCTGCCCGTAGCTTTCTAGGTTGAGTTGATCTTCGATTTGTAACGGTCGCGCGCTGGCGACCGTGGCGACGAGGCACAGCGCCGCCGCCCACGAGCTTCGCATGGGTCTGATCCTTAAAAGAGGAGCGTGATGGCTAGCTCGTCTTCACCATCGCTTGACGACCTGGATCGACAGGATGCGGCCGAGGGGGTCGGCATTTGCCGCACCATAGCCGACGCCTGTCATCTGATCGACGAATGGCGGACGCGCATCGAGCAGGTTTTGCACGTTGAGTGAAAGTCTGAACCCGCGTTCGGCGAGCGCCTTGGGCTCGAAGCGTAGCTGAGCGTCGATCGTCGCGAACGCATCAACGCGCCGCGGCGGGCTGCCGATATCCTCAAGATAGGAATGAGTGTAGTTGAGCGTTGCTGATGCCCCCCAACCCCGCGCATCCCAACTCGCCATCGCCCGTCCGCGCCACGAGGGGGGATCCGCCAGGGTGCCTGCTTGTTCGAGCGGACGTGCGAGTGGCGTGATCTGTCGCTGATAGTCGATCATATGCGAGGCGCTGAGGCTGAACGATGCCTCGCCGTCCGGCGTGGCAAATCCGCCAGCAGCGGCGATATCGATTCCACGCACGGTCAGCTTGGTCGAGTTCACCAGTCGTGCGTCGAGAATGGCGCGAAAGAATTCAGGGGGATAAGAGTCGGGCGGCAGCAATGATCCGGGATGGTTGAGATAGTCCAGTAACAACGCGCGATCGGCTGCGCTCCCCGCCGGATTTACCCGGCGCACATAGGGGGTGTAGATCGGGTTGGTCAGCGCTTGGGTGATGTTGTCGGCTGCGGGCCGTTCGATCCGATCGCGAAAGTGCGTCTCGAAATAGCCAAGCTCGAAACGCCAACGCCGCGCGTCAGGCGGGCTATAGCGCATGCCAACGGTAAACGAGCGCGCAGTTTCGGGTTTGAGGTCGGGGTTGCCGCCGAACAGCGTCATCACCGAAAGCACAGTTCCGTCCGTATCACGCAGTGGCGAGTATGAAATCTGTAATGGGTCGCGTAGTTCGCGGATCGCTGGTGCCCGAAACGAGGTGCCGTAGCTGGCTCGCACCGTGAGGCCAACGGCCGGCTCCCATACCATCCCCACCTTGGGATTGGTGGTCTCGCCAAAGTCGCTGTAGCGCTCGTGACGCAACGCCGCCGACAGCAGCAGACGCTTGAGGCCGGCGCGCGCATTGCCCTCGCCAAACAGGGGCACTGCGAGTTCGGCGAAACCTGCCGTCACTGAGCGGTTCGCATCAGTATGATTGAACGGCCGAGGCGCGGGATCGGAGGTGAAGTTTTCGCCGTCACGCTCGAACCGGTCGCGTCGATAGGTCGCGCCGACGGCAAGCCGGACACGGCCACCCGGCAACTCCAACAAGGTGCCGTCGCCCTTGATCGTCGCTGAGGTGACTTCGCTGTCGAGCCGTGTCGCGGTCCAGCCTTGGCCGATAAAGTCGAGCACCGCCTTGGAGTTCACAGCACCATCACCAAACGGATTGAAGAATCCGTGCGTTGCCGTGCTGAACGTGGTTCCAGGGTCGTCGGATCGGGTGCCGAGTGCTTCAGCGAGATAATAGGAGTTAACATAGTCGCTGCCGCGCAACCTGCTCCGCTCTATTGAATGTGAGCTATAGGCCTCGATCTGCCAGTCGGCGAACGCATCGACGGTGACCCCTCCTGCCGCATTCCACGCCTCGATCCGCCCCTGTTGCTGGATTGGGCCCAACTCGCGCAGGAACGAATAGCCCACCAGCGTGAACGGCATGCCCGTGGGACTGACGAAATAGGGGTTGCTTGGCAGCACCTGCATCACCGATGTGCTTGCCTGCCCATTATATTCGAAATCGCGGCGGCCATAGCGTCCTTCGGCGAACAGCCTCACCCCTGGCGTGATTTCCTGCTCGATGGTTGCATAAGCGCTATGCCGTTCCTGGCGGGGTAAGGTATCGGACTGCTCACGGAAGTTCTCTAGGTTGGCGCCGGGCAGGAAGTCGCCAGGGGTGAGATTCTGACCATTTTGTTCCGGCGGCACCGCGTAGAGGGGAACGAGCGCGCCACTAGTGCTGAAACCGAGTATCGTGCCCGGATTGGACAGGAACGAACGCCAGTCAGAGCCACCGAGCGGGCGCAGGTCGGCCGACCGCGTATAATCGCGCTCCCTCGCCCGCAGCCGTTCGCGCAGCGAATACTCATAGGCGATCAACGCATGGCCACCGCCCCAGGCAGTGCCGAGCACCTGGCCAACCTGGACTTCCGAAGCGCCGCCTTGCGTTGGAACACCCGAATAGAACCGGGTCTCGCCGCCTTTGAAGCTCTTGCGCAAGATGACGTTGATCACTCCGCCGACCGCATCCGAGCCGTAGATCGCGGATGCCCCGTCGGCGAGCACCTCGATCCGCTCGACAGCCGCCAGCGGGATCATCGAGATGTCGGTGAACTCGGCTTGGCCGCCAGCACCCGCCACGCGGCGTCCATTGATGAGCGTGAGTGTCGCATCGCTACCAAGTCCGCGCAGATTGGCGCCGCTGCCCAGCCCTTCGTTGAGCGTGGTGCGATCCGAACTGGTCAGGCTGGTGTCCTCGGTGCTCGTGCCGCCGAAATTCTGTGGGAGCGCAGCGACCGCGGCACCGACCGTCGACTGGCCGGCCCGCTCGATTTCATCGCGCGAGACCGTCACCAGCGGCGAACTGCCGCCGCCCGCACCGCGAATGTTCGTCCCCGTCAGCACAATCGTCTCCGTCTCGTTTTCGGGTGCTGGGTCGGGCGATGGCGTCCGTTGTTGGGCTCGCCGCGGCGGCCGTGGGGTTGGTGTGCGCTCAGCGCGTGACTGGCGTGACGTTGCTTCGATCAGGACAAAGGCTTTGCCCGCTCGACGCACGCGAATGCCGGTATCGGCGAGAAGCAAGGCGAGCGCTCGGTCGGCGCTGTGCCGCCCTTGTAATCCTTTCGACGTGCGGTTTGCGACGAGCGCACTCGAATAGAGCAGCTGACGACGCGTCGTCTCGGCATAAGCGGCAAGCGCGCGGTCGAGCGAACCGGCCGCAATGTTGAATTCGATTGCCGTCTCGCGCGCGGCTGCCTCCGCCGGGCTGGTGAAGATCGCGGCCGCTGTAGCCGCCAGCACCCATCGCCTTGAAAGCGTATATCGGTCGTCCACTTTGATCACATCCCGCTCCCCGCTCGGCGCCGGTGTTTCCGGCGATCCGTCGCGCCGGATATCCCGGCGTCGATGGGGAAACGGGGCTGGAGGGGGGGGGACCCTAACTACGGGCTCAACTTTTTTTCGCGTCACCTGCCGGCCGCGGTTCGAGAATGATGTCGGTGTCTTGCGTGCGGACGCTAAGATCGAAGATCGTCGTCACCGCGGCGACGAAACTCTCGCTGTCGCCGATCTCGAAATTGCCATCGACGCGCCGAGCGCCGAGCGCCTGGCTGCCAAGCACGATACGACGCGCCGAGTAGCGATTGACCTCGCTAACCGCGCTGGCAAGCGGCGTCTGCCGAAAGAGCAGCTTGCCGCGGGTCCACGCCGTTGCCGCTGCCGGATCGGTCATCCCGGGCACGATCGGCTTTCCCGGGCGTGCCACGGCCGCTCCGCCGGAGCGGGTGAGCTTCACTTCTGCCGATCCAGTGCTGTTCACCGCGACTTGGCCTTCGATCAGAACGACCCTGAGCGCATCGTCCGAACGGCGGGTCGAGAAGCTGGTGCCGAGCGCCCGCACCGACTGTGTGCCGGCTTCGACGATAAAGGGTCGGGCAGGGTCACGCTTGACCGCGAACAAAGCCTCGCCGCGCTCGAGTTCGACCACGCGTTGACCGTCGCTGAAGCTCACGCGGATCCGGCTGTCGGTGTTGAGCTGCACCTGTGTCCCATCGGCAAGCGCGAACGCGAGCCGTTCGCCGCGCACCGTCTCATGCACTTCGGCCTGACCGAACGTCCACCAAGCCGCTACGCCGGTCACCGCCACCGGTATCGCAGTCAGGCCGGCGACTAGTAGCCGGCGGCGGACGAGCCCTGCCAAGAAGCCTCGCTGCTGAGGGCGCTCGAGCGCCTCATCCACCGCCGTGGCGATCGTGGGGTCGGATTCCAGACGATGCGCCTCGCGCCAAACGCGTTCGACACGGGCATAGGCCGCGGCGTTCGCGGGGTCGCGCCGCCACGCATAAAAACGATCGAGCTCGTCGGTTGTAACTGAACGCGCGTTGAGCCGGGCCAGCCAGCGCGCGGCCGCCTCACCCTCTGCTTCGCTGCCGCGATTCATGGCGCCTTGCCTTTCAGTCACGCAGCCTGGCCGCGCATATTGCCAACGCCTTACTCATTCGCCACTCAACAGTCTTGACCGAGATGCCGAGATGGCTCGCGATCTCATCATAGGTGAGCCCGCTGAACCGACTCAAGACGAACACGTGACGAAAGCGCGGCGGCAAGGCGAGCACTGCTTGCTTGAGTTCGAGCTGATAGTGCTGGTCGGGCGCTTGGGTTCCGAGCTCGGCTTCGCCGGCTTCATCGAGGGGTATCGACAGACCGCCGCGTACCACCCGCCGGCGCAACTGGTCGCGTGCGAGATTGATCGCAATCTGGAGCAGTAGCGCGCGCGGATGGCCACGTTCCTCGACATCGCCGTAGCGCGCCGCGCGCAGATAGGTTTCCTGGACAAGATCATCGACGTCGAGAGCGCTCGCTTTGAACCGCAGCGCCAGGATTTTGCCCAACCAGCCGGCATGGCGCCGATAGAGTTGCTCCGATGGCCGCGGTTCGCGTCGCTCGTGGACCGTGATCTTCACTATTGTCTTCGGACCGGTGTCCGGCATCGCTTCGTTCCTTCCCCGGATGGGAAGGGGCGGGGAGGGAAGAACCAGCCCGGTCGGAAGCCCTGCACAGGACAAGCCCGGCGGCGCCATCAGCACCACCGCATCGGCAACGGGCAGCCGACGGCGCGTCGCCGTGGGATGCGATGTTGCGTCACGCACAGGGGTTTCCACGCCCCTGCCGCCGGTTCTTCGGCGGCGCGCCCATGCTGGAACATCATGGACTCGCGCGCAAGGGGCGGGGAATGGAGGGGCCGGGTGTTGGAAACCTCTGTGCGAGAGGCCCGCTATTTGCATTCGTCCCATGCCCTGCCGCTTGGGCGGCACCCCGGGCTTAAGGACGGATCCTATTTCACGGCACCCGGCAGACGTGTTGGTAGGAAAAGGTCGGGCCGAGGGCAACGCGTGGGCGGCCCGCCATGACGATCGCGGCGCGGCCAATCGAAAGCACTCACGCTCCGCTCTGATTCTATCCGCACGCCGCATCGCCGGTTCCAATGACATCGCCGCTGAACGTGCGCCGCTGCTCGATCCGGTGCAAATGCGGATGTGCTGGCGGCACAGTCTCCATCAATGATCGCGAATCGTTGCCGGACAGAGCTGTGAACACAGGCGTCGTGTGGGGTGGAAAGCGCCTTGCGTAACGATTGGTCCGCAAGGAACTGAGTGATTCTCGGCAAAATCTTGCGGACTATCTGCAAAAATATTGCGGAGGGTTGCGCCTGATCGAGTCGCGCCGCGGCAATTGCGGACACCCGCTCGTGCTTCTGGTCCCTTTGCCCTCGGGGGACATGGAGGCCAATGCGATGACCTTCTCGAGCGAGTGGCGTGAGCCCGACCCCTATCGTTACGTGCGCGATCTCGATCGTGCCGGCTTTGCCTGGGAGCTGCTTCGGCGCAATTCGCGCTATCGCAGCGAGGCGGCGGATGCTTCAGGCGTCAGCGTGCCGGCTGCAGGATATCTGCGGATCGAAGCCCCACCGGGCCACGGACCGAGCTGGGGCTTAAGCTTTCGCGCTTCCGGCTGAACAGCCTGCCTCGATCGCTCCGCTGTTCTGGCTGCCCGGACTCCATGACGCGGTGGTGAGCGTCGATGCAATCCCCGCCGATGCAAGGGATCCCTATGCGCTCGACATCCGCTGCACTGGTGTCGAAGCGCTGCTTCTCGGGTGCGAGAGAGGAGGCGAGGAATTGCTGTTACGTCAGGGCGGGCGGTCGATCCGCCTGCATGTGCGAAGCGGTACATTGAGCGAGGGGCCGGTCCGGTTGCGCTATGCGCTCGCGGGGTTTGCGCGGCTGGAGCCGCAACTCCTTACCCTGCGACGTCTTGCCGGCCTATGGCGGCTCGGTCGCATGCCTGCCGAGCTGTTCTCGGTCGAGCGCCGCGCGGAGCGGTGGATCATGCTGTTGCGGACGCATGACGGGCTCACCCAAGGCGCAAGCCAGCGCGAGATCGCTGCGGCCCTGTTCGGGATCGAGACTGTGGACCGCGATTGGCGCGGTCGCAGCGACTATCTGCGTCTGCGTGTCCAGCGGCTGACGGCAACAACACGCGCGTTGATCGCGGGAGGCTATAGGAATCTATTGCGAGGTTCCGGCGCGTAATAGAATTGGCTGCCGGACACCGGGCGCCGATCCCATTATCGGCCGAACGGCTTGCATCGACAGGCAAACCTGCGAATCTGATTTCAGCATGCGTACTGAGCTGAACCACCTTCCCGACCGCAAGAAGCGTGAACTCGAGCATGTCGTGCGCGTGCTCTTCGAGGAATTTGAGGACGCGCTCGCCGGGCGCAACGCGCCGCACCGCAAAGCGGGGCGCCTTCTCAAGGTGATCCTGTTCGGCTCCTATGCCCGCGGCGACTGGGTCGAGGACCCGGTCGGCGGATATTTCTCCGATTACGATCTGCTGGTCGTCGTCAACCACGACGAGCTTGCCGAGGTCGCCGATTACTGGACGGCGGCCGAGGACCGTCTCGTGCGCGACTATGTCGTGACCAAGCGGCTGGCGACGCAGGCGAGTTTCATCGTTCACAGCCTCACCGACGTGAATAAGCAGCTCAAGCACGGGCGCTATTTCTTCATCGACATCGTGCGCGACGGGATCGCGCTCTACGAAGCGCCCGATCATCCGTTCGCAACGCCAGAGCCACTAACGAAAGAAGCTGCTCGGACAGAGGCGCAGGGCTATTTCGACAAGTGGTTTCCGAGTGCGGAGGCGTTCCTACGCGGGGCGCAGTTCTATTCGAACGATGGCTCCCCGAATGAGGCCGCGTTCAACCTTCACCAGGCGGCCGAGCGCTTCTACCACTGCTTCCTCTTGGTTCAGCGCCTCTACAGCCCAAAGTCACACAAGCTGAATTTCCTGCGCAATCTGTGTGAGGAACTCGACGGCAGCCTCGCGTCCGCATGGCCGCGCGATAGCCGATTCAATCAGCGTTGCTTCGAGCTACTGCGGCGAGCCTATGTCGATGCGCGCTATTCGCCGCACTACAAGATCACGCCCGAGGAACTCGGTTGGCTGATCGAGCGGGTAGGGATTCTCCGAGACCTTATCCAAGAGGCCTGTGAAGCTTGTTTGAAATCTCGTTGAACGTCTGGAGCTGGGCCGCAAGCGGCCGATCCGCTATCGGCTTCTAGAAGGCGATAACGGACTATCGATCAGCATGGCCGATAGATCACCCCGTCAAATCCGTCGTCGGGAAAGGGGAGAACAAACCCACTGGTTAAAAGACGAAATCTTCCTCGCTCACGTTGCCGCTGTCGCTTCTCCGGCGAAGATGCGCTTCACGATCCTATCGGCAATAGGGACGCTTCGGTAGATCGCAGGAAGCAGCAATTCAGTTCGGCACGGGCGGCTTGTCGGGCCGGCCCTGTTCATCGCCATCGGCGACGATAGGGGCCGAGAGCGCCTCCTCCCAATCGCCTCGAATCCACATCGAGTGCAGCTCGAACCCGACGGTGCCGGCTTGATCGGGATCGCCGTAGACCGCCGTTTCGACATATGGGATGCCAACGTCGAAGTCGTCGTTCGAGCCCGATCCGTAGCGATGATCATAGCACGCTAGCAGGACGCCGATCGACAGCAGCTTGGACGACAGCGGCGACACGAACAGTTTGCAGCCTCCCATCGTGCTAAGCGCCCGCTTGTATTGATCCATCGCGGTGTAGATCTGCTTGTACGCCTCGAACGGGTTATACTCGCTGGCGAGCAGGATGTTGGCTGGCTCGATCAGGAAGTCGTCGAACAGCGTCTCGCGATGTTCGCCCACCACCTCATCGCCGCGCCGGGGCTTCTTGGTCGGAAATGGGATGACCGGACAGATTTCGTCCGGATCAAGCAACTCCTGAATCAGGCTGAGGCGATCTTTCTGCCCCTCGCCCAGGACTGGGAACCAGACACGTGGCCAATTCTGCGTCGTCTGCTCCTCAAGATGCCCCGAGAAGCCGCGGACAAACGATACATTGTCGCGGAGGCTGCCCTTTGCGGCGCCAACATCAGCCGACACACTCTCGGCGATCGTTACGTGGAGGTTGACGCTCGCGCCGCCGGCCTTGGCAACCTTGTCCAGCCTGTGCAGCAGAACGCTTACCGCTGTCATCGCGACCATGCGCGGCATGGCGCTGATGTCGACCACGATGTCGTCGAACTCCAACGGATCACCTGCACCTTGTAGGGCCGTCTGCGTATTCAGCGGCGTAACCGCCGCCCCCGATGGCCCGCCGATCTCGATCGGGACAACTTTCACCCGATCCTCGCCAAACAGTTCGAGGAGACCCTCGTGGTTCTCCGTCGTCTTCGCGGACCGCACGGCGCTGTCGCCTAAGCCGTTGTCGAACGCCAGCTGCCACACCCGGATGTCGGCGCCGAGCGCGTGCAAGCGACGCGCGGCCGCTAGCGTCCGGACGTCGAACCCGCGCCCGAGGATTAGCAGCAACCTGCGTCCACCGCCGTTCAGCCGGTCGCTCCAAAATGGCTCAAAGTCGGCATCGGCCGTCAGTGAGTAGGGATCCCAGCGCATCGCCACGACTCGGTCAGACAAGGGTTGCCTCCTCCACGACCGCAACCGCGTTTGCGCCCTTCTCCTGCCAGAAGAGCAAATCCCGCAGCGTCTGGGCGCGCCACCCCCCATAGCCCAGCGGCAGCCCGAAATGCACGCACAGCAGACGGTTCAGATAGAAGACCACGTACTCGCGATTGTTGTTGCGGTGGTCGAGCCGCGGCACCAGCAGGTTGTGCGCCACTAGAGACGTCATCACGTCACGCAGCCGCAGGAAATGCGCGATTTCGTCCTCATCGCTGTCGATCAGGATTTTGCGGTCCGCCATCGTGATCGCAATCCCGGTCACGCCGGGCGCGTACGGAGCGCTGGGTCGAAACGTCTGTTGGCGACAGAACTGTCCGATCGCCTCGAGCAGCCGTCGCGCCTCGATCCCGCGGGGGAGGCGACGGATGATGTCCTCCCAACGCTCCTGCGCCACGCCGCGTACGAGCGCATCCTGGCGCTCGGCCGATAGGGGCACCAGCTGATCGCGGCGGAAGCGGATCTTGGCCGAAATCTCCTCGAACAGCGCGCCCGCCACCTCGAGGTACTGATCGACATTCGAAGTTGAGACCACACTCAGTACCTCACGGCCGAAGTAGATCGGTGCCTTCACCTCGGTTCGCAGGAAGTGCTCCGCCGCCCGGTCGGTGCCGCTGCCCGAGCGGTCGTCGAACTCATCCACGGTCAGCGCGTCGAAGTCGAACGCCGACTGCGCCTTGCGCAGGTCGCGAATGACCAAGATCTGCAGCAGCCGCCATTGGATGGCGCGCTCCATAGCGTTGCCCGGCATGCCGCGCGTTGCCTCGAGCCATGCCGAGTAGCGGTTGCCCGCACCGCCGGCTCGGATGATCTCGGCCTCGATCTCGGCGCTGCGCATGACCAGCGCTTCCTCGAGCGACGACACGTCATCTGTCTCGCCTATCAGGGGGAAGAGCTCACGGCCTTGGAAGCCATCAGCGCGCGCGGCCCGCAAGTTGGCGATTGATTCGACGAACCTGGTGTAGGGCTTGATCTTTGAACCGGACCAGCGGTCCTCGAGCTGGATCACGGTATCGTAGTCGCGCTTCTTGAGCGCCCCTTCCGACAGCAAATCCTTGTGCGTCAGCGCCTCCAGCCGCTCAGCGATCCACACGCCGCACTGCTCGCGGGCGTTGGTCACGAATTCGATCAGGCTGCCGCGCTGCGCAGGCGCGAGCGTTTGCAGCTCGTCCATCAGCAGCACACGCTTCGCCTCGATCACGCCTTTGGCGCTACTGATGCGAGATTGAGCGAACCATTTGAGGCCGTCGAGGCGCGAATGGCCGCCGTCGATTGGCGTGGGGGCATCCAGCTCGTCGAGTCGATTGTAGAAGCCGCGCTCGATGCGCGAAGCCCACTCGAACAGCTCGCGGCCGTTCGCCCGCCCCGGGATCGTCGCGTCGGAATCTGGCTGCCACTCGAAGGTGAATTCGTCCAGGTTATCGGGGAACCGCCGCTCGGCGCGCTCCACCACCGACCGCAGAGTCGCCACCACAATTCGCGAGTTGAGCAGCTCACGGAACAGCGTATTGCCACGATCGAAGGCAGCCAGCTCTTTGTACTCGGTGGTGAACACCACCATCGCTCCGAGCAACTGGGGGCCATCGGCCCCCAACGCGCCCACGTCGCGGAGTGCGTCACGCGTCGCCTTAACCTGCTGATTGGTCTCGGCGATCGCATGGGTAAGCTTCAAGGGGCGCGGCGTAAGGATGCGCAGGAAGGTGGTCTTGCCCCCGCCTGGCGCGCTGCGCAGGAAGACAAGGCCGCCCCAAGGGTCGTCGAACGACTGGATTACGTCGAGCGCGCCCGCGCCGAACAGGCGCACGAACTCATCGTCGCTGGTCGAGCGCTGGGAAGCGCGAATGCGAAAAGGGTTTCTCACGGCTACTGAAGCTTCCGGTGACGGCTGACGCGCGGGAAGAGGCCGAGCACGCGCTGATCCTCCTCTGCCCAGAGCAGGTACACCGAGTTGTTCGGCGTGTTGTGAGCGAGTACCAAGGGCAACCGACATCCGGCGAAGCCAAACTGCTTGCTCGCCTTTCCGACTTTCGAGTGCTCGTCGTCGGCGTCGTCGTCGAAATACCGCTCGTCCCCGACCAAGCTCAGGATGGCCTTGTCGCGTTCATCGTCGAGCGGCGTCGACGTGCCCAGCTTATGGATGACGTGGAACGCGATCGTGCCCTTCCCGAAGGCGAGACTCGGCAATAGCTCCTCGATGTGATCGATCGCCTGATCGGCTGCGACGTAGAGCACGATGATGATCTTCACGCCCTCGTCGGCGATCGCGTCGCCCAAATTCCCCGCGGTCATGAGATTGGCGACGATCTTCGCGATCTTACCCGTCCAGCCTCCCTTGCCGTCTTCGCGGATGAAGCTGGTGCCGCTACCGGTGAAGTCGTCGAGCAGCACCACGTAGCGGAAGCGCGCCTCCTCCGCCGTGGCGTCGCGTCCCAGAATCTTGCCGAGATGCTTGCCCAGGTCCTCGACCATCCCGCCGGTCTTCGCATCCGACACGTCGTAGGCATGGAATACTTGCTCGTTCGACATTTCCTGTGGGTTGGCCCGCCGGAACCAGTCGGTGCGCGCGCCGTCACTCAGCCCTAGCACCAGCGTCTGGCGTAGTCGCTTACGATACTCCGTCTCGCGCACGATCGCCTTCACGCGGCAAGGATGGACGCCGAGCGCCTGCGCTGTGTCGGAGATCAGGATCGGGCGGACCACCGTAGGGAAGGTCAGCTCGACCAGATGGTTCATCTCGTTATTGGAGATGAACAGCAGGCGGCGACGGACGAAGTCATAGGCGGCGCGCCGGTTAGCGCCGGGGTCGAACTGGCCGAGCCATAAGGCGAGACTCTCGATGAACCGCCGGCCGGGCGAGAACTGCTGGTACTCATCATATTTGTAGCTCGCGAAGCTCTCGAGATAGGCGCGCTCCGCCGCCTTCTCATCGTCAGACCAATCCATGATCTTCGCGAGAAGGCTCTCCGCCAGATCCTTCCTCACGCCTAGTTTGCCTCCCTGCCGACCCTCCCCCGAGGTCGTGCGACATATGGGCGGGAAGTGCTGCCGCCGCCACAGGAAAATTGGGTCCGATTGGAACGTACCGAGGGCTAGCGGCGGCCGATCTCCCCCCACGGCGGCGATCACCTTCGCCAGCCGTTCAGCGCCGGCAGGAGTCTCGTCCCACGCACTGCGCACCGAGCGCTCAAGCTTCGCCCAGGCCGCATCCGTGCGGCGCGCGGCGGGCAATGCGGGCAGCGGTTCGGCGTCACCCGACCGGAGCCGCTCGCCCAGCACCGTGCAGATCCGCACGACACTGTCACTGAAGGTTGCATACTCGCCCCGGCAAATCCGTGACACCTGGCTGGCATCGACGCCTGCCCTCTCGCCCAGCGCCGCATAGGACAGGCCGAGCCGTCCGCGCGCGGCCTGCATGCGGCGAACCAATTCAGTCCTTTCCTTCCGAGTCGGCTTCATGTAGATTTGCATGACTGATATCGTGCAAATTTACAAGGAGGCGACATGGCTGACGACGAACAGGAGATCCGGTTCTACCGAGCCAGCGAGAAGCCCTACGGCGCCTTCAGCAACCTCTACCGGCGTGAGATCGAGTTCGAGGGCGACGTCTTCCCGACCAGCGAGCACGCTTACCAGGCGGGCAAGGCTCGCAAGCCCGAGGTCAAGGCGTGGCTGATGGCAGCACCGTCGCCGGCGCTGCTCGCGATGGCCGCCCATGGCCTATATTATTGGGATGTGAGCCCGGGCTGGTCGCAGACCAAGTTCGACCGGATGCGCGGCGTGCTCTACGCCAAGTTCACCCAGCATGAGGACCTGCGCAAGCTGCTGCTCTCGACCGGCTCGGCGCGCCTCATCGAGACCGCCACGGTCGATAATGAGGTCAATCGCTTGTGGGGCGAGGTCAACGGACAGGGCCGTAACATGCTCGGCACGATGCTGATGGAACTGCGCGACAGGCTGAGGGCCGAGCGCACCGACGATGTGGTGAAGCGAGCCGCCTGACAGCGGCGATCAACCGGCCAGGACCGACCTGGCGTAATCCGCACCGCGCTCGCGGAAGATGCCGCGTGCTCCGACGTAAGCACAATTCTCTGCAGCAAGCCGCTGGCCCGCCTCTATGCCGCGCACGAAGTCGCACATCGACAGGTCGGCGGTGGCCGCGTGTCGATGTGTCAGCAGCCAGTCGATCAGACCGACACTGACCATGTCTCCCGCGCCGCAGGTATCGCGCACATGCGGCGCCGGTTGCGACCGGCACCAAAACCGCTCGGCACCGCGCCGCACCTCGAGACCCGCGTCGCCATGCGTGACGATCATCACGACCGCATCGGTCAATTGTACACGACCGGCAAGCGCCGCCAGCCGATCGGCCGAGAACTTGAGCACCGCCGTCACCGCGACGGCGCGCCTGAACAGCTCCTCGTCGCCGACTTCGGACGGCTCGAAATAGATGACCGAGCCGGATTCGGCCGCAGCCTCCATAGCATCGACGATCGCCGTCGAGAGGCGGTCGGCGTAGAAGACCGAGCAGTTTGTGATCACCGGGAGCGCCCGCTCTACGTCTTCGCCGTTGATCGGCGCGTAACGCGGGAGGTCGATATCCGTCTCGGGGCATCTGAAAGCGAAGGTGTGGACCCCAGGCGCATGCAGATGCTGCGCGAGAATGGGCGATCTAACGCCGCCGTGCATGTGGATGTAGCGGGTCTCGGCACCGGCGTGATGGAAGGCCCCGACCAGACGGACTCCGACCTCGTCCTCGCCGAGTCTGAGGACAGGGGCGACATTGCGCTGGAGCATCGCGAGCGAGATGAGCACGTTCCCGCACGAGCCGCCGAGATCCTCGGCCGACACCGCCCGCGAACCGGCATATACGCGGTCGAGCACCGTGAAGCCGGTTCCCACGACGTCTACTTCGCTCATCGAGCTCTCCGAACCACAAGCCGAATCATTTCGTTCCTGTTTTGTACACACTTCTTCAACATCGGTCGAGGTCCAGCGACCCCAAATCAATCGACATCACTCCCCCGTCCACGCGCGCCGAGCGCAGAATCCGGGAAAGCGCGTCCGGACCGCGCAACCTTGAGCCGAACAACGTCCAAGTGCCCAGATGGCTGCCACAGACGCTGTCGACGCTTACGCCATGCGGCCCCGAGAGTAGCTCGCGATCGTTACCTAATGGCGAACCGCTGTCGCCTACACCCAGGACGGAAGCGCCCGGCCGGCCGGCGCGCCCGGCGAGCGCCTCGACCACCTTGAGCTTGGTCGTGCCGCGCGGCACGACGTCGAAGCTGTGATGCGAGCTCAGCACCCGCACGCTGCCGTTGGCCACTTGGGGGCATATAGCGAGCCGCTGGGCGAAGCTCGCGACGTCGACGACGTCCGAGTGGTTCACGGTCACCTGCACCTCGCGCACCTTGAGCGCGACGCCGTCGAGAAGCAGCCCGGAGTTTGCGATCCACCTCGCAACGCTCGCGACGTGCTCATCGGGCATAGGCCGGTCCTCGCTGATGTCGACGTCGAGGGGGCGGACATGTGCGCCGTTATAGTATCCCATAAGTACGAGCTGGTGGATTCTCTCCGGCAAGGCCTCGCGCAGCTTCTCACCCGCCGAACCGCCCCTCCCGGTCGCGAATCCAACCTGAACGCCATCATCCACGAGTCTGACCAGTTCGTCCATCACCTCCTTCGACGGCGGCCCAAGCCTCGCCTCTGTCGGCTGGTTCGGAACCACGGTCCCGTCATAGTCAAGTGCAAGCCCGACGAAGCTGGCGTCGCCCAGCTCGCGCAAGCGATCCCTGCCTATGGCGCACAGCGACACCTCGCCGTCATCGACCGGATCATGGAGCAGCCTCGCCGTTGCCTTGTGACGAACGGCTGGAGTCAGGTTCGTAACCAGGTCCTGTAGGGCGTCGTCGTCATAGATCGCCTCGGCAAAGTCACCCCGGCCGGGCCTGCCGGGATCGACACCCGCGATGCCGCCGAGATGACCAACGATGGCTAGGCCCCGGACGATACCCACAGCGTTGGCGAGTCGTCCGCCGTGACCGACGGCCAGTCCGCCACCGCGTACCTCCAGCGGCAGGGCGCTCCGGATGGGCTGCCAGACGGCCTCGCTCTCGCAGGTCGTCAGCGCCAGCGTGAACATCGTTGTAGGGTGCCGCGCCGCCCATACATGTCGACCGTGCGCGAAGTTGCGGAAATCGGTGCGTTGCACCGGAGCTATGCCGGTCTCCCACATGGAGGTCTCGATCAGTGTGGCGACCGCGGCGACCTGCGGATCATGCACGATCACCATCGTGTCGCCTGGCTGGAAGCTGGCGACCTCGTCGACGCCGTTGGCGACCGCCGATCGGGAGAGGTTCAAATAGATGGCGGCCAACTCCGCGCCGTGCGGTCGTTCCGTTGTCAAGTCGCTTGCGAGCAGCAGCCCAGTGACCATCGAGATCATCGAATGGGTAGCGAGGAAGCCGTCTTTGGGGTCGGCCACTGGCAGCACGAAGACTTGAGCGCGGGAATGAGCGGCGGCGGCGATTGCCGTCGCGCCGTCGGCGCGCGTCGTCACCAAGTGCGTCGCGTCCGCCGACGCAACCGCGCCCTGGAACGCTGCCGAAATGTCGGGATTGTTGGCACCGGCGCTGAAGAGCCAGACGTCGATCCCGTCCCACTCGGCCATCGATAGTGCGAGTTGCATGGGCGTCATGACAAGCGTCTGCCCGAGCCCAAGAGTTGTGCGGCAGCGGGCGAAATACTCTGCCACCACCATCGAGCCGCCAGATCCGATCGCGATCGCTAGCCGGCCGCGTCCGCTGGCGATTGCTTCCGCGATATCGCGCGCGCCGCGGTCGCCCACCAGCGAAATGGTTTCCGCTAGGCGACTCAGCTTCTCGGAGAAAATTGACATGACGGCGGACAACTAAACGAAAGGCAGCTTTTGGGAACGCTGAGATTGAAATTGTGCGGCCATAGGGCGCGGAGCGGTCCGTCCCGGCTGCCGCAGGATCTTGCCGTGAGGGAACAGGCCGCTTTGGGTAACCCGCCGGTGCCTAGACGGGTAAGCCAAATCCGAAACTGCGTTCGTGGACGTGCGGTGAGCCGACATCGGTCGCGATAGCGGGCAACATGACGCTGGCGATCTCTGGTCTAGTCCAGAATTTCCAGGCCGCGTTCGAAGCGCCGGTCTTTTGTCGCGAAGCGCTGATGTGGTGCCTGCTTATCGTCGCCCGAGTTGGCAAGGCCAGAGGCAGCGCCGATCTGTCAGGGTTCCTCTTCCACTGGACCGGAATCTACGGCCTGACCGAGGCGCATATCCTGAACGAACTCGGACTCGCGCCCTGACTATGAAGAGCCCGTTTCCACCCAGTAGCGGACGCAGGCCAGCAACTGAACGAACGACTGCTTTCAGGACCGCCCGCAGGCGGGCTGAACGTCCGGAATTGGGGCGCATTGCCGACCAACAGGTTTCGCTGGGAGCCGCCTAGCGGCTAATCGGCCGTTTGCTCTGTCAGCGTTCAGTCTGAAACTGGACAAAGCCGATATCGCGCTGCGGATAGACCGAGTTCCCCGTACCATGGGCGAGGGCCTCAAGAGGCTTCGTCAACCGCTTGAACGTCCTGTGTTGATCTACGTGGCTCGGATTGCTGCTGTCGGCGATTGATGCAACGATGAACGTGTTTTCGGAGATCGAGTCATGGCGGACGGCAAACCAAGATATTCGCCATATCATCACCCGGCGGGCGGCTGGGGCGCCGCAGCTGCAACAGCGAAGGTGCTGATCGAGCAGAGCGTCGTCACCAAGGGTTCGCGCGCGCTGCTGTCGATGAATCAGCCCGGCGGCTTCAAATGCCCCAGCTGCGCTTTCCCGGACGCTGATTGCACGAAGAAGCTCGAATTCTGTGAGAACGGCGTCAAGGCACTCGCGCACGAGGCGACCAAGTTCCGCGTGACGCGGGACTTCTTTGCACAGCACACGGTCACCGCGTTGAACGAACAGTCGGATTACTGGCTGGAGATGCAGGGCCGCCTGACCGAGCCGATGCGCTACGACGCCGCCAGCGACAAATATGTGCCGACAAGCTGGGAAGGTGCCTTCACCACGATCAGCCGTCATCTGCGCGCGCTGGACAGCCCCAATGAGGCGGAATTCTACACTTCCGGCCGCACGCCCAACGAAGCGGCGTTCCTCTATTCGATCTTCGTCCGCGAGTTCGGGACCAACAACTTCCCCGATTGCTCGAACATGTGCCACGAGCCCACCAGCCGCGGCCTTCCGCCCTCGATCGGTATCGGCAAGGGCACCGTGGTGCTGGACGATTTCGAGCATGCCGAGGCGATCTTCGTCATCGGGCAAAATCCCGGAACCAATTCGCCCCGGATGATGACTAACCTGGTCGAGGCGCGGAAGCGCGGCGTGCCGATCGTCGCGGTCAACCCCATGCCCGAACGCTCCCTGATCCGCTTCACCGAACCGCAGGACGTGGTGCAGATGGCGACGTTCGGCTCGACGCCGATCGCCAGCGAGTTCGTCCATATCCGCATCGGCGGCGACCTCGCGCTCATCAAGGGCATGATGAAGGCGATCTTCGAGCGCGACGCCGCGGGCGAAAACGTGCTCGACCACGACTTTCTGCGCGACCACACCGCCGGGATCGAAGCGATCCGCGCCGAGATCGAGGGGATCGAATGGGCGGATATTGTCCACGTTTCCGGCATCGACGAGGCACAGATCCGGCGCTGCGCTGAAATCTATGTGCGATCGAACGCGACGATCATCTGCTACGGCATGGGCATTACCCAACATCAGCAGGGTTCGCGGTTGGTTCAGCAGATCGCCAACCTCCTTCTGCTGCGCGGCAATTTCGGCAAGCCGGGCGCCGGCATCGCGCCGATCCGCGGCCATTCCAACGTGCAGGGCGACCGCACCGTCGGCATCGACGAGAAACCGTCGCAGGCCTATCTCGACCGCGTCCGCGACGTGTTCGGGTTCGAGCCGCCGCGCGCGCACGGCCACCATGCCGTCGAGGCGGTGGAGGCGATGGAGAATGGCAGCGCGAAGGTGTTCATCGGGATGGGTGGCAATTTCGTCCGCGCGATCCCCGACACCGATCGCTCCTATGCTGCGATGCGCAAGCTGAACCTGACCGTCGCGATCACCACCAAGCTCAATCGCGGGCATCTGATCCACGGCAAAGAGGCGCTGTTGCTGCCCGTGGTCGCGCGTTCGGAGCGGATCGAGACGGCGGCGGGCGAACAGTTCGTCACGATCGAGGATGCGATGTCCAACGTCACCGCATCGCGCGGCGTGCTGACCCCCGCCAGCGCCGACCTCATGCCCGAGGTCGAGATCGTCTGCCGCATGGCGATGGCCACCCTGCCCGAAAGCAAGGTGTCCTGGGCGCGCTATATCGAGGACTATGGCCTGATCCGCGACAAGATCGCCGAGGTCTATCCCGCGATCTATACCGAGTTCTCCGCGCGGATCGCGAACCCCACGGGCTTCCACCTCGACGTGCCGCCGCGCCGCCGCGTGTGGAACACGCCAAACGGCAAGGCCAACTTCCTGCCGCTCCCCGGACTGGAGGTGAACGACATCGTCGACGATCCTGCGATGCTGCGGCTGGCGACGGTGCGCTCTCACGATCAGTTCAACACCACCATCTACAGCTATAATGATCGCTATCGCGGCGTGTACAATGACCGAATGGTCCTGTTCATGAACGCCGAGGATCGCGCCGAACGCGGGCTGGCGGCGGGCGCGACCGTCGCGGTGGAAACGATCGCGCGCGACGGCGTGGAGCGCCGGGTCGGAGGCCTGACCGTGATCGACTATCCGATGGCTCGCGGAGCAGTTGCGGGCTATTATCCTGAACTCAACCCACTGCTGCCATTGGATTATTACGACCGGACTAGCGGCACCCCCGCCGCCAAATCGATCCCGGTCAGGGTGCTGGCGGGATGACCGTGAAGGGGAGGGGGCATGCAGTGGAACCGCACGAACAGGGGAGCGGAGATCCGCGCGGGATGACCGGGCAGACCTGGGAGCGCGTTCCGATCGATGCCCAGAGTATCGCGGCCCCGCTGTCGAGTTCGGCGGTGTTCCTGGTGGTCGAGGTGGCAGCTGGCGAGGCCGCGCTGGCCAAGGTGCGCGGTCAGCTCGCGGCGATTGACGACCTGATCAAGACGGTCGGATTCCGCGATCTTTCCGGGCGTTTGTCCTGCATCGTCGGTATCGGCCACAACCTGTGGAAGCGGCTCGGCGCCTCATCGCTGCCCGCCGAGCTCCATCCGTTCAAGCCGGTGCAAGGCCCGGTGCATGCGGCGCCAGCGACCCCGGGCGACATCCTGTTCCACATCCGCGCCGAACGGGCTGATCTGTGCTTTGAGTTCGAACGGCTGCTGCTCGCGGCGCTGGGCGATGCCGTACGCGTCGTCGATGAGGTATCGGGATTCCGCTATTTCGACGCGCGCGATCTGCTCGGCTTCGTCGACGGCACCGCCAACCCCGCCGGCCACGATATCCCGACCGCCGCATTGGTCGGGGAAGAAGATCCCGATTTCGCGGGGGGCAGCTATGTCGTCGTGCAGAAATATCTGCACGACCTTGCCGCATGGAATGCGGTGCCGACGGGCGAGCAGGAAGCGATCGTCGGCCGTACCAAGATCGACAATGTCGAGATCGACGATGACGACGCCCCGCGCAAGTCGCACAAGTCGCTCGCGACGATCGAGGACGAGAATGGCGAGGAGCTCGACATCCTGCGCGACAACATGCCGTTCGGCAGCCCCGGGCGCGGTGAGTTCGGCACCTATTTCATCGGCTACTCCCAGCGCCTGTGGGTGATCGAGAAGATGCTGGAACGAATGTTCGTCGGCGATCCGCCGGGTAGCTACGACCGCCTGCTCGATTTCTCGACGGCGAAGACGGGCACCGTGTTCTTCGCGCCGTCGCGCCGCGTGCTGACCGGGCTATGCGGCGGCTAGGCAACTGCCCGGCGCTGCATCAGTCGCCACCGGCCAGCAAGTCCAGGTCTTCGCGCGCGTTGATATTCAGTGGCGGCGCGCGGTCCAGCAGGGTCGCGCCGATGGTGTGCGCCCAGCACCGGATCGAAAGATTGGTGGCTTGGTCTAGATAGGCGTCGAGCTGGTCAGCCAGCGCGCTCGGCCAGCACCCCAGCACGGGGAGGGACGACAAATAAACAGGCGCCGGCGCGGCAAGCAGGGCGGTAAGCAAGTCTTTGCTGATGCGCGGCGTATCACAGGGCGCCGTCAGCACTTTTGCGAAGCCATTGTCCGCGGCGTAACGGAGTGCCGCGTTGATGCCGCCAAGGGGGCCTAAAGAAGAGTGGGGCCGGTCCGGCACGTTGATCAGGCCCGAATAAGCCCGTCCGCAGACGATCGCGCCATCGACCTCTCGCGACAATGCGAGGGCAACATGATCGATCAGCGTGCGTCCATCGAGCACCGCCATCGCCTTGTCGCTCCCAAAGCGTGAGGCCTGGCCTCCGGCAAGGATCGCGCCGAGGATCATGCGCGGACCGCCAGCAGGGCGTCGGGGCGGACCAGCACGTACAGCGCCAGGCCCGCTTGCTGTGCCCGTTGGAGCGCGAGATCGGTCGGTGCGGAGATCGTCGCCAGCAGCGGACAACCGGAGATCGCGGCCTTCTCGACCAGCTCGTATGAGCAGCGCGATGACAACAGCGCAAACCCGCCATCCCATTCCGCGCCCTCGCGCAGCATCGCTCCGATGAGCTTGTCGAAGGCATTGTGTCGGCCGACATCCTCCCGCACCGCGAGGATCGTGCCGTCGGACGCGCACCGCGCCGCTGCGTGGACGCTTCCCGTGGCCCGGTTGAGCGGCTGATGCCCATCGAGCAGCGCCGCTGCCGTGAAGATCGCATCGGACGATCCGTTCCAGCGCTGTGCGATCTGCGGCAGTGGCCGCATCACCTGTTCGATATTCTCGATTCCGCAAAGGCCACAGGACGAATCCGTCGTGCGGTGGCGTACCCGTTCGAAGACGCGATCGGACAAGTGTGCGGCAAGCGACGCGCGGACGATGAAACCGGCTTCGACCGGATGGATTTCCACATCGTCAATATCGCCGGCGCGATCGATCAGGCGCTCGCTCAGCGCGAAGCCTCGGGCTAGGTCTTCCAGATCCGCCGGCGTCGCCATGAGGGTGGCATAGCCGATACCGTTGAATTCGAGCGCGACCGGCACTTCGCGGGCGAGCGGACGATCCACCGCCTCACGCTTGCCGGTCGGATCGACGCGTTCGAACCGCCAAGCATGTGTGGTCACTTCCATATAGTCCTGCTCCCCACAGTTTCGGTTCCTGCAACGCAAGACCAGAAGCCTAGCGGTTGCGAGCAAGGCGAGCAAAAACCGAGCAATGGCTTTTGGTACTTTGGACGGTTGTCCTAAAGAGCCACTTCGGCATCGCACCGCTTCAATCAACGACCCCGTTTAGCATTTCCAGCACTACGGATGGTTTCCTGAACGACCGCGACTAGGCGCATAACGGCGCCAACGATTGAAATAGGGCGATCAATCTGGAGCGATTGATCGCCCTTATCATCGAGCAATCAGCGAGCACGCAAACCGGAGAGTTGCCTGCTCATGCCTGCGCCTCCAGAACGATCCAGCCATTGTCGATCTGACGACCCAGCATGCGAACCACACGCTCGATCTGTCGATCCGCACTCCAACGTCGGCGAATGTCGAAATAGGCACGGCACGCCTGCCTGCATGCTGCTACTTCATCCGCGTTTCCTTCCAGCATCGCGCGAGGAATGCCGCCCCCTTCGCCAAGATGGCCCTGCGGATCGAGCAGGATACGTCCTTCAAATTTCAGGAAATCACGGATAGCGGCCGTCGTTTGGCGCGGATTGGATGGGCGATCGTCCGTGAACCAGCCTTCCCTGCGTAACTGACGAATCAAATAGCTTCGTCGCTGCTCATCTCGATCGAAATGTTCGAAGAGAAAATGTATCCAGCGCGACCGATGGCGAATTTGAGAATCGCACCGGCTGCCGACCATCAGGCATTCGGTACCGTCGCGCTCGATAGCGACCGACACGTTGACGCCGATCGTGTCGAGCAGCGCGCGAAACCGCTCTGTGTATCCAACTACGTCCTCGTCGCGCACAAAGTGCTCGAGTTCGTCGAGCATGTTGGGGATGGACGGGGCGTGGCGCATATCGGGCCCTTCGGAACGATGGCCATGCAGCGCAGGAATCGGCTCGCCGCTGGCGGCGACATGAAGAGGGAGCGGCCCCATGATCAACACTCCCCCGCGAAGGCGACCGGCGCATAGATGCCGACCACCGGCCCTAACAGCAGC
Source organism: Sphingomonas sp. J315 (assembly GCF_024666595.1). Taxonomy (NCBI): domain Bacteria; kingdom Pseudomonadati; phylum Pseudomonadota; class Alphaproteobacteria; order Sphingomonadales; family Sphingomonadaceae; genus Sphingomonas; species Sphingomonas sp. J315. The sequence goes on along the minus strand of NZ_CP088296.1, from coordinate 1,328,524 downwards.
GTGTTGAGCGCCCAAAGATAGATGGGACCCTCCGGCCGCGCATACCGCCGAGCACCGTTCACCACCTGAGAATGGAGCGCGACATATTCCCACGCGCTGCCGGTCTCGATCTTGCCAGGTCCGGAATAAGGTCTGGCGTAAACCACCTCACGCGAAATCAAACGCGGGCTGTCGGGCAAACGGGAGTCCGCAACAGGACGTTGGTGCTCGAGGCAATACAGACCCGCCACCAGTTCGTAGGGGCGCTCCTCCTTGTAGACCGCAACCTCTCCGGGTTGGAGCAGAACCGCACCAGCTTCGAGTACGGGAACCACCCCGTATCCTCGTTCAATGTTGCTGATGATACGAAGCCTTGTCCCAAGTGCGGTGAGTTCCGCCTCGATACTCTCGGATCGAGTACTCTTCTCGGTTTGCGCCGGAATCAGGGTCGTCATGTGGAACCTCCTTCACCAGAAGGCTGCCGTTGACACCATGTCGAACAGCGAACCGCCGTCTGATGCACACAGAGGCTATCATCGATGACACGGCGGACGAGGATGAATACGGGCGTTTACAGCCGGGCTGAACTGGCGGCAGTCTTCCAGCTTGAACCGTCTGGCTCAAAGGGCCGCAACGAGGCGCAAAGCTGTCGCGTGCAATCTGAAGCCTTACTTCGCGGTCATTGCCGCTTCCAATACCCAGCGCCGGTTCGCATGTAGCTTGCATTCTGAGATGGCGCCGGTTTGCTCGGGATCGGGCTTGTCGCCCGCATATGCTCGGAGATCGATCCGGCACTTGGCTGAATGCCACGGCAGCTGCTTACGATTTTCCTCCCAGCGCGCCGCGCAAACGCTGCACCTGATCGTTGAGGGCGATCATCTCCTCAACCTTCAATCCGGAGTTTTCGAGCAGCGCATCGGTGAGGCACGAGGCCTCGCGGCGCAGGGCCTTGCCCTTGGCGGTGAGGAACACCTGCACCTGGCGTTCGTCGTTCGGGTTGCGCTGACGCGAGACGAAGCCTGCGGCCTCGAGCCGCTTCATCAGCGGCGTGATCGTGCTTGGCTCGAGCGCCAGCCGGTCGGCAATCGCCGAGATCGTCTGGCCGTCCTTCTCCCACAAGGTGCTCAGCACCAGATATTGGGGGTAGGTCACGCCGAGCGAATCGAGCATCGGCTTGTAGAGCCGGTTGATCGCGATCGTCGTCGAATAGAGCGAAAAACAGAGCTGCGCGTCGAGCGGCAGCGGTTCGCTGGTGGTCTGGGTCATCAAATCCTCACTTCCGAATCAATCTCTTATCACAAAAATACATATCGCGATAATTTTCTGCTGGACAAGGCCGCGATGTGAAGAGTAGTAAACATTTATCGCGATAAATAATATCGCAGCAAATTAAGGAAGGAGACTGATCATGACCAAGTCGAACAAGCTTCTCGCTGCCGCTGCCTCGCTCGCTCTGGGTGCGGCTCCCGCCATCGCCCAGGACAAGGCCGGTGAGCCGGTCAAGTCGGTGGTTCTCGTCCATGGCGGCTTCGTCGATGGCTCGGGCTGGATGGACGTCTACAAGATCCTCAAGAAGGACGGCTACAAGGTGACCATCGTCCAGAACCCGACCCTCTCGCTCGAGGATGACGTCGCGGTCACCAAGCGTGCGATCGCCGCCGCCGAGGGCAAGGTGATCCTGGTCGGCCACAGCTATGGCGGGGTGGTCGTCTCCGAAGCGGGCACCGACCCCAAGGTCGCCGGCGTCGTCTACATCGCCGCCTTCGCGCCGGACAAAGGCGAGTCGGTGTCGAGCCTGATCGCCAACCCCGTGCCGGGTGCGCCTGTGCCGCCGATCCTGCCGCCCAAGGACGGCTTCCTGTTCCTCGACAAGGTCAGGTTCGCGGCCTCATTCGCCGCCGATGTCCGCCCCGATCTCGCGGCGTTCATGGCGGACTCGCAGGTTCCCTGGGGCGTCGCCGCGCTGGACGGCAAGGTGACCACCCCCGCATGGCGGGTGAAGCCGAGCTGGTATCTGGTGGCGAGCGAGGACAAGATGATCCCGCCCGCGGCACAGCGCCAGATGGCTGCCCGCGCCGGCGCCAAGGTCGAGGAGGTCGCGGCCAGCCACGCGCTCTATGTCTCGAAACCGGCCGCCGTCGCCGCCATAATCGAGAAGGCGGCGAAGGGCTCTGAATAGACCGTCATCTGATCATATGTACTGGCGTCGGCTCCCGGGGGCCGGCGCCAGTTGCATTAAAGGACCGCTTTCGGATCTCGTAAACCATTAATTCTATGGTGAAAGTGGGGGGCGCATTTCAGCTGGGCGGGTAATCCTCAACACTATGCCCGTTCGAGCGGCCCGATCTCGCGCAAGGCACCATCCGCTATGCGTTGGTAATGCTCCGCCAGCATCTGATGCGTCCGGCGGGCGCAGCTATCATTCGCTGCCTCCGCCATGGCCCGCTCCTGCTTCGCACGGGCCGCATAATATTCGGCGTCTTGCCGGGGCATTTCTCGTCCCTCCGTTTCCAAAATCCCCGCTCGAAACGAGAATAGGAAATCGACTCGTTGAGGTTCAAGAGGGCGCGCGTTTGTGGGGGACGGCGGCAATCGCACTTGTGGCGTCAACCGAGGATCCGAGAGGCCGGAGGCAAGGCGCGTCTCGGCTTTGGCCAAGGGATCCTTGATACTTGGCCAATGAATGCCCGGGCACCGGCACGAGGGTACTTCGGATCGCCAGTCCCCCTCATGTGAAGGGCGGAGCTACGATCCTAGCCGGCCAACTCCTTCAACGCTGTCTCCGCGTCGACGAGCTTCACCGGATCGATTGTGAGCCGCTCGACCACCAGCTTGCGGCCCTGGACATAGTCCTTGGTCGCGTTGACGCAGTCGAGGGCGATGACGTGGCCGTCCTTCAGGTAGATGACCGAGAAGCTGCGCGTTGCCGGATCGCCGCGCACCACGCTGGCGTCATGGCCGGTCGAAAGGCCGACGGTCTGGAGCTTCAAGTCGTACTGGTTCGACCAGAACCACGGCACCGCATCATAATGCGCCTCGACCCCGGCGATGGTCTTGGCGGCGACGGTCGCCTGGTCGTTGGCGTTCTGGACCGATTCCAGCCGCACTGGCATGTCGTCGGCATAATGATTGGCGTGGAGCGCGCAGTCGCCGATTGCGAGGACATCGGGCAGCGAGGTGCGGCAATGTCCGTCCACCGCGACGCCGTTGCCGCCCTCGGCCCCGGCATCGATCAGCGGCTGAACCGCCGGGATGATGCCGATGCCGACGATCACCATTTCCGCCGGGATCACTTCGCCGTCCTTGAGGTGCACACCGGTCGCCTTGCCGTCAACGGTCTCGATGCAGTCGACCGCGACGCCCAGCCGCACGTCAACGCCATGTGCGCGATGCTCGCCCTCGAAGAAGCGCGACAGCGGTTCGCCCGCGACGCGCGCCAGCACCCGGTCGAGCGCTTCGAGCAGCACGACCTTCTTGCCAGCCTTGGCAAGCACCGCCGCAGCCTCAAGCCCGATATAGCCGCCGCCGATCACGACCGCCTGGGTCACGTCGGGCAGTTCGGCGACCATCCGGTCGGCATCGGCGCGGGTGCGGACCGTGTGGACGCCCATGGCGTCGCCGCCGCCACAGCCGAGCCGGCGCGGCGAGCCGCCCGCCGCCCAGATCAGATGGCCATAGCCGATCGTCGCGCCATCAGCGGTGGTGACGCTGTGGCCCTCGGGGTCGATGCTGGCGACGCGGCGGCCGAGCAGCATTTCGACCTTGCGCTCTTCCCAGAAGGCAGCGGGGCGGATCAGGATGCGCTCGAACGCCTTCTCGCCCGAGAAATACTCCTTCGACAGCGGCGGGCGCTCATAGGGCAGCTCGGGCTCGTCGCCGATGACCGCGATGCTCCCCTCGAACTTGGCCTGGCGCAGCGCGATCGCCGCCTGCGCGCCGCCATGTCCGGCCCCCACGATCACCACATCATAGCCGATCGTCATCTGTCCTGTTCCCAAGCTTGAGTTGGTGGCGCGCGAGGAAGCGTCGCGACCGTCGCGGCGGGTTCGGACCCTGCTGGAGCGCGCAGCGGCGGCGCCGTCACTGGCGATACCCTGACCGTCCCAACAGGCCTGGCCTTTGCCGTTGCGGCCTGACCTCATCCATTGCCACTACGCGCACATTGATTTGCCATACGGCCTTGTTGGCCAGGTTGACCAATATCTTGTCCACATCGGCCGAAGCATCAGCCTTATGCTGAATACGCCGTTTCGCGGTCCCTGGCTTTCGAGCTGCGGCCGGGCGGGATAGATTCGATGCGGACCATGAAGGTGAGGTGCATGAATTTCATAGCGCAGTTGCGAGCCTCGCTGAACGGCGCGCCGGCTCATAACCTGTTTGAATATCGCCGGCGCGATTACCCACGCGGCGAGATCAACGCGCTTGCCGAACGGACGATCTCGCTCCTCGATGCGGCGCAGGTTCCGCACGATGCTCGAATCGGTGTCGTCGTGCGCAATCGGCCGCTTCACGCGGCGGCAATGCTCGGACTCATTGCCTATGGGAGGGCACTGACCACCATCTACGCAATCCAGTCGCCCGAAGCGATGGCGGCAGAAGTCGAGGAAACGCGGTTCGGCGCGGTAATCGCGGACATGCGGGACTGGACACCGGCGCTCGAAGCGGCGGTTCGTGCAACGGGCGCCGCCGCGATCCTGCTCGACCACGATGCGATCGCGATCGAGGCGGCGGCGGGTTTTGAACGGATGGAACCCGGGCCCCGTCCCTTGATCGAAGGGGAACGCGGGATCGAGATCCTGTCGAGCGGCACGACCGGGAAGCCGAAACGTATCCTGTTTCCCTTCCGCATGCTGACGCGTGCCGTGGAGAGTGTCGCCGCAGCGCGGACGGGCATCGATCCCGAGCCGGATATTCTGACCTGGCCCTATGGCGGCATTGGCGGGATGTGCAATCTGGTGGCCGGGGTCATGCTCGAACGTCACACGACCTTGCTCGACAAGTTCAACGTGCCCGAGTGGATCGAGGCGGTTCGCAAGCATCGCCCCAAATTCCTGAGCGGCCCGCCGACGGTTGCGCGAATGGCGCTCGACGCGGGCGTGACGCGGGAGGACATGGCGAGCGTTCAATATTTCTTTGGCGGCGGCGCGGCCTTTTCGCCCGAGCTTCAGGATGAGTTCGAAGCCGCCTATGACGTCAAGGTCATCTGGGCTTATGGCGCGACCGAGTTTTGCGGGACGATCATCAGCTGGACCCCGGCGCTCTATGAAGCCTATCGCGACACCAAGCGCGGCGCGATTGGAAAGGCGCTCCCCGGCATCGAACTGCGTGTCACCGATCCCGAGACGGGCGAACCCGTGGCTGCCGGCGAGGTCGGATATCTCGAAGCGATCGTGCCGGTGGTGAAGGAGGGCTGGATCCGCACCACCGACCTGGTGACGATCGATGTGGATGGCTTCGTCTTTCACCGCGGACGCGGTGACGGTGCGATCGTCCGGGGCGGGTTCAAGGTGCTGCCTGAAAAGATCGTTTCGGCATTGCAGGAGCATCCTTCGGTCCTCGACGCGGCCGTTGTCGGCCTGCCCGACGCGCGGCTGGGCGAGGTTCCTGTCGCAGCGGTCGAGCTACGCGACGGCGCACCGCGCGTCGGCGAGGAAGCGCTGCGCGACTACGCCAAGAAGATGCTGGTCGTGCACCATGTGCCGGCCCGCATCCTCATCCTTGACCAGCTGCCGCGCACGACGTCGCTCAAGGCCGATCTGGGTGCGATCCGGCGCTTGTTCGCCGAAACTGAGCCGGCCTGAACCCCGCCTCCCATCGGTAATGAAAAGGGGAGCCGGTCGAAACCGGCTCCCCTTTTCTGTTCGACGCCTATCCCTTCAGAAGTCGAACCGGACCTCGAAGCCATAGGTGCGTGGCGCACCGACAAACCCTGCGGTGTAGCCAAGGCCCGTATTGGCCAGCTCGGTGCCGCTCGCGATATATTCGGCGTTCAGCAGATTCTTCGCCCATAGGCTGGCGCTGATGCGGCTGCCGCCGATATCGCGCAGGTCGACCCGCGCATTCACCAGCGTATAGTCACGCATGATCGACGTCGGCGACACGCGCTGTTGCGCCGCGACCCAGTTATTGTCGGACATGTTGGTCTTTGTCTGATGGTAGAGATCGACCCGCGGCGCGAGCTCTCCGGCATTGCCAAGCGGTATACGCAGCCCGAAATTGGCGCCGATCGTCCATTCCGGCGTTCCGGCAAATTGTGAGCCGGAAAGATCGACGCCGTTGGCAATCCAGCTGCGATAGGCTGCATCGACATGGGCGATGTTGACGCCGAAATCGATGAAATCGACCGGTTGAAGCTGCAGCTCGACCTCGAAGCCCTTGATCGTCGCTTCCGCCGCATTGACGATCGTCTGGGTGAAGACCCCGTTGATGAGCGACCCCTGGTTGCGCTGGATGTTGCGATAGTCCTGGGTATAGGCGGCGATGTTCAACCGTCCCTTGCCGTTACCCATGCGGAAATCGGTTTTCACGCCGATTTCATAGTCGGTCACGTCCTCGGGCAGGAACGGCGTGAACTGGGCCGGCGTCGTCGCGGAAATGTTGAAGCCACCCGTGCGGTAGCCGGTACGATGGGCGAGATAGACCAGCACACCGCGGGCGATCTTATAGTCCGCGGTGAGCGAATAGGTGAACTTGTCATAGCTCTTCGAATAGGAGGTCATGCACGGGTTCAGCGGCACGCCGGCGCCGTCGACCAGGCGGCAGCTGCCATTGCTGACGATGTTGCGCGTGGTGAGCTGGCGAAGATCATGGGTCTGGCGTCCACCTGCGGTGAATGAAAGCCCGGGCGCGAAGGCCGGGCGCCAGGTGAACTGGGCAAAGGCCGAATAGCTCTGATTGCGGACCGGGTCAGCGAAGGTGACGCGGTCGCCCTGATAAATCCCGCCGGCGGAGACACCGCCCTGGCCGCCGGTCTGCTGGCGGTCGCTGCCGCGCTCAAGGAAATAGAAGCCGCCCAGAATATAGTCGAGGCTGCCGTCGAAGATCGTGCCAAGCAGCTGAAGCTCGTCGCTATATTGCCGCACCGTCATGTCTTCACGTGACGGGAAGTAGGGAATGATGCTGCCGGCTGCATCGGTGAATGTCAGGCTGGACCCGTCGAGATCGAACGGGATGCTGGAACTTACGAAGCGATAGCCTGCGATATTCTTGAGCGTGACCCCCTGGGCGATGTCGATTTCGGTCACGTTGGAGACCGAGAAGGTTTTGATCTTCGTCTCGAGGACAAGGTCGCTGGTCGTGCTGTGAAACGGGAGCGCGTTCACCCGGTCGAGTTCTGCGACCACGTTGGGGGCGGAGCCAAAGCCGATCCCCGGAAGCCGGCCGAGCAGCTTATAGCCGATGCCGTTTTCGTCGGCGCGGAACCCGCTGACAACCGTCCGGTTCTCGATGCCATCCGCCGGCGACAGGGTCAGCGACACCCGCCAATTGTCCTTGTGCTCGTCATCGAGCTTTTGGCCGGTGGTGACATTGTTGGTGAACCCGTCGCGACGCTGGAGCGATCCGGCGACGCGCAGCTTGGCCCAGTCTGCCAGAGGGACGTTCACTGCGCCTTCGAGCCGCCAGGCATCATAGTTACCGTAGCCGCCGACGACATAGCCCTCGAACCGGTCGGTCGGCGCCTGCGGCGTGATCAGCATCGCGCCGCCGGTGGTGTTGCGGCCGAACAGCGTACCCTGCGGCCCCTTTAGCACCTGAACCGATGCCACGTCGAAAAAGGCAGAGTTCAGTCCCTGCGGACGGTTCTGCACGACATCGGCAAAATATACCGCCACCGCCGGATCCTTGGTAATATAGGGATCGAACTGGCGCTGGCCGCGGATCGCGACCTGAAGCACGTTTGAGCCGAATGCCGAGGGCTGGATCGTGAGGCCCGGCACCTTCTGGGGCAGATCCGCGACCGAGACGATGTTCGCTTCGACCAGCGAGTCCGAGGTGAGCGCGGTCACCGCGAGCGGCACGTCCTGCAGCCGTTCTTCGCGACGTCGCGCAGTGACGACGATTTCCTGCGTGCCACGCTCGAGCTGCGGATCGACCTGGGCGTCAGGCGCGCTGGTCTGGGCAAATGCAGGTGCCGTGCCCGCGGCGATGCCCATGACGAGCGGTGCCAACAGGATTCGTGTGAAGCGGGTCATGCGACGTTCCTCCCCATGATGTTTTGCTTTGTTTTGCTGTCCGTCCGGCTGAGCCAATTACCGAACCCGCCGGACGTCCCGGCATCCTGCCGCGCGGTTCAATGTGACGAAACGTCAATTCCTTCCTGGAACCGAACGATCACGGATATGCTGCGGTCGCTGGCTCAGCCCGGCGGGGCGAGCGATGCGAGATAGGCGGTCATCGCCGCCGAAGCCCGTTTGCGAGACGGGTTGTAGAAGGGCGACAGCACGGTGAGCATCTGTTTCAGGTCGCGCTTGCGGGTCATCTTGCGGTGGCTCGCGACCCTGATCTTCGACTTCTCCCGCTGCGCTTCCGACATGCTTTCCCGGTCGATCGCGATCAGATAATCGGCCACGCCGTCCATGAAGCGGGTCAGGTGGCGATAGGCGTAGAGATAGCCCCAGCAGCGATAGAGCCAGGCAAGCGGGCCGCGCCCGTAAAGCGTGTGATAGACGTCGAAACAGACGTGCCGGTGCTCGAACTCTTCGGCCAGATGCCATTTCCAGAGCTCGAGTGCAGCCGGGTCGGCGCTGCGCTCGAGCAGCGGAAGGACCTGAAAGAAGGTTTCCGCATTGCTCGATCCGATCGCCTCAAAGCCTTCCGAATAAGCAAGGTTGAAGCGCAGGGACCGGTTCTCGAGCCAGTCCCGATATTCTGCGGCGATCCGCTTCTCGAAATCGATCAGGCCGGGATAACCCTTTTCGCGCAGCATCTTGTTGAAAGCGTTGTGGCGCTTGCAATGCTCGACTTCCTGCTTGTTGAAGACCTCGATGTCGCGGGAGAGCTGCGGGTTGTGACTTGCCACGCTGGGCTGCGCCTTGAGCATCACCCGGACCAGATAGGGCTCGATGTGCGAGGGTACGATCGACGCCGCATTGTAATGCTGCGCCAGCTCGCTGTTGCGCGACCAGTGCGGATCGACCGAGCCGAATTCCATCTTGGGATATCGTGGGGTCATGGTGGCGGGATAGGCCAGCCTTGCCCGCGCGCCCATATCGTCGCGTCATTCAGCATATGGGTGATGGAGCGGCCTTGGCTCTTGTTCCTGTACGAGATGCGGCAAAGGGTGGCGCAAAGCCGGAGAGGAATTCATGAGCAAAGCGACGCTGCCGCATCTCGCGCACCACGCGAAGGAGACGCCCGACCGGCCTGCGGTGATCATGGCTGGTGCGGGCACGCTGCTGACCTATGCCGAACTCGAGGCGCGTTCGCATGCGCTGGCCGGCCAGCTTGCGGCACATGGCATCAAGGCCGAGGACCATGTCGCGATCCTGATGGAAAATCGCGCGGACTTCATGGTCGCGGCCTGGGCCGCGCAGCGCGCCGGCCTCTATTATACACCGGTCAACTGGCATCTGACCGCCGACGAGGTCAGCTATATCGTGCAGGACTGCGGTGCACGCGCGATCCTGTCGAGCGAGGCAAGGCGCGACGTGCTGGCAGGGGTGGCCGAGACCTGTGCCGATGTGGCGATCTGGTTGTGCGATCGCGGCGGCCCCTCCGGGTTTGCGCCCGAAAACGGCGACCCGCCAGCGGCGGCAGACTATGCGTCGCTCGAAGGTTCCTCGATGATCTATTCGTCCGGCACATCCGGGCGACCCAAGGGAATCAAGCGCCGCATCACGGGCGCGGCGTTCGGCCAGCTTGGCGCGGGCGACCAGATGCTTCGCGGCCTCTATGCCTGGGACGCGGAGACGATCTGCCTCAACCCCTCGCCATTATACCATGCCGGGCCGCTCAATTTCGCGATGTCGACCCACCGGTCGGGCGGAACGGTCGTGCTGATGCGCGACTTTGATCCGCTCGAGGCGCTCGAGGCGATCGGGAAATACCGGGTGAACAAGGCCTGGCTGGTGCCGACGATGATGATCCGCATGCTCAAGGCGCCGGATCGCGACCGCTATGACATCAGCAGCATCACGCATGCGGTCCACACCGCGGCGCCCTGTCCGCAGGATACCAAGCGGGCAATGATCGACTGGTGGGGGCCGGTGCTCTACGAATTCTACGCCGCGACCGAAGGCAACGGCCTGACCGCGATCACGCCGCAGGAATGGCTGGCACATCCCGGTTCGGTGGGGCGCTCGCCCGATGTCCGGATCGTCGGGGAGGATGGCGCGGTGCTGCCGGCCGGCGAGGTGGGCGTGATCTATTTCGCGTCGGACTGGACGGTGTTCGAATATCATAATGATCCGGCCAAGACCGCCGAAGCGCATGACCGCAACGGTTGGACCACGATCGGCGACATGGGATATCTGGACGAGGAGGGCTATCTCTACCTCACCGACCGCAAGACCAACATGATCATCGCCGGCGGGGTAAACATCTACCCGCAAGAGGCGGAGAATGTGCTCGCCGTCCATCCGGCGATCGAGGATGTCGCGGTGATCGGTGTGCCCCATCCCGAATATGGCGAAGAGGTGAAGGCCGTGGTGCAGCTGGCGGCCGGACAGTCGGCGTCGGCTGAACTGGCCGCCGAACTGGTGGCGCACTGCCAGTCGAAGCTGGCCAAATACAAATGCCCACGCAGCGTCGATTTTGTCGAGGCGCTGCCGCGCATGCCCAACGGCAAGCTGCTCAAGCGCGACTTGCGCGCGCGCTACTGGAACGATGCGAAGATCCGCATCTGATCAGTGGAAGGTGCGGCCGCCATCGACTGCCAGCACCGTGCCGGTGACATAGGAGGACGCTTCGCTGCTCAGGAACAGGATCGCCTCGGCCAGCTCGGACGGGCGCGCGACCCGCTTCATGGCATATTGCTGGACGAATGGCGCGTCGTCCGGGCTGGCATAGCCACCGAGCACGCCCTGGACCATCGGCGTATCGACGATACCCGGGGCGACGACATTGGCGCGGATCCGGGGTGCGAGCTCCGCGCCCAGTGCCTTGGTGAAGGCGACAAGCCCCGCCTTGGTCGCAGCATAGGCGGCGATGCCCGGCGCGTTGGGCAACAGCGCCTGTCCCGAGGCGATGTTGACGATCGTCGCGTTCCCGGTGACCTGCAAATGGGGCAAGGCCGCGCGACAGATCAGATAGGGCGCGGTCAGGTTGATCGCGACGAACCGGTCCCAGCTTTCGCGGTCGAGCGCGTCGAGCGGCTGCGATCCGGCGATGCCCGCACCGTTCACGATGCCATCGATTCCGCCCATCGCCTGGGCCGCCTTCGCTACGGCCGCGAGCAATTGAGCTTCGTCCGCCAGATCGGCGAGCACCGCCGTTCCACCGCTTGCCTGGGCCGCCGATCGCAAGAGGTCGTCGCTGCGATCCAGCAGCGCCAGCGCCGCGCCTTCGCGAGCGAATAATTCGGCCGTCGCGCGACCGATGCCGGAGGCCGCGCCGGTGATCAGGATCCGTCGCCCGGCCAGCTTCATGCCACGGCCTCCGCCGCCCGCCGCGCAGGTGCCAGCGCCAGCCGGAACAGGGCGGCTGCACAGAGACCTACAACCACATACATGATCGTCAGCGACCAATGGACCTGCATCGGATCGTGAAGCACGAAGGTTGTGATGAACGCGACCGAGGGCGGTCCAAGGCACATGCCCATCAGGTTGAACACCAGCACGAACAACGCGGAAATGCGCCCGCGATATTCGTTGGGCGTCACGATCTGGAGGTGCGCGACGGCCGGGCCGGTGAATGGTTGCAGAAAATGGAGCAGCGCATAGGCCGGGATGAACAGCCAGAGGATGCCATCGGCAAGCTGGAAGGCGATGATCGCCATCGCGACGCCGATCAGGCAGGCATAGACGAAGTATCGCAGATGCGCGTCGCGCTGGCCGCGCGCGAACCAGCGATCGACGAACCAGCCACCGAAGATGAAACCGGGAATGCCGCTGAGCGCGCCGACGGTGCCGAGAATGATGCCGACCTCCGCAACACCGAGGCCGTAGCGGCGCATCAGCATCGCCGGTGCCCAGGCCGCAGTGCCGTAGGCCATGACCGCGACCAGCCCGAAGCCGAGGAAATGACAGATGAAATAGCGGCGGTTGGCGAGGAGGAAGTGCATCACGCCCCGATCGGGAGCGTCAAGGTCGAGCTTGCGGTGCCGGCGAACCGGCTCGGGAACGAGGAACATCAGGGCGGCGATGCCGACGCCGGGCAGCCCGGTGACGAGGAAGACCAGCTGCCACGGCTCCAGCACGCCGACACCGGGCAATGCCATGGCACCCATCGCCTCGAACTTCGCGATCAGCGCGCCCCCCTGCCATATAGGCGAGCGCGCCGCCGATCGACGATCCCGTCGCGAATACGCCCAGCGCCAGCGCCAGGCGTCTGGGCGGAAACAGGTCGGCGATCATCGAATAGGCAGCGGGCGATAGCGACGCCTCCCCGACACCTACGCCGAAACGGGCCAGAAGCAAATGGGTGTAGGTGGAAGCGAGCCCGCAAGCACCGGCCGCCAGCGACCACAGAGTCATACCGAAATAGATGATCTTGCGCCGCGAATAGCGATCGACCAGCCATCCGATCGGCAAGCCGAACACGGCATAGAACAGGCCGAACGCCACGCCCTGGAGCAGTCCGATCTCAAAATCGCTGACGCCGAGGCTGGCCTTGATCGGTTCGACCATCAGCGAGATGATCTGCCGGTCGAGATACGACATGATCGCGACGAGCAGCAGGATCGTCACGCTGAACCAGGCGATGCGCGGCGAAACCGCCGATTGGACGTCGGTTTCCGCAGCAACCGTGTCGACTGTCCTCATCCCTGGCCTCATTTCCTTGTTTCCGGGCATGATGGGTCAAGCCCAGACGCCGGTCACGCCTGCGCGCCGATTGCGCACATCTATGCTCGATCAGCGCGGAAGCTGTTCTTCGATCGCTGCGAGGATCGCCGGGTCGGCGGGCAGCGTATCGGGCGCGAACCGGGCGGTGACGCTGCCGTCCGGAGCGACCACGAACTTCTCGAAATTCCATTGCACTTCGGGTGCCGGGTTCACCGCGATGCCGTGGCTCTCCAGCCTGGCACGCATCGCGCCGCCGCTGGTGCTGACGGCGGCAGGCTGCGCCTCGGTCAGGGCAGCGTAGAGCGGGTGCTTGTCCGGGCCCGCCACGACCATCTTGGCGAACATCGGGAAATCCACGGCGTAGGCGGACTGGCAGAAGTCGGCGATCTCGGCATCCGTTCCCGGCTCCTGCCCGCGGAAATCGTTGGAGGGAAACCCCAGCACTTCGAACCCCCGGTCGCGATAGGCGCGGTACAGCGCCTCAAGTCCTTCATATTGCGGGGTCAGGCCGCATTTGGAGGCGGTGTTGACGATCAGCAGCGCCTTGCCGGCATGTTCGGAGAGCCGCGTCTCGCGGCCATCGATCGTTCTTACCGGAATGTCCTGAAGCTTCGTCATGGCGATGCAATTCCTTTGCCGTTTGTTGGCGGATGTGACCGGTGCTGGTTCCAATCCAGCCAGCGCAGGATTGCGCCGCCCATGACCTGATCGCGCGCCTGTCCTTTGAGCCAGGGCAGCTCCTCGTGGAAGAAGCGCACCAGCATCGGATAGGGGCAGGGCAGGCGGCTGAGGTCCGATCCCCAGAAGGTCCGTTCGGCGCCAAAAGCGTCGAACAGCCGCCGCAGATAGGGGGTGACGTCGGGCCAGGGATGGCCCGCCGCGCTGTAGCCGGGCAGGCAGGTCGCCTTGATCGCGACATTGGGCAGCGCGGCCATCGCGATCACCTCCTCAACCTGCGCGAACGCCGTTGCGCCAGTCTTGTGAACCCGCGCACCCATATGATCGATGATCAGCCGCAGCGCGGGATATTCACGCGCGATGCGGGCGAGCAGCGGCACTTTGCCGGCAGGGGCGATCATGAGCGGGACATTCTGCGCCTGCGCTTCCGCCCAAAGCCAGTGATCGACAGTCTCGGCACCCAGGATGATCCGGGCGCCCAACATGCCGGGCTGATGCCGCCACCGGGCCAGCGAACGCAGATCGGGCGGGAGGCGCCCCATCACCGCGAAGCGGTCCGGGTGCGCCGCGGCGGCGGCGAGGACGAGGTCGTTGCGCTCCCCTTCCCAGGAAGGCGGGACAAGGATTGCGCGGGTGACGCATGCTGCGTCCATCGCCGACAGTGCCTCGACCGCGGTCATCGGATTGTCGCGCTGGGCCCGAGCGGTCCGGCCATCCGTGCCGGCGCGCGGCCATGGACGCTGGGGACAATCCGCTCCCCAGACATGGATCTGCGCATCGACGATCATGTGCCGACGATAGCATCGCAGCAGCGATCCGGCCCATCACCTGTGTGATCAAACGCCCGGTTGCTTGATCCGGGAAGATGGACGGAGAATCGTCACCGGCGAAGGAGAGAGTGCATGACCGGCCGCCTGCTCAGTCCCATCGGCACGAACAGCGTCGAGCGCCATCCCATCGCCCCGCGGCTCGATACGCTGAACGGCAAGAGGATCGGCCTGCTCGACAACACCAAGAAGAATGCGGCGCTGCTGCTCAAGGCGGCAGGCGAGATCCTGCAGCGCGACTATGGCGTCGCGGACGTGCATTTCTACCGCAAGATCAGCTCGTCGCCCGGCGCTCCCGCGGCGATGCTGGACGCACTGGCGGCGTGCGATGCGGTGATCAACGCTTATGGCGACTGCGGCTCGTGCACGTCCTGGTGCATCCATGACGGCGTGACGCTGGAGAAGCGCGGCGTGCCGACCGCGACCGTCAACAGCGACGCTTTCGTGGTGCTCGGGCAGCAGGAGGCGATCGCACTGGGCCTGCCCGGACTTCCAATCGTGATGGTGCCCCACCCGATGGGCGACGTCGCAGCAGAAATCGTTATCGAACGTGCGCACGGGATGATCGAACAGGTGGTGCGGGTCCTGACCGGCAGCGCGGCGCAGCTCGAGAGCGACTATACCGACCGCTATATCGGCGAGAGCAACAATTTCGCGCGTAGCAACATGTTCTGCGAGATCTGATCCATGACCGACGACCGATTTCTCGACCTGGCCGACGATCTCGATTTCGAGGCGGCGAACGAGGCGCTCTATCAGCTGGGCGTGACCGACGGGCTGCCCGTGATCCCGCCGACTGAAGCGCGGGTGGCGCGGATGCTGGCCGGGACACGCCGCGATGCTGGCCAGTCGCTTGGCGCGATGGGGCCGGGTTACGGCAAGGCGACGATCGAGAAGATCGCGGTCAACGCAGTCATGGCAGGTTGCCGTCCCGAATATCTGCCCGTGCTGATTGCCGCGTGCGAGGCGATGCTGGAGGACGAATTCAATCTCTATGGCATCAACGCCACCACCCATCCCGTCACGCCGATGCTGGTCGTCAATGGTCCCGCGGTCGAGCGGCTGCGCATCAACTCGGGCTATAACTGCATGGGGCCGGGCTGGCGTGCCAATGCGACCATCGGACGGGCGATCCGCCTGATCCTCATCAATATCGCCGGAGGATCACCGGGAAATGGCGACCGCGCAACGCATGGCACGCCCGCCAAATTCTCCTTCTGCATGGGCGAAAACGAGATGGCATCGCCCTGGGAGCCGCTGCACGTCCGCCGAGGGTTCGACCCCGGAGTAAGTACCGTCACTGTTCACGGCTCCGAAGCGCCCCATGAGATTAATAATCATACCAGCGAGGATGGAGCGGGCATCCTCAAGACCTTCGTCAGCACGATCTCGACGCTGGGCCATAACAACAGTTATCTCGGGCATGGCGAGGTCGCGATCTGCATCGGCCCCGAACATGCCGACACGATCGCGCGCGACGGCATCGGTCTGCGCGAGGTTCAGGAATATCTGTTCGCGAACGCGGGCAACACGCTGTCCCGACTGGTCGGGATCACCCGTGACAATTACGACGCCATGGCGCCGTTCAACCGTGACTCTGTGAGTGATCCGTTCGTGCCGCTGGTGTCGCGCCCGGAGGATTATCTCCTCTATGTGGCAGGCGGCGTCGGCAAGCACAGCATGGCGATGCCGAGCTTTGGCCTGACCAAATCGGTGACCAGGGCGATCGAACTGGATTGACCGGTCAGGGCTGCGCCGAAGCGCCCCGCCGCAGCCTTTCGATCACATCGTCGAGGTCGCGCTGGCCTTCATAGCGGCCGCCCATGTCGAGGATCAGCGCGGGGTCGACCGGCGCGTTCAGCACATGATCGACAACGAAGCTGCGATGCGCGATCCGCCAGCCGTCGTCGCGCCGAGCGAAGCTGTCGCCATAGCGGACACGGTAGATGCGATCGACCGCCGGGGTACCCCTATGCTGCTCGACGGCGAGGCACCAGCTTTCGACGAATGCGGTGTCGGCCGCGGTGAATTCGATCAGGTGATTGGCCACCATATGCGACGCACGGGGAACGCCGGGGTGGCGCGCCGCGACCGTCGCGATGAAATCCGCCACCGGCACCGCACCATCGCCCTTGTCGATGATTGCGTCGGGGTGGAATACGCTCGCGAGCAGAGCCATGTCGATCCGGTCGATCGCGCGGCAATAGAGATAGAGCTGCTCCTCGATCTGCAACCGGTCGACGATGCGTTCGGGCGACCAGTCGCGCATTCTAGGCTGCGCGCCGGTTGCCGGCATCGGCGATCGCCGGCCAGAATTCCTCGCGGCTGCAGGTCACGAACCCGCCGGCGAGGCGGCGGCGCCAGAACTGGACGCTGCCGAAATCGTCCCGCCAGGCCATCAGCCGGCGCGTGCGGTGGTTGAGCGCATATTCCTTGCTGAACCCCATCGCGCCATGAACCTGATGGCCGATGCCGATCGCGGCGTCGGCGGCATCGCCCAGCCGCGAGCGAGCGGCAGCGATGAGCGTTTCGCTGGCCGCGTCCGCCGCTGCTTCGGCAATACCGGCGGATGCGAGCATATGCGCGGCGAGCTCGGCCAGCATCTGCTGGATCACCTGGAATTTCGAGATTTCACGGCCGAACTGCTTGCGCTCGCCCGCGTAATCGATGCTGCGTGCCAGCGTCCATTCGATCGCGCCCAACATCTGCCCCGCGCGCA
Organism: Sphingomonas sp. J315; assembly: GCF_024666595.1. NCBI lineage: Bacteria > Pseudomonadati > Pseudomonadota > Alphaproteobacteria > Sphingomonadales > Sphingomonadaceae > Sphingomonas > Sphingomonas sp. J315. Next base: position 1,311,380 of record NZ_CP088296.1, on the reverse strand, counting down.
GAATGGCGGCGGTGCGCAACGCGGCGGACGTGTCGAGCGCGACGATCGCGCCGAGTGAGCCTCTCAGCGTGTCGCGCGGCTCGTCCGCCGCATCGAGCGCAGGTTCGATGTCCCAATTGGCCGAGGCGCTCAGCGAAATGCCGGACGGGGTGACCGCCAGTACATGATCGACGCCGCCGCCCCAGGGCACCGCATGCAGCATGGCCGCGCCATCGTCGGCAAAGGCAAGCGCGATCAACCCGTCTGCGGGGTCAAGTCCGGCCTCGGCCAGCAGCTTGTTGCCCAGCATCGTTTCGACAATCGGTCCGGGTGCAGCAGCGGCACCCATGGCGCGCAGGATCGCAAAGGAATCGCCGATATCCGCGCCGATCCCGCCCTGGCCCTCGGGTACCAGCATTCGGGTGACGCCATTCTCCTCCAGGGCTTCGTAGAGCGCCGCCGGTAGCGTGCGCTGTTCGCTCGCCTCGATCCGGCTCTGGTCGAGCGTGTCGGCAAGGATCTGTTCGACCGTTTCGCGGAAGAATGCGCGGTTCTCGCTCATCTCAGGCCAATCCCCCGCGCGATGATCCCGCGCAAAATCTCGTTGGTACCGCCACGAATGGTGAAGGCGGGTGCATAGACCTGCGCATGGCTCAGCAGGCGCCCCAGCCGCGCATTGCGGCCATTGGCAGTCAGATCTTCGGAGGCGACGAGGTTGCGCACGACGCGCACCGCCTCCTGCTCGAATTTGGTACCGAGGTCCTTGACGATCGAGGCCTCGAGATTGGGTGACAATCCGCGCTGGATCATGCTGGCTACCGACATTGAAAGCTGGCGCAGCGATAGGAGATGCGAGAGCAGCCGCCCGAGTTCCTCAAGGCTCGCCGGCTGGGCGTCCGGGCCGAGAATGTCGATCAGTTCGGAGACCAGCCGGAAGCTCGACAGCCACCGTTCGGGTCCGGATCGTTCATAAGCGAGTTCGGCCGAGACCTGGTTCCAGCCATTGCCTTCCTGCCCGATCAACGCGTCGTCCGGGACGAACACGTCCTCGAGCAGCACCTCGTTGAAGTCATGTTCGCCGGCCATCGAGATGATCGGACTGATGGTGACGCCCGGCGTCTTGAGATCGACGATCAGCTGGCTGAGACCGGCATGGCGCGAACCCTCGACCGTCGAGGTCCGAACGAGCGTGATCATGTAGTGAACGCGGTGTGCATTGGTGGTCCAGATCTTGCGCCCGTTGATGCGCCAGCCGCCCGCGACCTTTTCCGCGCGCGCCTTGAGCGAGGCGAGGTCGGACCCCGATTCCGGCTCGCTCATCCCGATGCAGAAATAGCAGTCACCCGCAGCGATCCGGGGCAGGTAGAAGTCTTTCTGCGCGTCGTTTCCGAACTTGAGCAGAACCGGACCACTCTGCCGGTCCGCTACCCAATGTGCGCCGACAGGGAGTGCGGCGGCGAGCAGCTCCTCGTTCATCACATAGCGCTCGAGCGCGGTTCGCTCGCCGCCGCCATATTGCCTGGGCCAGGTCAGGCCGATCCATCCCTGTGCCGCGATCCGCTTGGTGGTTTCGATATCGAAGCCGAGGCCGATCTTTTCCGGCGGCGGCAAATGCCCTTCCGCGCGTTCGCGTGCGACGAAAGCGCGGACCTTCGCACGCAGCGTCTCGGCGGCTTCGGGGAGTTCGGGCAGGTCCAGATGAAGGGCGGTTGCGGACATAGGCTCAGGCCGTGATGTGCGAACCGCCATTCACCGACAGATGCTGTCCGGTGATGAAGGCGGCGGCGGGAGACAGCAGGAAGGCGATGGAATTGGCCGCCTCCTCCTTGGTCAGGAACCGGCCGAGCGGAATATTGGCGAGATAGCGATCGCGGAATTTTTCGCTGCGCACCGTCTCGGTCATGTCCGTCTCGACGATACCATAGGCGACCGAGTTGGTGCGGATCCCGTAGCGGCCCCATTCGCGTGCGGCCGACATGGTCAGGCCCAGTACGCCGGACTTGGCCGCGCCATAGTTGATCTGGCCGATCGTGCCCTTGCGGCCCGCATCCGACGAGATGTTGACGATGGCCCCGGGATCGCTCTCGCCGCTCTTGGCGCGAGCGATCATGTCCATGCCGACCGCCTGAAGCATGTTGAACGCGCCGGTCAGGTTGACGTCGATCACCGCCTGCCAGTCATCGGCGGTCATCTTGTCGATCATCGCAGTGCGGGTGATGCCCGCATTGTTCACCAGGCCATGGATACCGCCGAAGCGCGCAGCGGCCTCCGCCACAGCCTGTTTCACGAACGCGCGATCCGTGACGCTGCCGGCGATCTTCATCGCCTTGCCCGAATCGAACGATGCCAGCGCCGCGTCGAGTTGTTCTTCGCTGCGATCGAGCAGGATGACATTGGCGTCGAGCGCAGCGCAAAGCTGTGCGGTCGCCAGCCCGATCCCCTGTGCAGCTCCCGTGATCAGGATGGTGCGGCCTGACAGGTTCATTGGATTGGTCACGAAATTATTCCCCGAAATCGAAGTCTCCCGATCCGGTATGACGCGGCGCGCTCAGGGGGCAACCAGCGCAAGGCAAGCATCACGGGGATGCTGAAACAGCGTCAAGAACGCCTATCCGGGCATGGTCGCGCCGCCATTCACCCGCAGGATCTGACCGGTGACATAGCGGCTGGCATCGGAGGCGAGATAGAGCATGGCATGGGCGATGTCGGCAGGCTCGCCGGTTGCGCCGATCGGCGAACGGGCAGCGTTGCGGCGGAGCGTTTCCTCAAGCTTGTCCGCCGTCATTCGCGCCTGACCGGTCATCCCGGTCAGGACGAAGCCCGGCGCGACGGCATTGACGCGTATCTGCTTCGGCCCAAGCTCGACCGCCAGGCTGCGCGTCAGCATGTTCACCGCGGCCTTGGTCATCGCATAGACCGACAGGCCCGCCATCGGTTGGTCCGCGGCATTGGACGACACGTTGATGATCGTGCCCCCTCGCGTCCCCATCGCGCGTGCGGCGGCGGCGCAGCCCCAATAGGTGCCGTCCATGTTGATCCGCGCGATGCGCGCATAGGCCTCCGGTTCAGCATCGACCAGATCGAACAGGCCCGCTGTGCCAGCGACATTCGCCCAGATATCGATCGGGGCAATGGACGCGGCGAACCGGGCCAGCCGTTCGAGCGCCTGGGGGGCGGACAGATCGGCTGCGAAGGCATGCGCGGACTTGCCGATCTCGGCTGCGCGTGCGGCCAGCATCTTTCCGTCGATATCGGCCATCACGACCGTTGCGCCCATCGCGACATAGAAGCGTGCCGTTTCGAGCCCGATGCCGGATGCGGCCCCGGTAACGACAGCGAGCCGGTCATCCAGCCGATATACCGCGAGCGGATCCATCACTTGCCCTTATAGGCGGGCGGGCGCTTTTCCACCGCAGCCGCGACCGCCTCATGCTGATCGTCAGTCTGTTGGACGACGGCCTGCATCGCCGATGCGATCTCCAGTGCGGCGGACAGATCGAGCCGCGCCGATTCGCGCAGCAATCGCGTATTGAGCCGGATCGAATGGGCGGGATGCCGGGCGATCCGCTTCGCGAGTGCCTTGGCTTCATCGAGCAGCGTGGCGTGCGGCACCACGCCACTGACAAGCCCGATCTCGAGCGCACGTGCAGCATCGATCGTGTCACCGGTAAGCGCCAGTTCCGCCGCAGCCGATGCGCCGATCGCGCGATTGAGGAACCATGCGCCGCCGGCCGCCGAAGTCAGACCGAGCTTGATGAAGCTCTCCGCGAACTTTGCCCGTTCCGACGCGATGCGCATGGTGCACATCGTGGCGAAGTCCATCCCCGCGCCCATCGCTGCGCCATTGACCGCCGCGATCGAGGGGACTTCGAGGTCATACAGCGCGCGCGCGATCGTCTGCACGCCGGCCTGATAGGTCCGGCGGATTTCCGCCGCATTGCCTGCGAAGTGATTTGCGCGGGCATACATGTCCTTGATGTTGCCGCCCGCGCAGAACACGTCGCCTGCACCCGTCAAGATCACACAGCTGACGCTCATGTCCGAATTGGCTTCGGCGCAGGCGGCAACCAGCGCGCGCGTCAGCTCGGGGCTCAGCGCATTGCGCGTCGCGGGATCATCGATCGTCAGGATCAGGATCGGCCCCTCACGCTCGGCCTTGAGGACGGGGCCGCTCATGCAGAAGCCCTTTCGCGTGCCGTTTCGGGTTTGCCGATCTGGTCGCGTGATTCCAGCCTCAGGATCGGTCCGGCGAAGGTTTCGGGATCTTCGATGATCGCGCAGACATGCTCACCGACCTCGGTGTCCATCACCCAATGCGGTTCGGCGATGTCGCGCTTGCGCTCGCCATTGATCATGCTGATCAGCATGAGCTCGCGTATCTGCGCACCGTCGCGATATTCTCTGGCGAAGCCGCGGTACATCATCCGTTGTGCCGCCTGGAGCATCGAAAGCTGAGCCATTTTGGGGAGGATGAAGTCCGCTGTGCCGCCGCCGATCCCGATCAGCATCCCGTCTCGTGGCAGCCGTGGGAGCATCGCCTTGATCGCATGGAAATGGGTCAGCAAATTGGACGCATAGACCTCCGCCATTTCGGCGCTCGACCATTCGAGCAGGGGCTTTGCCGCATTGGGTGCATTGACCGCGATGGCGACTGCATCGATGCCCCCAAACGGCACCTGCGCTGCCTCCCACAATGCGATCGCGGCCTCGACCGAGCCGAGATCGCCGACCACGGTGGCGATGCCTGAGCCGTCATCATAGCGAACAAGGCGCTCGGCGTTTCGGTCCCCGGCGACAAGCCGGAAGCCCTGTGCGTGCGCGCCGCGGACGATGCCCTGTCCGATGTCCCCGCAAGCGCCGAGGACGAGAAGCCGTTTGGCTGCCATTTTGCTGTTCCTTCCGGGCACGATCCTAGACGCGGTGCCGCGCGCTGACACCGTGGCGCCGACGATCAACACATCCGTGCTGGGATGGCCCGGGACAGCCTAGGCTGTCCCGGCAGCCGGCTTGCGGGCGTAGCGATCGAGGACTTCCTGTAGGCCGCGCGGCGGCAACCGGTCGGCGGGCTTGTAGAAAGGCGACAGGATGCGCTTGAGATGCGCCTTGGCGTGCCGACCGGTGACCTGCTGGACATGCTGCTGCCGCGCGATCGAAGCGGCGCGTTCCTCCGCGCTCATGCCCTCGCGGTCCTTATCGAGCAGATAGGTCTGCACTTTGCGCACATGGCCGCGGATATGCTTTACCGCGTAGAAGAACGCCCAGATACGATAGAGATATGCGATCGGTCCGCGACCGAACAATGCGTGATAGACGTCGTGCGCCACCTCGCGATGCTCATATTCCTCGGCCAGATGCCATTTCCACATTTCGACCGCTTCGGTATCGGCGCCATCGAGGAATGGCGCGAAATCCTCGAAGAAATTGTCGACCGCGACGGAACTGACCGCCTCGAATCCCTCCGAATAGGCGACGTTGAAGCGCAGCGATTTGGTCTTCAGGAAGCGATCGTAATCCGCCTCATATTCCTTCTCGATCGCCAGCATGCCTTCATAACCGTCAGCGCGCAGCGCCTTGTTGAACAGCAGATGCTGCCGGCAATGCTGCATCTCCTGCTTGATGAAGATCGCCAGATCCTTGTGAAGTTTCTCATATCGGGCGGGCAGCGCAGCCTGCGCTTGCAGCATCACCTTGACCAGATAGGGTTCGATATAAGCCGGGACGGTCGATGCCGCGTTCTGCATCTGCGCGAATTCGCGATGCGGCGCCCAATGCGCCCGGACTTTCGAGAAATCCCATTTGGGAAAGCGTACCTGCATCATGCCTCTCCGGATGCGGCGGTTCTACGATCCGCCATGGCCAGAAAATAACATATTGTCGGCTTTTCGGGGAGGAGGGTGGAGCATATCACATATGTGATCCGTCTGCTATGGACAGCACGGATGTGATTGAGGCAGCTTGCGGTTGCCGATGGATCGCAAGCGCTCGTCAGCAGCGCCGAAATTAGGAGAGAACCGATGGCACGTCGCCGTTCGGCCCCGTCGCGAGACCGTATTCTGGTTCGCGCGCCGATTGAGAACAAGACCGTCAAATCTGCCGGTCGAGTGCTTGAAATCCTTGAATATTTTGACGATTTGCAACGTCAGTCGACGGTGATGGAGATCGCCGATGCGCTTGGCTATCCCCAGTCCAGCACCTCCGCGCTCCTTCGCAGTCTGGTGAGCTTGGGTTACCTCAACTATGATCCAATGGCGCGCACCTACATCACTTCGAGTCGCGTTGCGCTCCTTGGCAGCTGGGTCAACTCGCAGTTTTTTGCAGAGGGCGCCATCATCTCCATGATGAAGGAGCTAAACGAGCAGACGGGCGACACCATCGTCCTTGCCGTGCGCAACGGTCTGCATATCCAGTACATCCATGTGATCCAGGCGACCAGTCCGGCGCGACTGCACATGACGCTTGGGACCGTGCGCCCGCTCGCCGCATCGGGCGCGGGCTATGCGCTGCTCAGCACCATGACCGATTCGGAGATCACCCGGCTGGTGATGCGGATCAATGCCGAAGCGCAGGATGGCGAAGCTCTGGTCAAGATCCGCGACCTGCTCGAGGAGATCGCCGTGATCCGGCGCAAGGGCTATGCGTTCACCTGCGACATGGTGACCCGCGGCGGCGGCATCATCGCCGCGCCGCTGCCCCGGATCAGCGGGCAGCAGCGCATGATCGTCGGCATCGGCGGCATCAGCGAAGTGATGCGCGGGCGCGAGGAGGAACTGTCCAAGGCGCTGATGGAACAGATCGACGCGCGCTTTGGCCGCGGCAGCCGCAACGTCGTGCAGATGCCCAACCGGGAGCCGTCGCGCATCGTCATGCCGAGCCTGCAAACCGCGTGATGCGCTGCCTGCCAATCTGACCAATCGGGGGATCGAATGACGAACATGAACAAGGGTGCGGCACCCCTTGCCGGGCGCCGTGTCCTTGACTTGTCGCGTGTGCTGGCCGGCCCCTGGTGCACGATGGTGCTCGCGGACCTGGGTGCCGAGGTCACCAAGGTCGAGCATCCGCGCGGTGGTGACGACACGCGCCATTGGGGCCCGCCCTATACCGGTGGCGAGTCGGCCTATTATCTGTGCGCCAACCGCAACAAGCGCAGCATCGCGCTCGATATCTCGAAGCCCGAAGGACAGCGCATCGTGCGCGACCTGGCGGCGCAGGCCGATGTGCTGGTCGAGAATTACAAGCTTGGCGGGCTGGAGAAGTTCGGCCTCGGCTATTCATCGATCGCCGCGATCAACCCGCGCATCGTCTATTGTTCGATCTCGGGCTATGGGCGGCGCTCGCCCATCGCGGAGCGGCCCGGCTATGACTATGTGATCCAGGCCGAGGGGGGCTGATGTCGGTCACCGGCCCGGTCGATGGCGAGCCAATGAAGGTCGGGGTGGCTGTTGCCGATCTTTTCACCGGCATGGCGGCGGCGCAGGCGATCCTGGCGGCGCTGATCGCCGCCGATCGCGACGGGGCCGGGCAGCATCTCGACATGGCGCTCTATGATTGCCAGCTTGCGATGCTGGCCAATGTCGGCAGCGCCGCGCTTGTCGCCGGCACCGAGCCGCGCCGCTATGGGAACGGCCATCCGACGGTCGTGCCCTATCAATTGTTCGATACCCGCGACGGACAGGTAGTGGTCGCGGTCGGCAATGATGCGCAGTTCGCGGCCTTCGCAACCCGTCTGCTCGACCGGCCCGATCTCGCGACGGATGAACGGTTCGCGAAGAATGGTTCGCGCGTCGCCAATCGCGATGCGCTGCTGGCGGAGATCATGCCGCTGATGCGCGAGCACACGACCGAATGGTGGTTGGCGGGTCTGCGATCGGTCGGCGTACCGACCGGCGCGGTGCGTCAGGTTGGGGAAGCGCTCGCCGCGCCGGAAGCGACTGCGCGCGATATGGTCGCTAAGGTCGCGCATCCGAGCGCAGGCGAGCTGAAGCTCGTTGCTTCCCCGCTCAAGCTTGGCCGTACGCCGGTTGTCTCGCCGGTCGCCCCGCCGATGCTAGGCCAGCACAGCCGGACCGTGCTGGCAGAGCTCGGCTATCGAGCGGACGAGATCGAGGCGCTCCTCGAGACGGGCGTTATCGCCTGAACGCGGTCACGTATGTGATGAAACAGACAGTTGCACACGCAGCTTTGGAAAGCTGACATGATGTCAGCTATGCCGCGGACAGGAGAAGGATGAACATGACGGGAATCGACGTCGTCATCACTGGCATCGGACAGTCTGCGGTCGGGCGAAAGCTGCCGCAGTCGGGCCTCGAGCTGACCGTGGACGCGGCGCTTGAGGCGATCGCCGACGCCGGGCTGACTGTCGCCGACATCGACGGCATGTCGACCTTTCCGGGCCGCCGGCCCGATGCGATCCCGTTCTCCCCAGTCGGCACGATGGATCTCAAGGAAGCGCTCGATTTCAAACTGAACTGGTTTGCCGGGGCGATGGAAGGGTCGGCGCAGCTTGGTTCCATCATCAATGCCTATGCTGCGATCAAGGCGGGGTTGGCGCGGCACGTCCTGTGTTTCCGTACCGTCAAGGAAGGGTCGGGCGGGGCGTCGTGGAAGGAGAATGCCGAAGTCCGCACGCAACGCGTTCGGCTCGACGGCGAATTTCAGTATATTTTCCCCTATGACGCGATCTCGGCGACCAACTGGTTGTCGCAATATGCGCAGCGCCATTTTCATCTGTACGGGACCCGGCGCGAGCATCTTGGCGCGATCGCACTCAACGCGCGGCGCGGCGCGATGGACAATCCCAAGGCGCTGTTCCGCGAACCGATGACGATGGACGATTATCTGTCGGCGCGGATGATCAGCACGCCGTTCGGTCTGCTCGATTGCGATGCACCGACCGATGCCTCGACCGTGATCCTGCTCTCCGCCGCGGATGCGGTGGCAGACCGCAGCAAGCCGGTCGTGCGCATCGACTCGGTGGGTGGTGGCATCCATGGCCGGGCCGCCTGGGACCAGGCGGACATGCCGCGCATGGCGGCACATGATGCGGCACGGATGCTGTGGTCGCGAACCGATTTGAAGCCTGCGGACGTCGATGTCGCGCTGCTCTATGATGGGTTCAGTTTCCTCGCATTGACCTGGCTCGAGGCGATGGGGTTTTGCGGGATCGGCGAGGGCGGCGCGTTTGTCGAAGGCGGCAGCCGAATCGCGCGTGACGGCGCGCTGCCGCTCAATCCGCATGGCGGGCAATTGTCCGGTGGGCGCACCCATGGCTTCGGTTTCATTCACGAAGCTGTGGTCCAGCTTCGCGGGCAGGGCGGAGCACGGCAGGTTGCCGGAGATCCCAAGGTTGCAGCGGTCACCAATGGCGGCGGTCCGATGGCGGGCGCGATGCTGCTGGTACGCGACTGAACAAGATGAGAGGACGATCATGACGAACCCCAACTGGTCTCCCGGCACGCAGACGACCACGGTCGAAGTGCTGCGGAGCGCCCTGGCGAAGCGCGGCCCCAACTGGGAGTTCGTGGATTATTCGGGCGAGAAGTACACGCTTGGCTTCCTCGACGCGCAGAGCACGAGCCTTGCCCATGCCTTGCGGGCATCGGGCGCGCGTCCCGGCGAATGCGTGATATCGATCCTCGACAACTGCGTCGAACAGCTGCTGCTGCTGTTCGCCTGCGCAAAGATCGGCGCGGTCCATGTCCCGCTCAATACCGCCTATAAGGGCGAGTATCTGCGCCACCAGGTCGCGGACTCGCGGGCCGCCGTGCTGGTCGCCGAAAAGGAATATGTCGAGCGGCTGATCGCGATCGAGGGTGGCCTGCCCGACGCCCGGGTGCTGCTGATCAAGGGCGAGCTGCCGGAAGGCATGGCGGCGAACAAGCTCGAGATGCGCATGCTCGCCGATGTGCTGGTCCCGACCGAGGAGCCCACGGGCCATGAGAGCAAGCCCGGCGATCTTGCGATGCTGGTCTACACCGCCGGCACCACCGGCCCCTCCAAGGGCTGCATGATCAGTCAGAACTATCTGTGCAACCAGGCACGACAGCTTGCGACCTGCCTTCATTATGACGGGGATGATGTCGTGTGGACGCCGTTGCCCGGCTTCCACATGAACCAATATTCCGCGACCGTCCTGTCGTCGATGATGGTTGGCGGGAAATGCGCGATCTATCCGCGCTTCTCGGTGTCGCGTTTTTGGGACGAGCTGGAGCGGGTCGGCGCGACCGTCACTCATATCCTCTCGTCGATGGTGCGGTTTGTGGCCGAGGCGCCCGACAACCCCGCCTCGTTGCGTTACAAGGGCAAGCTGCGCGTGGCAGGGGGCGCGCCGTTTCCTGAAGAGCTGCAGACGATCTGGCGCGAACGCTTTGCGCCCAAACATGTCCATGCGCCCGTAGGCTACGGCCTGACCGAATGCGCGATCGTCACGAGCGTCGACATGACCGTGCCGCGCCCCACCGCAAGCTCGGGCACCCACAATGACGATTTCGAGGTGATGATCGTCGACGATGACGACGCTGAGGTTCCGGCCGACACGCCAGGCGAAATCCTGGTCCGCCCGAAAAAGCCCCATGTGATGTTCGAGGGCTATTGGGGCCGGCCCGCCGAAACGATGAAGGTGCTCAAGAACTTCTGGTTCCACACCGGCGACATCGGCAAGTTCGACGCTGACGGCTGGTTCTACTTCCTCGACCGGAAGAAGGACTATCTGCGCCGCCGCGGCGAGAATATCTCCTCGATGGAAGTGGAGGGGGTGTTCAGCCTGCATCCCGCCATCCAGGAAGTCGCCGTCCATGCCGTGCTCGCCGATCTGGAGGACGATGTGAAGGCGACGATCGTCCTCGTCGAGGGGGGCGGGGTTGACCGAGGAAGAACTGTGCCGCTGGTCGGTTGAGAACCTGCCCTATTTCGCGGTGCCGCGCTTTATCGAATTCCGCGCGGCGTTGCCCAAGAACCCCGTCGGACGTGTGCTCAAATATGAGCTGCGCGATCAGGGGATCACTGAGGCGACCTGGGACCGCGACACCTCGTCGGTCGAACTGGTCAAGCGCTGAGCTGAACCGCCTTTACGCAGGGTGCGGATTGTTGTAGTCAGAAAACCAACAATATGTCAGTTTTAGGAAGAGGATCGATGCCATGAAGGTTGAGGATCTCATTATCGTCAGCGTCGACGACCATATCGTCGAGCCGCCCACCATGTACGATCAGCATCTTTCGGTGCAGCACAAAGCGATCAAGCCGGAGCTGCGCAAGGATGCGAACGGCGCAGATTTCTGGCTGTACGAGGGCAAGCGTACCGGCTCGATCGGGCTGAATGCCGTCGTCGGCCGGATGAAAGAGGAATATGGCTGCGAGCCGGTTTCCTTCGAGCAGATGCGCAAGGGCGCGTGGGACATCGATTCACGCATCGAGGACATGAACGCCAACGGGATCCTGGCTTCGCTCAACTTTCCCAGCGTGGTCCGATCTCGACGGCGCGCTGTTCCACGAGTTCGACAACAAGGCGAACGCGCTGACGCTGTTGCGGGCCTATAATGACTGGCATATCGACGAATGGTGCGGCAGCCATCCGGGCCGCAACATTCCGCTGGCGCTGGTGCCCTATTGGGACATCGATGCGACGGTCGAGGAGATCAAGCGCGTGTCCGCAAAGGGCTGCCACGCGATCACCTTCAGCGACAATCCCTCGCTCAAGGGACAGCCGAGCATCCACAACGAGCATTGGGAACCGCTCTGGAAGGCGTGCGCCGACCACGACATCGTGATCAATATTCATATCGGATCGGGCGCGCAGGCCCCGCATGCATCGATGGAATCGCCGATCGATGCCTGGATCACGACCATGCCGATCTCGATCGTCAATTCGGCGGCGGACTGGCTGCACCTTAAGGCATTGCAGCGCTATCCGCTTCAGGTCTCGCTGTCCGAAGGCGGGATCGGCTGGATTCCCTATTTCCTCGAACGTGCCGACTTCGTCCATGAGCATCACAAGGCCTGGACCCACGCCGATTTCGGAAAGAAGAAGCCGAGCGATGTGTTCCGCGAGCATTTCCTGACCTGCTTCATCGACGACGCCTTCGGCCTCGAGAATCTCGACAAGATCGGCGAGAACAATGTCGCCTATGAATGCGATTATCCGCACTCCGATACGGTGTGGCCGGAATCGGCCGACCGCCTGAGGGCGACGCTGAGCGGGATTTCCGACACGGCGATCGAGAAGATCACCCATGGCAACGCGTTGCGCCTGTTCAACTTCGACGCTTTTGGAATGATGGGCGGCCGGGAGAACTGCACCGTCGGCAGGTTGCGCAAGGCAGCCGAGCATATCGACACCGCGCCCCGAAGCTATGGTGGCCCCGCACCGCTCGCCGAGGGCGAGGTCGCGCGCCGGGTGACCTCGGGCGACATCACCAAAATGTTCATGGACGTCGCCAAGCAGGACGGCGAACTCGAAGCGGCCGAGTGAGATGGGTGCCGGTTATCAGCGGATGCTGCCCAGGCTCGACGATCTGAACCGCTTCTATTGGACAAGCGGCGAAGACGGCGTGCTGCGCATGCTGCGATGCCAGGATTGCAGCTTCTGGGTGCATCCGCCCCAACCGGTCTGTCCGAAATGCCTGACCAAGCATCTCGCCCCCGAGCCGCTGTCCGGACGAGGCACGGTGTTCAGCTATACGGTGAACGAGAAGGCGTGGGGTCCGGGCCTTGAGGTGCCCTATGTCATCGGCGTCGTTCGGCTGGACGAGCAGGATGGGCTTCAGCTCACCACCAACATACGCGGCATCGCATCCGATCAGGTCCACATCGGCATGCGTGTCAGAGTCACGTTCGATCACGATGAGGATATCTGGCTTCCGATGTTCGAACCCGAAGCAATACGCAACGCGGCCTGATACGGCTGCGGCGATCAAGGAGAGAGATTGTGGCTGTAACGGCTGTACTTGAACGCGAACCCGAAACCCGCATTTTGCCCTATGCGGTCTATGACGGCGATGGACATCTCTATGAGACGATGGACACGTTCCGCCGCCATCTGCCCAAGCAGTTTCACAAGGATTTCCAGTATGTGCAGGTCGAGGGCCGCACCAAGCTGGCGATCAACGGGCATATCAGCGAATATATACCCAACCCGACCTTCGAGGTCGTCGCTGCGCCGGGCAGCCATGAAATCTGGTATCGCGGCGAGAATGCCGAGGGCAAGACGCTGCGCGAGCTCACCGGCGATCCGCTGGCCTATCAGCCCGAGTTCGGCAATCCCGAAGCCCGGCTGAAGCTGCTCGACGAGCAGGGCGTGCACGCCCAGCTCATCTTCCCGACCCTGGCCTCGATCATCGAGGGGCATATGGGCAACAATGTCGAGCTGATGGCGGCGCTGGTTCATTCGCTCAACGCCTGGGTGCTCGACGAATGGACCTTCAACTACAAGGACCGGCTCTATCCCTGCGCCTATATCTCGCTGGCCGATGCCGAGAAGGCCGAACAGGAACTGGATTGGGCGCTGAAGAATGGCGCACGCCATATCCTGATCCGTCCGGCGCCGGTGCCCGGACTGTTCGGCCCGCGTTCCCCTGGCCTCCGCGAGTTCGACCGTTTCTGGGGCAAGGTCAACGAATCGAACATCTTCGTCGTACTGCATGTGTCCGACAGCGGTTACGATCAGATCTATCGCTGGTGGGGTAGCGGCGCCAGCGAGATGGTCGCGTTCGACCGTTCGGATCCGTTGAAGGCTTGCATGGATACGCAGGGGCGCTCGATCGCCGACACCATCGCGGCGCTGATCGCGCATGGCGTGATGGATCGCTTCCCGAACATTCGCTGGATGTCGGCCGAGAACGGCTCGATCTGGGTTCCGCATCTGATGAAGATGTTCAAGCGCGCCCATGGCCAGATGCCGCAGGCGTTCAAGCGCCATCCGATCGATACGTTCCGAGAGAGCGTGTTCGTCGAGCCATATTACGAGGAGGACCTGAACGAGCTGCGCGAATTCGTCCCGGTCGAGCGCCTGGTGTTCGGCAGCGACTGGCCGCATGCCGAAGGGCTCGCGATGCCGCTCGACTTCCTCCACGAGGTGAAGGATTTCACGCCGGCAGAACAGGAGATGTTCATGAGCAGCAACTTGAAGGGCCTGCTCGACGGCAAGCGCTGAACATCGCGATAGGCAAGCTATGCCGCCCGGACCCTGGGTCCGGGCGGCTTCTTTATGCCTGGTGGCGAAACGAGGCGAGTGCGCGATCTGCGGGCGAACCCTTGACGGTCGGCGTGAACAGCAATGTCAGGATGTCGATCTCGGCCTGTTTCAGGTCATCCGGCGCGACGATCGCAGGATTCTGTCGCATCGTTGCGGGACGCGCTGCCATGCGCTCGATCGCCGAATAGATGATCACGCTGCGCGCCAGTGCCGATTTCGGATCGACGTCATCGGGGTGCGCCGCGAGGATGCGTTCGGCGATCGCGTGGATCAGCGGCATTGCCGCTTCCTGGCGGACGGCGAGGAACGCGGGATGCGCGCTGTCCGACAAATAGTTGCGGACCGTGAGGATCGTTCGATGCCGGTCCCAATAGGCGCTGAAGGCGTCGATGAAGCGCGTCGCATGTTCTGCAGGCGTGGCCGATGTCCAGTCGCCGCGTAGCGCCTCCTGGACCTCATCCATGTCTGCCCCGGCCTCATGGCTGAGGGCCAGAAGGATTTCGTCGATATCCTTGAAGTACAAATAGAATGTTTGCGAAGCCAGTGTCGCAGCGCGGGCAATGGCACTGGCCGTCAACTTGTGCGCCGGCTCGACCGCGATCAGCTGACGGGCCGCATCGAGCAACCGCCGCCGGCTTTCGGCGCCCTTGCGGCCGATCGACTGTCCATGCTTGTTCGTCTCGTCCATCCCGCTGTGGAACGCCGCGAGGCGCTCCCTGTCAAGCGTGGGCGGATTCAGCTTCGCGATTTGGGCATGCCCAGCGACTTCTCGGCGATCAGGCTGCGGTGCACTTCGCTGGTGCCGCCATAGACGGTCATGGCGATGGCCCGCCGCATCGTTGTCTCGACATAGTCCATGTCGGGATCGACACCGCGCACCAGCGAACCGGGCGCGCCGGCCTCGACGATCGCGCTGGCATCCCGGTACATGGTTTCGGTCGTGAACATCTTCGCCATCGGACCATAGCTGATGTCGTGGATGCCTTCGACATCCGCCCACACCTGGCGCCGGCAGAGCACGTCCGCCACTTCGTCGTTGATTGCGGCACGAGCCAGCACGCGACGAAGAAACGGGTTGTCGATCGGCGCCGCGCCATTGCCGCTGGGCTTGCGCGCCCAGGTAAGGGCTCGGCGCATCATCGCGGTCTGCGCCGCGTGATAGCCTGATCCACCATGTTCGAAGCCGAGCGCCGATGCCATGACGCGCGCGCCGTCGCCGACCTCACCGATGCGGTAGCGATCCGAAATGCGGACATCCGTGAAGTAGGTGATGTTCGTCTTCTCGTCCTGCAGCGTATAGACCGGGTGCAGTTCGATGCCGGGCAGCTTCATCGGCATGATGAACATCGTCAGGCCCTGGTGCTTCTTGCCGCTATTGTCGGTGCGGGTCAGCATCAGGATATAGTCGGCCTGGTGGCCGTTGGTGGTGAACATTTTCTGCCCGTTCAGCACCCATTCGTCACCATCGCGTACGGCACTGAACTTTGTCCCGAACACGTCCGAGCCCGATTGCGGCTCGGAGAAGCCGAGCGCGCCCAATGCTTCGCCGCGGGCGATGGCGCCGACGATCTCTTCCTTTGTTTCCGGCTGCGACCAGAGCTGCGCCATCTTGGCGACGAACTCGGTGACAGCGATCGGCGTGCGGGTCCAACCGATATCTTCCCACATCGGCGCAGCGGCCATCACTTCGTAGCGGCTGCGGACCTTCTGGCCGTCGGCGCCGAGGTCGGGATAGGCATGGCCAGCCTCGGCCAGCTTCTTGTGGAATCCGGGATGGTGGCCCGCGGTGGAATGATGCTTCTTCGCCTCGATATCGGGGGTCATCTGCCCTTCGACGAAGCTGCGCAACTCGGCGGCATAGGCGTCGGCCTCCGCGCCCCATTCGAAATCGATCTCCACCTCCCCGGCGCGGGGCAGGGCTACGGTCTCGCCGTCCCAAAGGCGCGCGGCGATGCGGTCGAGCTCGGCATTGGGGTCGCCCGCGATCAGCGACAGCAGCTTGGCGCGGCGGAAATAGAGCTGGACGTCATATTCGAGGCTGAGGCCATAGCCACCAAAGGTACGCACCGAATGTTGCACCGCCTGGTCTACGCTATGGGCCGCCCACCAATAGGCCATGGCGGCGCGCGCGCCTCCCTTGGCATCGCCCGCTGCAATCGAGGCAATGGCGCGCCATGCCAGCAGCTTTGCCCCGTCCATATGCGTCGCCGCGTCGGCCATCGGATGCGCAATGCCCTGATAGGCGCCGATCGGCGAGCCATAGGCATGGCGTTCGACCGAATAGGCGGCGGCGAGCTCGAGCGCCCGGCGGCCAAGACCGGCCAGATAGGCAGCGGTGAGGACCTTCCATTCCTCGCACGCGGCGGCGAACTGCGATACCGCAATGTCGCCGGTCGCCAGCACGAACCGCTCGCCCGCGCCGTCCGACAGATCGAGATTGGCGACCGCGGCGGCGGCGATATTGGACGCTTTCGCGGCATTCAACCCGGTCAGGGCGACGAGGTCGTTTCCGTCAAGCGCGAGCACGACATGGGCGCGCGACCCGCCGAGCACCGGTTGGGCCACGCCCGGCACGACCGGGTTGAGCGCAAGCGTTGCGATCGCCCCGCTATCGACCGCGGACAACAGCGCGGCGGGGGCATCCAGCCGGTGGAGCAGCGCGATCGCAACGATCGCTTCGATCAGCGGCACGGGCGCGACATGGCGGCCTGCTTCCTCGGCAACGATGGCCGCGTCCATCAGCGTCATCCCGCCATCCTGCGGCTCGATCGCCCGGATACCGACAATGCCCAGCTCAACCAGCTTGTCCCATAGTGCCTGATCGACCCCTGTATCCTCGGCGGCGCGCAGCCGCTCCGGCGTCGCCTCGTCCGCGAACAGGCGGGCGACGGTGTCCTTCAGCATCGACTGGCTTTCGGAGAGGGCAAGCTTCATTGGACGGGATCCTTCAGGCCTTCTTGTTGGCTGCAGTCATTTCTTCGAGATTGGCGAGCGTGACCCGGCCTTCGGCGGCCCAGGCATTGGCATGGCCCAGAGAATGGGTATCGAAGCACGCCTGGATCGCGGCATATTGTCCCATGATGTCCATCGTCTGATTGACCGCGCGCTTGGCCATGAGCAGGCCGTGCGGATGCTTGGTCGCGATGTCGTTCGCCAATGCCAGCGTGGCCTCATGCAGCTGCTCAAGCGGGACGACGCGATTGATCATGCCGACCTTCTCGGCCTCTTCGGCATTCATCCAGCGGCCGGTGAACAGCATTTCCTTGGCCTTGCGGGGGCCGAACTCCCAGGTGTGGCCGTGATATTCGACGCCGCCGATCGCCATGTTGATCACGGGATCGGAAAAGCGCGAATTGTCGGCCGCGACGATCAGATCCATCGGCCAGATCAGCATCAGCCCGGCCGCGACACAGGCCCCCTGAACCGCGGCGATGGTGGGCTTGGGGAGGTTGCGCCACTTGTTCGAATAGCCGAGGAAATGCTTGCTTTCCCAGCGGTACATCCGAAGCAGGCCGTTCGCGCTGACATCGTCGAACATCGACAGCCAGGGTTCGTGCTTCACCACCTCCGCCGAGATGTCATGGCCGGCCGAGAAATGCTTGCCGCTGGCATTCAGCACGATGACCCGGACATTGTCGTCGGCGACCGCCTTGTCGAACGCAGCGTCCAGTTCGGCGAGCAGAGGCGGGTGCTGCGCGTTGTTCGCCTCGGGCCGATTGAGTGTGACGATCGCAACGCGGTCGCGAACTTCGTACAGGATAAAGCTCATCTTGCTGCTCCTCAGCGCATCGGCATGCGGATGGCGCCATCGAGACGCACGGTCTCGCCGTTGAAATAGCCGTTTCGTACCATTTCCAGCACCAGGCTGGCATATTCAGCCGGCGCCCCGAAGCGTTTCGGAAAGGGGACCGATGCCTCCAGTACGCTGCGCACATTGTCCGGCACGCCCAGCATCGGCGGCGTCGCGAAAATGCCCGGCATGATCGTGTTGATGCGGATCGCCGAACCGGAGAGATCGCGCGCGATCGGGAGCGTCATGCCGACCACGGCTGCCTTCGACGCTGAATAGGCCGCCTGACCCATCTGCCCGTCCTGGGCTGCAGCGGATGCGGTGCAAACGATCGCGCCGCGCTCCCCGTCCACCGGGTCGAGCGTCAGCATGCCCGCCGCCGAACGGGTGATGCAGCGAAATGTGCCCACCGTGTTGACCATCAAAACCCAGGCGAACTTGTCGCTGGGGAAATACTTGATCTCACCGGTCTTCTTGTCGACGCCGGCGGTCTTGATCGAGTTGCCCGTCCCGGCGCAATTGACCAGTACCCGCTCCTGGCCATTTGCCGAGCGGGCCTTCTCGAACGCCGCATCGACTGACTCGTCGGACAGCACATCGACCTTGCAGAAAATGCCGCCGATTTCGGCGGCGACCTTCTCGCCCAGTTCCTCATTGAGATCGAAGATGGCGACTTTCGCGCCTGTTTCGGCGATCGCCTTCGCGGTTGCGTGCCCCAGGCCGGAGGCGCCGCCGGTGACGATCGCGGAAATCGAGGAATCGAGTTTCATAAGCGTCTGCTCCAGGAAGCATTGTGAACGTATCGGCCCCTTCAGCCTGTCGGACATTGCGGTATGTCTCGCGCCGTCTCTGCGCAATGGAGCGGCAGCCAAGCGCATGGTTGTGATGCGTCGCGCCAAGGATACGAAACGGCGCCCGCATCCGATAAGCTCGCCCGGGGCAACAGGATATCAACATGGCCATCGCTGAACGGCTTCGGTGCAATCTTGAGCTACCCGTGATGGTGGCGCCGATGTTCCTCATCTCAAATCCGGCGCTGACGATTGCGGCATGCAAGGCAGGGATCATCGGAACCTTCCCGTCGCTGAACGCGCGCAGTGCGGCGGACTATGAGAGCTGGCTCGAGCAGATCGGCGCTGCGTTGGACGAGACTGATGCGGCCTATGGCGTGAACCTGATCGTCGGCAAGCAGAATGGACGGCTGGCTGAAGATCTGGCGATTACGGTGCGACGCCAGGTTCCGCTCGTGATCACCTCCTTCGGAGCGGATCACGATGTCGTTGCGGCGGTACATGACTATGGTGGCACCGTCTTTCACGACGTCGCCAGCGCGCGCCACGCCGAGATCGCAGCGCAGGCGGGGGTCGATGGCCTGATCGTGTTGACCACAGGTGCCGGCGGGCACACCGGCTGGCTCAACCCCTTTGCGGTGCTGAACGAGGTGCGCGCCGTATTCGACGGCACCATCCTGCTTGCCGGGGGCATGTCAACGGGGCGGGACGTAGCTGCAGCGCGGATGATGGGAGCGGATCTTGCCTATATGGGCACCCGCTTCATCGCGACGCGCGAGGCATCGGTACATCCCGACTATCACGCGATGCTCATCGCATCGCGCGCAAAGGATGTGCTGGCGACACGCGGGATCAGCGGGACGCCGGCGAATTTCCTGACCAGATCGCTCACCGCCAATGGGCTCGACCCGGCTTTGTTTCAGGCCGCGACCGGCCCGCTTCCCGTGCTTGACGAACGCGGACTCAGACCCTGGAAGGACATCTGGTCGGCGGGGCAGGGCGTCGGTGCGATCACGGACGTGCCGTCCGTCGCCGAACTGGTCGAGCGCTTGTCTGCCGACTATGCGGCCGCGATCGGGGCGGTTAGCCCGCCTTGAAGGCTGCGAGCGCGGCCTTCGCCTCATTGCTTCCAGACGTCGCGATTGCCAGTTCGCGCTCCACGTCCAGGCCTTCGGCAAGCGGCATCCCGCTCGCGCGTACCGCTTGACGTATCGCGGCTTCGGCCGAGGGACTGTTGCCTGCGCGTTGCAGTGCGAATTCGACTGCGGCCTCGACCACATTCTCGCTGATCCGATCGATCAGCCCCCAGGCCAGCGCGGTGACCGGGTCGATCGGGTCGCCGCTCAGCATCAGGTCGAGCGACCGCGTCTCGCCGATCAGGCGGGGCAAGATCTGCGTCGCCCCATAAGCGGGTATCAGGCCGAGTTTCACCTCGGGCAGGCCAAGCACGGCATTAGGGTCGGCGATCCGAAACTGCAGTCCCAATGCGATTTCCAGCCCGCCTCCCAGTGCGTAGCCGGAAAGCGCGGCGACCCCGATTTTCGGAAATGCCCGGAGCCGCTGGATCAACGCATGCATGTGACGGATGCGCAACTCGCCATCCGCGCCCTTCTCCTTGAGGTCGGAACCGACGCAAAAGGCGCGCGGCGAACCTGTGATCACCAAAGCGCGGCTGGCATCGCTCTCGATCGTGTCGAGATGGGTGTTGAGCTCAGCCAGCATTGCCGTGTCGATCGCGTTCAATCGCTCCGGGCGATTGAACATGAGCACCGCGACATCGCGGTCATCGGTCCGCATGATCCTCATCACGGGCCAGCTTCCTATCTCCGCAGTGCGCAGCGCAAGGTGCCGGGTAGAGCATCGCATATTCGATGCTTTCTGGTTGCGTTGGCGGCAGCGGGCGATCGGGTTAGATCGCGTAGAATCGAGTGTATGGAGGACAGCGATGGGACATGTGATCGTCACCGGGGGACTGGGCGGATTGGGGCGCGCGGTCGTGACGACCTTGAAGTCGCGGGGGCATCGCGTGGTTGCAGTCGATATCGCATCGGGCGAGAGTGACGCAGACCGCGTCATCGCGGGTGTTGATCTTGCCGATGAAACGGCGGTGGCGACAGCATTCTCCGAAGCAGCGGGTGCGTTGGGCGAGATCGACGCGTTGATCAATGTCGCCGGCGGTTTCACCTGGGAGCCGGTGGAAACCGGGTCGATCGCAAGCTGGGACGCCATGTATCGCATCAACCTGCGCACCGCAGCAATCAGCTCGCGGGCGGTGCTGCCTCACCTGAAATCGGGTGCGATCGTGAATGTCGGCGCGGCGGCATCCGCCGCGCCGGGCATGGGCATGGCGCCCTATGCGGCCTCGAAGGCAGGCGTCATGGCGCTGACCGAGAGCCTTGCCGAAGAGCTTCGGGGCAGGGGCATCCGCGTCAACGCAATTCTGCCGACCATCCTCGATACGCCGGCCAACCGCAAGGACATGCCCGACGCCGATCCGGCGGGTTGGGTGAGTCTCGAAAGCGCGGCGGCTGTGGTGGCGTTCCTGCTCTCGCAGGATGCCGCGGCGATCACCGGGACCGGTATCAAGCTTTCACTCGGTACAGCGGGCGCCTAGATTCCACATCATGACGCGTGCTGATGCTTCCTTTCGATCCTCGTCGCCGCACGCGTTGGGCCGCAAGGGGCGCGAGACGCGCCAACGCCTGGTCGACGCGGCCGCGCTGTTGCTCGCTTCGACCTCGCCGATGGACCTCACCGCGATGGCGATCGCCGCCGAGGCCGGAACCGCATCGGCAACATTCTACGTCTATTTTCGCGATGTGCAGGATATTCTCTATGCGCTCAGCGAGGCGGCGACCGAAGACATGCTGGCAGCATTTTCGAAGCTCGACATCTTCCACAGCAACGCGCGGGTTGCGGAAGACAGCGAGGCATTCCTGAAGATGCTTGCCGAGCAATGGGAGCGGCACAATGCGGTGCTTCACTATCGCATGATGGAAGCCGACCGGGGGGATCCGCGGTTCGCCAGATTGCGCGGCCGATGGGCGGAAGCGGTGCTCAACCGTTTTTGGGAGTTGTTGAAGCGGGCGCCGCATCTCGAACCGCCGCTGGATGAAACCGACGCCTATGCCGAGAGCATCGTGCTGTTCGCATCGATTGAGCGGCTGGCCGCTGCGGTGCACCGGGAACCCCGGCTGACCATATCGGCGCAGCGTATCCGCGCCGCACAGGCGCGCATTTTGACCCGCATGATTGCGCCGCAGGGCTAGGGAAGGGGCCGGCGCGCCGGCCCCTGCGCGTCAGAGACCGATCGCCTTGCGGGTCAGGGTGGTCTTGAGTCGCGCCCCGTCGGCCGACAGCGTCGAGATCGGCACGCGATACACCTTCATCTGCGCGGTGAAGGTAACGAAGCCGCCCGCATCATTCACTTCATAGACCTTGCCCAGCACGCGGCCGTCGGCGTCGATGATCGTCTGGTTCTTCTTTACGGCGATCGCCGCCGCGGGCGCGGCCTGCGCGGCCAATGCTTGCATCGGCGCGGCGAAGAGGAGTGCCGTGCACACGCACGTCAGATAGGGTTTCATAATTTGATCGGTCTCCAAGCCTGTCCGCGGACAGCACGAACAACTCGCACTTGCCGCGATGCAGCATGGCTTGCAATCGTATTCTTGATGGATTGTCAGAATTAACGAGCAGACTGTCCGTTCTTGCTCTGGGGAGGGTGTCGAGCGGGAAACGGGATCATCGCGACCGAACATGATCGCTCTTGTTCGCTATAGTGTCCGGCCTCGATCGTCATCGGCCCGCAAATGAAGACGGCGGACCGCAAGGCCCGCCGTCTCGTCATGACAACAGTCAGTCGAGTGTCAGAATTTCAGCTTGGCCTGAACACCATAGGTGCGCGGTTCGTTGTAGAACAGCGACGCATATCCAGCTGAAGTCGCGGTATTGGCACCACCGACCGCATAGACTTCGTTGAACAGGTTACGGGCAAAGACGCCCAGCGTCAGCGGGGTCCCGCCGACATCGGTCCAGTCCAGCCGCGCGCCAACCACCGCATAGGCGCCTTGGCTCAACTGCTTGTCGCTCTTGAACGGACTGAAATAGGTCCGGCTCGCCCGATAGACATCGGCGTTGAACGTCAGACCCCCGATATCCGGGCCGAGCGAGGTTTCGTAGCTGACATTGCCGCCCAGGGTGAGCGCGGGCGCATAGGGGAACGCCGTGTCCTCGGGCTTAGCCGGGAAGGCGTTTCGCGATGCAAGGACTGCCGGGGTTCCCGTATCCAGATATTTTGCATCATTGTAGCTGATAAAGCCGCCGAATGTGAGGCCGCGTGTCGGCGTGATCGTCGCGTCGATGTCGAAGCCCTGCACCCGCGCCTTGCCGGCATTGATGATGATCGTGCCCGCCGACGGGTCGTTATTGGGATTACCGTCGCCATCGAAATTGTTGTTGGTTCCGTTAACGCCGCGCTGCGACCCGTTATACGTGCCCCGGAAGACATCGATGTTGAACGTGCCGCGCACCCCGCCCGCAGACCAGCGTGCCTTCATGCCGATTTCGGCATCCACCACCGTTTCGGGTTCATAGGTCTGGAACGGGGTCAGGATCCCGCCAAGAACCGGCGTGTTGACGCCGCCCGCGCGATAGCCGCGGCGAACCGTGGCATAGAGGAAAATGCTCTCGGTCGCCTGATAGTTGACGCCGAAATTCCATGTCCAGGCGGCGGAATCCGCGACGGATTGCGTGCCCTTTATCGCCACCGGAGCGCCGTTCACCGTGAGCGTTCCGCCGTTCCGGCACTGATCGAGCGATGCGACCGGCGTGCCGGGAACATACGGATTGTTCGCGCTATAGCCAGTCGCGCACGAGGTGGTCTTGTCCCATGTGTGACGGACACCGGCATCGATCTTGAAGCCGCCGCCCAGGTTGAAACTGGCTTGTCCAAACAGCGCTTTGCTTTCTTGCGTACGATAGCTCAGCACAAGCGAAGCGGGCAGGCGGGGCGTGAAGGGAGCGACGATCAGACCGGTGCGGCCGCTGGGCTTCGATTTGAGATAGAATGCGCCGAAGATGGTATCGAGCCGGTCCTCGAGGAAGCTTCCCTGGACCTGGAATTCCTCGCTGAACTGGCTGAAATCCTGAAGATTCTCAGCCGTTGTCAGCCCCATCTCGGTGCCGTCGGTATCGGTCAGGCTGTAGTGATAGGCGGTTCTGTACCCTAGAATGTTCTTCAGCGTGATGTTGCCGAGATTGAGCGTGGTCGTGTTCGACAAGCCCTGGAGCTGAACATTCTGGAAGACGCGCGGAGCGGTGAAGTTCTTGCGGACCCCCGCGGCCTGTTGCCGCGCCAGCGCGAGATCGACATCGCAGGAGGCCGAGGTACCGCAATCGAAGAAGGTGTTGAAACCGGGAAAGCGCGGCGTGATCGTTCCGGGATACAGATGGGTCAGGACGGCAGCGTCGCCCTGCCGTTCCCAGCGGATATTGTCATAGACCGTGGTGTTCTGGAAATCGCCGAGATCGATCAGCAGCGACACGCGGAACGACGTGTCGTTGATGTCATTCAGATCCTGCCCGGTGACCTGGGATATCGTGTGCCCGTCGCGCTTGTTGCGCTGGCCGGCGACGCGGATCGCAACCTTGTCCTGGACGATCGGCACATTGAGCGCCCCTTCGACAACGATCGCGTTGTAATTGCCATAGCTGGCGGACAGGTAGCCGCCGAGTTCGTGCGACGGCGCCGTGGGATAGACCAGCACCGCGCCGGAGGTCGAGTTTCGGCCGAACAGGGTACCCTGCGGTCCCTTCAGAACCTGGACCGAGGAAAGATCGTAGGTCGGGATGACGCTGGCCACATAAGGAAGCGGCACATCGGCAAAATAGGTAAGAACGGGCTGCGCGGCATCGCCGATATTCGAGCGGCTCTGCGCACGGATCACGATCTGCGGGTTGGCGCTGCCGCCCGAGCGGCCATAGGTGAGGCCAGGCGTCGCCTGGGTCAGCTGGTCGATCGAGGTGATCGAACGCTCGGCCAGCATCGAGCTGTCGAATGCTGTGACGGCAACCGGGACGCGCGACAGAGCTTCCTCGCGGCGACGGGCCGTAACGACGATTTCCGCCGGTGCGCCGGCGTCGTCCTGTGCGGCCGGTGCGCCCGGGTCCGCAGCCGTTTGCCCGGCCGTTTGAGCCGGCGACGCCGCGCTGGCCACAGGCTCGTCCGCGGCGAAGGAAGGCGTGGAAATCAATGCGGCGATTGCACTTGCGGTCAGCAAGGCGCGCTTGGAAACAGGCTTCATATCCCCTCCCTCGGGTCCATCATGGCCGTATCTGGTCCGGCTCTTGAGTAACATACAGCATGTCGGTTCTTGGGCCATGCGGCGGATGGTTTCAGCACATTCCTGTTGATGAACCGTCAGAAATCGCTGTCGCTACTCGTCCGCCACGGTGGTTCGCCGCATGTCGCGACGGTAAAGATCGTCCCGAAACGGGGTGGCGCGGTGCATCGTGCAGCGATTGTCCCACATCACCAGGTCGCCGTCGCGCCAGACATGGCGATGGACGAACGGCGCACTGGTCGCATGCGCGGTAAGCGCGTCGAGCAGCGCGCGACTCTCACCTTCCGGCCAACTCACGATCCATTCGGCATGCGAAGCCAGATAGAGGACGTCGCGGCCCGAGGGATGACGCCGCACCAACGGATGCTCCGCACCCGGCAGGTTGCGTGCTTCTTCCTCGCTCAGGGCTGGAGCGCCTGCCAGGCGACGGGACCGGTCGAGTGAATGGTGGACGATGAGCGTTGCGATCCGGTCTCGGGTGGACTGGTCGAGGGCATCATAAGCCGCGCGCATATCCGCGAATTCGGTATCGCCGCCTTCGGGTGGAAGCGTACGCGCCGCCAGGAATGTGTAGCGTCCCGGCGGATTTCGGAACGAACTGTCGGTATGCCATAGCCGTGCGGGCTTCTGGAGCAGCCTGCGCCGGTCGTCCGCCGCCAGCCTCTGTCCCGTCTCGTCGACATTCGAGATGTCGCTGAGTTCGTCCCGTTTCAGGCGGCGTTCGGTATCCTTGCGATGAACCGTGATCGAACGCTGGAGCGGACCGAACAGTCCGCTGAACGCGATCTGCGCATCGTCATCCATCGCCTGCTGATCGCGAAAGACCAGCACGGCATGTTCGTCGATCGCCCGCTGCAGAACCGCAACCTGATCGCCGTGCAACGGTTGCGAAAGGTCGAGGTCCACCACCTCGCCGAAAAACTGGGGATGAAGCTGGCTGATTCTCATTTGGCACCTATTTCGATGACGATTTTTCCGGTTGCCGACCGTTCGGCCAGCGCCGCGAGCCCCTCCGCGGCGCGCTCGAGCGGCAGGCGGCGGGAAATATGCGGACGGATCGCTCCGGCAGCGTGCAGCGCGACAATTTCCGCCAGATATTCGTTCCGCCTGTCCGGGTTCCGGCGGGTGAAATCGCCGTAGAAGACCCCGACGAACGATGCGCCCTTGAGCAGCAGCAGATTGAGGGGAGGCGTGGGAATTCCCGCGGTGAAACCGACGATCAGGTGTCGTCCTTGCCACCCGATGCTTCGCACAGCGGCTTCGCTGAGCGGGCCGCCGACGGGATCCAGGATCACGTCGATCGGTCCCTCGGCTTTCAGAGCGTCCGTGAACGCGCGCTGGCTGTCGCGACCCGAAAGATCCGCCGGGTAGACAATCGTAGCATCCGCACCCTGATCGCGTGCGAGCGCCGCCTTTTCGGGCGAGGATGTAGCCGCGACGACGCGCGCGCCAAATGCCTTGCCAAGCTGGATCGCCGCGATGCCGACGCCGCCGGTCGCACCCAGTATGAGCAGCGTTTCTCCAGGACGAAGCGCTGCCCGGTCGCGCAGCGCATAATGGCTGGTCGCGAAGGTGACGATCAGGGCGGCGGCTTCATCGAACGGCATGCCGGCCGGGATTGCGATGCAATTCGCTTCGGGAACGATGAACTGGGTCGCAAGGCCGCCCCATGCTGCCGTGCCGATGACCCGATCGCCGACACCAAAGCGGGTAACGCCGCTGCCGACCGCCCGCACCACGCCTGCGACTTCCGACC
This sequence comes from Sphingomonas sp. J315, assembly GCF_024666595.1. Taxonomy (NCBI): domain Bacteria; kingdom Pseudomonadati; phylum Pseudomonadota; class Alphaproteobacteria; order Sphingomonadales; family Sphingomonadaceae; genus Sphingomonas; species Sphingomonas sp. J315. The sequence goes on along the minus strand of NZ_CP088296.1, from coordinate 1,284,538 downwards.
CCGGTGCGAAGGGGCGTGGCGGGCGGATCTGGTAGAGGTCCTGGATGAGCAGGACGTCGGGATAGTTGAGCGCGGCGGCATGCACATCGATCAGCACTTCGCCAGGGCCGGGGGCGATGTCTGGCCGTTCCTCGATCAGGAGTGTTTCCGGTCCGCCGGGGCGGTGACTGAGCAGCGTCCGCATCAAATACCGCCGCCCACCGCGATATCGGCGCCGGTGGTGTAGGAAGCGGCGTCGGATGCCAGGTACAAGGCGACACCGACGATTTCGTCGGGCTGTCCGAACCGCTTCATCGGGATGCCTGCCTGCATCGCCGCGGTATTCACCCAGTGCCGCGAGATGTCGGTCGCGAACATACCCGGCGAGATCGTGTTGACGCGCACCATCGGGGCAAACTCGCGTGCGAGCCCCAGGGTCATCGCATTGAGCGCGGCCTTGGCGCCGGCATAGGGGATGATGCCGGGTTGCGGGTTCTTCGCGCCCAGCGACGAGACGTTGATGATCGAGCCGCCGCCGGCCTCGCGCATTCGCGTGCCGAGCAGCGCGGCGAGGCGGAACGGCCCCTTGAAGTTCACTGCGATGATCTTGTCGAACAGCGCTTCGCTGGTGGCCACGCTGCTGGGTTCGACCGGGGACATGCCCGCATTGTTGACGAGAATATCGACCCGTCCCCATTCGCTCCAGGCAGTGTCGGCGAGCGTCTCCATCTGCCCCCATTCACCGGCATGCACGGCGAGGGGGAGCGCGCGTCGGCCGAGCGCGCGGACCTCTGCCGCGACTGCCTGGCATGAGTCGAGCTTGCGGCTGGCGATGACGACGTCCGCCCCTTCGCGGGCGAAGGCGAGGACCATCTCGCGACCCATTCCGCGACTGCCGCCCGTGACAAGCGCAACCTTGCCTTCGAGATGGCCGGTCATGGTCTTGCGCCGCGGTTGCGAGGCATTGCGTGGTTCATCCAACTCTCCTTGGCTGGACAATCGTCCAGTCAACTGCCACCTGTCCATTGTCATGGACCAGCGATCACATATGCATTGGGCGAGGGGCCGCCTGTGAGCCTCGTGCGGCCCGTCACCCGGCAGGATCAGCGGCGCCTCACCCGTCGGCGCATCGCCGACGCTGCGCGCCAGTGTTTCTACGAGCATGGTGTCGCCGAGACCTCGATCGACCAGATTGCGCGGGCGGCGGGGGTCGGGCGGGCGACCCTCTACCTTCACTTCGCCAACAAGGACGCGATCCTGCGTGAGTTGCTCGCCGCCAATATGCGCGGCGTACGGCTGATCTTCCGCGAGCTGTGCGATGCACCGCTCGTCGACGTTGCCGCCGCCCGGCATTGGCTGAGCGAATATGTCGCTGCGCTCAAGCGGCATCGGGATGCGATGCCGCTGTTTCACCTCGGCCTGGCGAGCGATGCGGACGCGCGCGCCTTGTTGCGCGAGCACCGCGCCCTCCTGTCGACGGCGCTTGCCGAGCGGTTTCCGGCCCTGGCGAGGTTCGACGCGCGCGATCGCGCGCGGCTTGCTCTCACGCTCGCCCGGATCGACCAGTTCGCCAGCGCCGCGGCGGAAGACGAAGCCGCGATCGATGTGGAAGCCGGGCTGGATCTGGTTTCGGAGGAGCTTGCCGCGTTGCTGGACGATCAGCCCGCATAGGCGGCGAGCGAACCGCCTTCCGATGCGAGCTTGAGCAATAGCGCTGCCGGCTCAACCCCCATGCGGCGAAGCCCGTCCACCACCCGGGTCAGCCCGATCGCGTCGGCATGGAACATGGGTCCGCCTGTCTGCGCGGGCCAGCCATAGCCGGTGATCCAGACCAGGTCGATGTCGGACCCACGGAGCGCGATCCCTTCCTCCAGGATCTTTGCCCCCTCGTTGATCATCGGCAGCAACAGCCGGTCGAGGATTTCTCTGTCGGAAAGGGTGACTGATCCGGGAGCCACGCTTGCGAGACCGGCGATCATATCGAGTGTCGTCTGCGAAGGGCTGGGCGTCTTGTTCTCATAGTCATAATAGCCAGCGCCGCTCTTCTGTCCCTTGCGGCCAGCCGCGACGAGGCGGGATTTGACGCTGTCCGTGTCGCCCTCCCAGCCTATATCCAGTCCGGCAAGATCCAGCATCGCGAACGGCCCCATCGGAAAGCCGAACCCGGTCAGTACCCGGTCGATGTCCCAGGGCAGTACCCCCGCCAGCACCATCGCATCGGCATGGACCTGGCGCGCCGCCAGCATCCGGTTGCCGATAAATCCGAAACAGACGCCGGAGACGACCGCCGCCTTGCCCAGCTTCTTGGCCAGCGCCATCACGCTCGCGAGCACCGCTTCGCTGGTCTTTGCGGCTCGGACCACCTCGAGCAGCCGCATGACGTTGGCCGGCGAGAAGAAATGCATCCCGAGCACGCGCTCGGGTCCCACCGCACCGGCGGCGATGGCGTCGACATCGAGGAACGAGGTATTGGTTGCGAGGATCGTGTCGGGCCGAACGATGGCGGACAGCGTGCCGAACAAGGCCTGCTTCGCCGCCAGATTCTCGAAGATCGCCTCGATCACCAGATCGGCGTCCGCGAGCTCCGATAGATCGAGCGTCGGGGCCAGCGCCGCGATCTGTGCCTCCGCCTTGTCTGCCGCGAGCTTGCCGCGCTCGACCCGCGATTGCAGCGTCGCCGTGATATGCGCCACACCCCGGTCCAGTGCTGCCTGCTGCGTCTCCACGATCGTCACCGCGAATCCGGCGGCGAGGAACGCCATCGCGATGCCGCTCCCCATCGTACCGGCGCCGACGATGCCGACCTTGGTGACGGGGATCAGCGGCAGGTCGGCGCGCAATCCGGGTATCTTCTGCGCGGCCCGCTCGGCCATGAAGGCATGGCGGAGCGCGGCCGATTGCGGACCGGCCAGCAGTGTCTGGAATTCGGTACGCTCGATCGCGAGACCCTTTTCCCATGGACCCGCGACCGCCGCCTCGACACAGCGGACGATTGCCTGCGGGGCGTCGAGACCGTTCAGTTGCTTTGCGTGCGACGTGCGGAACCGGTCGAACAGGCCTGCATCCTTGCGATCTGCAGCCACCTTGGCTTCGCAATCCCGTATCCGCTTGGGCGGCTCGCCCGCATCGACCAATTCCTTCGCAAAGGCGATCGCATCCTCGCGCAACGCGCCTTCGGCCGCCAGCCGGTCGATCAGCCCGATGGTCAACGCTTCCTTCGCGCCGACCTGCCGTCCACTGATCAGCAGGTCCAGCGCGGCCTCCGCGCCGGTGATGCGCGGAAGGCGCTGTGTACCGCCGCCGCCGGGCAGCAGGCCCAGATTGACTTCAGGCAGACCCATCCGCGCCGATGGGACCGCGATGCGATAGTGAAAGGTCAGGGCAGTTTCCATGCCGCCGCCAAGCGCCGTGCCGTGCAGCGCCGCCACGGTCGGCTTGGGGCTGTTCTCGATACTGTCCTGCAGCGCAAAGAAATCGACCTTGGGCTGAACCTTGCCCAGTGATTTGAGGTCAGCGCCAGCAATGAAGGTACGGCCCGCGCAGATCAGCACGATCGCTTTCGCCGCATCGTCGCTCAGCGCGGCCATCAGCGCGTCGTATAGGCCGTCCATCAGGGCGGGAGACATTGCGTTGACGGGAGGAAAGTCCAGCGTGACGATGGCGACGCCATCCTCGATGGTGAGTGAGGTGCCCTCATTGATTGCAGTCATTGCATGCTCCGTCAGCGGCTGGGCTGGATCTGGTCGAACGGTACCGCCTTGTCGGGGCGATAATCCTGGGGAAGACCAAGCAGCCTTTCGGCGATGGTGTTGAGCAGCATTTCGTCCGCGCCGCCCGCGATGCGCAGCGTGGGAACGGTCAGCCAGCTATGCGCCCAGTCGTCCTTGGGAAAGGCATGCGGATCGAGTTCTGCGCCCGCCGCACCCTTCAGGTCCATCGCGGCTGCCGACAGCCGCTGCCGCAAGCGCATCGACACCAGCTTGTGGATCGATCCTTCGGCGCCCGGCTCGGCTCCTTCCTGCAGCGCCATGAACGTCTTGGTGCGGATCGCCACCAGTGCGCGTTGCTGGCGGAACGCGTTGGCGATCTCCCGGCGGGTGCGTCCGTCCTCGATCGCGGGCTTGCCGTCGATCGTCGTTACCTTGGCCAGCGAAACGAAGGAATCGAGCGCAGGGCCGAATCCGGCCTCGTCCGCGGCCGAATAGCGTTCGATCATCAGCGTATCGATCGCAACGCCGAAGCCGCCGCCGACCGGTCCGAGCCGCTGGCTGTCGGGAATGCGAACCTCGTCGAAGAACACCTCGTTCACATCCTCCTCGCCATTGGCGAGGCGAACGGGGCGAACGGTGATGCCCGGCGTCTTCATGTCGAGCCAGAAATAGGTCAGGCCCTTATGCTTCGCGACGGCCGGATCGGTTCGGGTGACGATCACGCCATAATCGGAATATTGCGCCCAGCTCGTCCACAATTTCTGTCCGTTGAGAACCCAGTCGTCGCCGTCGCGAACGGCGCGCAACCGGATGCCTGCAAGATCCGAACCCGCGGCGGGCTCGGAAAAGAGCTGGCACCAGATTTCCTCGCCCTTCAGCGCGGGATGCGCAAAACGCTGGCGCAGGTCTTCGGAGGCATATTTCAGCATCACCGGGATCGGCTGGCCGAGCGAGATGCCAAAATAGCTGGTGCCGAAATTGAACTTGGCCTCTTCCTCGGCGAAGATTGCCTGCTCAAGTTCGCTCAGGCCCGCGCCGCCATAGGTTTTCGGCCAGGAGATGCCGGCATAGCCCGCATCATATTTGGTGCGCTGCCAGCGACGGGCAAGGGCAAGGTCGTCGGCTTCGCTCAAGCCGCGGCGCGCTTCTACGCCGAACTCGGCGGCATGACCGGCAAGCCAGGTGCGGACCTGGCTGCGAAAGGCATTCAGATCGGACATTATGCGGCCTCCAGATAGCTGGCGATGCGGTCTTCCCAATAGGTCGCGCCGCCCGCCTCCAGCGCGAGGCTGCGTGCACGGCGATAGTGGAGGTGCGGCTCGGCCTCCCAGGTCACGCCGATCCCGCCATGGACCTGGGTGGACGCTGCGGCGGCATAGTCATAGCCATGGATCGCGTTCAGCCGCGCTGCCGCGACATAGGCTTCGGCATCGTCATCGGCATTCTCGAGCCGTACCGCCGCATCGAGCACCGACGCGCGCGCCAGTTCGTTCGCGACATAGATTTCCGAGATGGCGTGCTTCACCGCCTGGAACTTGCCGATCGCCTGGCCGAATGCCTGGCGCTGATTGGCATAGTCCGCCGCCAGTTTCAGGCAGGCTTCGATGCCGCCGACCGCCTCCGATGCCAGGTGCAGCGCGAACCGCGCGAGGCATTGCCGGGCGACCAGCGCTGCGTCGTTCAACCGCAGCACCGTTGCGGCCGCGCCGTCGAACGACAAGGTGGCGAGGCAGCGGCTGTTGTCGATGCTGGCGATGGGCGCGCGGGTCACGCCGGCGCTGTTGAGGTCGATCAGCGCAATCGCCGGGACGCCGCCCGCGTCGTGGCACAGGATCAATGCCACATCGGCGACGGCGCCGCCCAGAACCGCGGTCTTCTCCCCGGCAACGCGGCCGTCGGGCCCGATTGCCACAGCAGGGCCGAGGGGAAGCGGCTCGTTTCCTTCACTGAAGGCAAGGGCCACGATCTTCTGGCCGCTGGCAAGCGCGCCGAGCAATTCGGGCTGATCGCCGAGCTTGAGCGCGTGCGCCGCGGCGAAGCCGGTTGCCAGAAACGGCGCGCCTGCCAGTACCCGCCCGGTTTCTTCGGCCACGATCATGGTCTCGACCAGCGAGAGCCCCAAACCGCCATCGGCCTCGGCGACATTCATGGCGGTCCAGCCCATGTCGCGCGCCGTTCGCCAATAGCCTTCATCATATTGGCCGCTGGTCTCGAGCAACCCGCGTAGTGTCGCCGGATCGGCCGTGCCGGACAGCGTGCGGCGTACTTCTTCGCGGATCTGGTTCTGCTCGTCGGAATAGAGATAGGGCATGGTCGTTCATCCACTCCTTTGCATCTGTCCCTGATCCATTGGGGGGCGGCGCGTAAAGGGCTGGCGCGCCCTCGCGCCAAGTATCCGATATGTGCTGCGCAACGCGTTGACCTTTGGACGTCCGGCGCGCCAAGCCCGTGGGGAAGGAGAAGGGCGATGTTTGCAGAGGGGTTGTTGCGGAATTCCCGTATCCTCGTCACCGGCGGGGGCAGCGGCCTGGGCAAGGAGATCGCGCGGTCCTGCGTCGCGCTCGGCGCAACCGTCTATCTGTGCGGCCGCCGTTCCTCGGTGCTGGAGGAAGCCGCGGCGGAACTGGGGACGGGCGCGATCCCGATCGTGTGCGACATCAAGTCGTCCGAGGCGATCGAGGCGATGCTCGATACGATCTGGGCCAGCGGTCCGCTTACCGGACTCGTCAACAACGCCGCCGGAAATTTCCTTGCCCGGACGGAGGACCTGTCGATGCGCGGGTTCGATGCCATCGCCGACATCGTGTTCAAGGGCACGTTCCAGATGACGCAAGCGTGCGGCAAGCGATGGCTCGCCGGCGGAACCAAGGGGTCGGTCGTGTCGATCCTGGCGACCTGGGTGTGGAACGGATCGCCCTTCGCGGTGCCCTCGGCCATGTCGAAGGCCGGGGTTCATGTCATGACGCAAAGCCTGGCGGTGGAATGGGGCGGGCGCGGCATCCGGCTCAATGCGATTTGCCCCGGCCCGTTCGAGACCGAAGGGGCCAGCGCGCGCCTCAATCCCACAGGCGACAGCCGCTTCGGCTGGAACCCGATGGGGCGGCACGGCACGCCGCAGGAACTGGGCAATCTGGCCATATTCCTGCTCGCGCCGGGCGCCGAGTTCATCAACGGGCAGACCATCGCGATCGACGGGGCCGCCTGGCAAGGCACGGGACAGAATTTCTCGGCATTGACCGAGTGGAGCGACGCGCAATGGGCGGACGCCAAGGCTGCTGCCCGCGGGATCGATGCGCGCGACAAGGCCGCGCGCGGCTGATCACTCAGGCTGCCGGGCCATGGTCCGGATATCGGCCCAAGGTACCAAGCAGCACCGCGGAGAGACCGGCCAGCGGAATGACGATCCACAGGAACAAGTCATAGGCGCCGGTGGCGTCGCGAATCGTTCCCGCGATCCACGGTCCCAGCCCGACGCCTGCGAGCAGCGCGGACGTGATCCAGCCGAACAGGCTGCCGAAGCTGCGCATCCCGAAATAGCGCGTGGAGAGATAGATCACCGAATCATATTCGCCACCGATACACAGGCCGAGAAACGCGATGGCGACGATTGCCATCGGAACCGAGCCAGGAAAGGCGAGCAGCAGCGCTGCGGCGATGATCGGCAACGCAACGCTGATGGCGCCGACCGGCGGCCCGGGCAGCCGGTCCAGCATGAACCCCACCCCCAGCCGTCCGATGATCGAGAAGATGCCGGCGATCCCGGCGGCATAGGTCGCGTTCGCGCGGCTCAGCCCCATTTCCGACAGCAACGGCACGAGATGAAAGACAAAGCCGACGATCACGCCGGTGATGATGATCGCCGTAAGCAGGAGCTGCCAGAACTGCCGCGTGCGGACGCCTTCGCGCAGCGTGTACCCGGTGACGGCATCGGAAATCTTCTTGCCGCTGCCATCCCGTTCGAAGCGCGCGTCGTGGAAGAAGAACCAGAGCACGGGGACGACAACCAGGGCAAAACCGGTGCCTAGCGCAAGATATGCGCCTCGCCAGCCCAGGCCGTCGATCAGCAGCCGGGTGATCGTCGGCAGGCACGCCTGCGCAAGGCCAGTGCCCGACAGCATGACCGCCAGCGCCAGCCCGCGCCCGGCCGAGAAATGCGACGATACCGCGGTCGACCATATCGTCGGCTTCAGGAAGAGCGTGGCGACGCCGAACACGGCCCACAGCGCCCACCAGCTGTAGATCGAGGGACCCGCAAGCGACAGCGAGGCGGTGGTGGCACAGACCATGATCGTGCCGGGGATCGCCATCCGCCGTGCACCCCATCGGTCGATGAAGATCCCGAACAGGGGCGACAACAATACGCCAAGGAGCGCGGGCGCCATCAGCGCCGCCGATATGTCCGCGCGCGACCAGCCGAACTCCGCTTCGAGCGGGGCCACGAACACACCGGTCGCATAGATCTGAACACTGCCCAGCGCGACGCCGCAACAGGCTGCGACGACCAGCGCCCAGCCGGTTCGCCATTCAGCAAGCGTTTGACCGCGCGAGGGTTCAGGCGCTGAGGGGTGATGCATCGATACGCTCCAGTTCGAGCCGGATTTCGGCATGACGGGCCGCGGTGAGCGGATAACGGAAGGCGACCCATGCAGCCGCGAAGCACAAGAGGATCGGCAGGCCGATATAGAGGATCTGCAGGCCCGTCATTGCCGACGCGGCGTTGGCGGCGCCGGGCGCGGGGTCGAATGCGAACAGCGACAGCGCCCAGAACATCAGGCCGACGGACACGGCCTGGCCGATCTTCCAGACCCCGATCAGCAGCGCGTAGAGCAATCCGGTCCGTTCCTGCCGCGTACGAAGCCGCTCCTCGTCGCTGACATCGGCGATCATCGCGCGGGGCAGCAACGACGAGCCGCCATAGGCGATGCCGACGATGCCCTGGGCCAGCAGCAGCAGGACAAGCTGTCCGGCCGGTACCGCCCAGATCGCCGCCTGACCGGCCGCATAGACCAGCGCGGCGACGGCCAGCGCATTATGCTTGCCGATCGCAATGGCCATCCGCGACCAGAGCGGCGTCAAGGCCATGCCGGCGATGGCATGAACGATGAACAACAGACCCAGATCGGCCGCGTCCAGCCCCTTGGTCCGCGTGAAGTAGAACAGCGCCAGCGTCGATGTCGCGCCGCCGGTAATTCCGAGCAATGCCTCGCAGGCAAGCAGGCGCTGAACGGTGCGGTTGCGCATCATCTCGAAATAGTCGCGCAGTCCGCCGCCCTGGCGTTCGGCCACCACGGGACGTTCGCGGACCAGCGCCAGCGTGATGGTGACCATGACGGGCGCAAGAACGATCACCAGCCAGGCCATCGCCGCCATGCTTGCCGCCTGCCCGGTGATGCCGGCTATGCCGACAAGCTTGGGCATGAGCATCGCACCGATCATGCCGATCGAGAAGGCGATCTGCCACCAGCCATAGATGCGGGAGCGTTCATGATAGTCTGGCGAGACATTGGCGGCGAGGGCGAGCTGCGCCAGCGTCATGATCGACCACCCGGCATAGGCCATCAGCAACCAGCCGGTGAGGTAGAGCGGACCGACACCCGGTCGCGCCATGAACAACATGCCCATTGAGAGCATGATGATGGGCGCGGCGATGGCCAGCCACGGGCGATAGCGCCCGAACCGGGTCTTCACTCGGTCCATCACCCCGCCGATAAACGGATCGAACCCGATATCGAGCAGGCGGACGACCATGAACACCGTGCCGACCATCGCGAGGTCCAGCCCGAGCGTACCGGAATAATAAGCAGGGAGATAGACGACCAAAGGAAGACTGAGCGCTGCCAGCGGAATGCTGGGTCCGGCAAGCGCGAGCATCACATGGCGGGGCAAACGTTTGGGCGTTTCAGTCATAGGATCGCCTGCGCGCGCGCATCGGACTCGAACCGCGCGATGAAGTTTTGGGGATAGGGGATTGCCGGCGCCGATACCGTATCGAGCGCGGTGCGCTCGGCGGCGGTCAGCTCCAGATCGGTGGCGGCGAGGTTGGCGTCGAACTGTTCTTCAGAACTGAAACCGATGATGGCGGTTGCGACGGCGGGCCGCTCCAGCACCCAGGCAAGCGCGACCGCAGCAACCGGAACCCCACGCGCATCGGCGATCTGCTTCAGCGCATCGACGATGCGGTGACCCTGCTCCCGGTCGAAGGGCAGCAGGTCCATCGAAGCCAGCCGGCCATTCTGTCCCCCGGGATCATCGCGCGTGTATTTGCCGGAGAGGAACCCGCTCGATAGCGGACTCCACACCATCGTCCCGATCCCCGCGTCCAGCGCGAGCGGCACATATTCCTGCTCGATGTCGCGGGCGATGAGTGAATAATACATCTGCCCGGTCACGAACCGGGCCAGCCCGTTCGCCTGTTGCATCGCGATCGCCTTGGCGGCGAGCCAGGCCGGCCAGTTGGAAAAGCCGATATAGCGCGCCTTGCCCGCGCGAACCACGGCATCGAGCGCGGTGAGCGTCTCGTGCAGCGGGGTCAGCGGATCGGGGCGGTGGCAGATAAAGACGTCGACCCAGTCGGTCCCGATGCGCGACAGGCTGGCATCGATCGATCCATGGATATGCCGGGCGGAGAGACCGGCATTCTGCAGGCCCTGATCCATCCTCATGCCGACCTTGGTGGCGATCACCGCTTCGCCGCGCCGCTTGCCGAGCGCCCGTCCGAACAGCGTCTCTGACTCGCCCCGATGATAGACGTCGGCGGTGTCGAAGAAATTGAGTCCCGAGGTCGAGCGCGCGATTGACGAGCGTTGCGCACACGCGCTCGTCGATCGCGGCCAAAGGCCCCTTCCACGCGGCGCCGAGGGTCATCGTCCCGAAGGCGAGCTTTGAAACCAGCAGCCCGCTGTCGCCGAGCCTTGAATAACGCATCCGCTTCTCCCGATCGGGAGAGTGGGCGCGCATGCCGGCAAAGCCAAGCGGAGCCGCCATGCGAACAGATAGGCGATGAATCGCGGCCGCCGGTGGCGGGGAACCGCTTTTGGTCCTAGCTGCGGCCGAGGCGAGAAGTCCGAGAAGCGCGCGGGAGAGAGAAAGCGATGAACGGCCCTGTTCGGCCACTGCCCGCGGTCGATGGCGATAACCGGCCTTTCTGGACCGGCGGTCGCGATGGGCTGCTGATGATCGCGCGTTGCGCCGATTGCGGCTATCATGTGCATCCACCGACGCGCTTCTGCCCGGCTTGCGAAAGCCGCGCAGTCGCGCCGCAAGCCGTGTCGGGACGCGGGCGGGTCTATAGCTTCACCGTCAACTACAAGGCCTGGGTACCGGACTTGCCAGTGCCCTATGTGCTGGCGCTGGTCGAACTCGACGAGCAGGCGGGTCTGCGGTTGCCGGCGAATATCGTCGGCTGCGACCCGGACGATGTCGAGATCGGGATGGCGGTCTCGGTGCGGTTCGAGACGGTCGAAGATCTCCATGTGCCGCTGTTCGGGCCTGCGGCATGAGCGGTTACGGCGAAAAGGAATGCGCGATCACCGGAATCGGCATGTCCGAAGTATCGCGCGGCGCCAGCAAGACACCGCTGGGCCTGACGATCGACGCCTGCATGGAAGCGATCGAGGATGCGGGGCTGACGCGCGCCGACATCGATGGCGTGTCGAGCTATCCCGGTGGCGACAATAATGCTTCGGGCTTTTCGCCGGTCGGCGTGCCCGCATTGATGGATGCGCTTCGGATCGAACCCAATTGGTATTCGGGCGGCGGCGAAACGCCGGGACAGCTGGGCGCGGTATTCAACGCCATCGGCGCCATCGCGGCGGGGCTTTGCAACCATGTCCTCGTATTCCGCACCGTCTATGAAGCCTCGGCGCGCAAGGGCGGGACCTTTGCCAACGCCTTGTTCAAGGGGCGTGAGCGCGCCCATGGCCAGCTCGCCGAATGGGCGCCCTATTGGGCGCTCTCGGCGGCGGTACAGCAATCGCTCTATTTTCAGCGGTTCATCCACGATTATGGCGCGCGGCCCGACCAGGTCGGCTGGATCGCGGTCAACAACCGGCGCAACGCGGCGCGCAATCCCAAGGCGGTGTATCGCGACCCGATCACGATCGACGACTATCTGGCATCCCCGCTCATATGCACACCACTGCACCTCTATGATTGCGACGTGCCGTGCGATGGCGCGGTGGCGCTGATCGTATCGCGCCGCGAGATTGCGCGCGATCTGCGCAACCCGGTGCTGCGCATCGAGGCGGTCGGGTCGGCACTCCATCGCCGCTACAGCTGGTCGCAGATCGAGACGCCCGCGACGCAGGCGACGCGGTCGGTAGCGAAGATGATGTGGTCGCGCACCGATCTCACGCCTGCCGATCTGGACATGGCGCAGCTCTATGACGGCTTCACCTACCATACGCTGGCCTGGCTCGGGTCGATGGGGATTTGCGACCACGCCGACGCCGCCGCGTTCGTCGAAGGCGGCAAGCGGATCGCGATCGAGGGTGAGATGCCGATCAACACCGGGGGAGGTCAGCTCTCGGCCGGGCGCCTGCATGCTTATGGTCAGTTGCACGAGGCCTGTACCCAGTTGTGGGAGCGCGGCGGTGCGCGGCAAGTGCCCGGCGATGTCAGGGTGAGCGTGAACTGCACGGCGGGTGGCCCCCTGGCGGGCTGCATGCTGCTGGTGCGGGGAGTAGGCGATGCGGGTCGGATTCATCGGTCTGGGCGATCAGGGCGGCCCGATGGCGCGCATGATCGTGGATGCGGGCTTTCCGGTCACTCTTTGGGCACGGCGTGCGTCCGCGATCGAGCGGTTCGTGGCGCGCGGGGCAGGGGTTGCGGCAGATCCTGCGGCGCTGGCGTCAGCCTGCGAACTGGTCTGCCTGTGCGTGACCGGTGATGCCGATGTGCGTGAACTGCTGATCGATCGCGGCATGATCGCGGCTCTGCGCAAGCGAAGCCTGGTCGCGATCCATTCGACCATCAACCCGAAAACCTGCGTCGAGCTGGCGCGAATGGTTTCCGCCCGGGGCGCCACCTTGCTCGATATGCCGGTGTCGGGATCAGGGCATGCCGCGCTCGCGCGCAAATTGCTGGTGATGACGGGGGGCGATGCCGGCGCGATCGCGCGAACCATGCCGGTGCTCGAGAGCTACGCAGGAACGATCATCCGCATGGGGGATGTCGGCGCCGCGATGAATGCGAAGCTGGTCAACAACCTGATGGCCGTGGTCAATATCGGCCAGGCATTCCACGCGCTCGCGCTCGGCCGGAAGGTGGGAGTCGAGCCCGCGGCGCTGCGCCAGGCGCTGATGGTGGGAACCGGGCGCAGCTTTGCCATCGATCTGATCGCGCGGCTGCATGTGCCAAAGCGCGCGCATCATGTGCGAGGGGTATTGGTGAAGGATGTCGACCTGGCGATCGATGCGATGCCGGCGGACGAACGCGCCTATTGGCGGCCGCTGGCTCAGGCCGGGTTGGATGCACTCGAACAACTGATCTCCGGCGGGGTGACGCTGCTGCCGGCGAAGGAGGAGGAACATGGCGAATATATCGTCTATGGCACGGCCTGACAGGGCCGCTGCGCGCGCTGAATTCTATGCGCCCGAAATCGCCTTCGACCGCCCCGTGCCCAAGGTGCCGGCCGCGGCGTTCCGCGCGGAGCGCGATCGCGCGTTCGCGGCCGATGCGGCGACGGGTTCGATCCCTTGCGACCTGTCCGGGCAGCTGGGCAGCCCCTGGCCCGCGACCACGCCGACCATGCTCGCCCGTTATGTCGTGATCCGCGCGGGCGAGACGCTGCAGCACCAGCACTGCTCGACCGGCGAGGTCTTCTACGTCATGCGCGGCGCGGGAGAGCGGTGTGCCGGGCCGAACAATTTGCGTGGAAGCGCGGCGATGCATTCTGCCTGCCCGGCGGTGAGCCGGTCGAGCATCTGGCAGCGCAGGATGCGATCCTGCTGCAGGTGACCAACGAGCCCGAGCTCGCCTATCTGCGGGCCGCGCCGGGCGACGCCGCGATCGAGCCGACGCTGTTTCCCGGCGAGATCGCCGAACAGCATCTCCACAACGTCCATGGCCGCAACAGCGAACAGCGCGCGGCGGGCAAGTCCGTCGTGTTCCTCACCGCGATGATGGCGAGCCGCCGTGTCACGACGCCGACCCTGCTCTCGGCGCTCAACACGCTGGAGCCCGGCGGCGACCAGCGGCCGCATCGTCACAGCTCGGTTGCGCTGACGCTGAGCATCCAGGGCGAGGGCGTCTATTCGATGGTCGATGGCGAGCGCATCGACTGGGCGCCCGATACGCTGTTCGTCACCCCGCCCGGCGCGGTGCATTCGCACCATAACCGGGGAGACAAGATGATGCTGAGCTATGTCGTGCAGGATACCGGCCTTCACAGCCAGCTGCGTACCACCAACTTTGCATGGACGGAGTGACACGATGCCGGTGATCGCCCCGTTGCCGATGGAAGAGATCGATGCCGAGAGCCGCGCGCGGATCGCCGCCGGTCAGGCGACGGGCATGTACAGCCAGACGCTACCGCTTCAGGTCATGGCGCGTGCGCCCGCCGCGTTGCGCGCGATGGACGAGGGGTACAAGGCGATGTTCCGCCGGTCGCTGCTGGATGACCGGCTACGCGAGCTGCTTCGCATCCGCAGCGCCCAGCTCAACGGATGCGGACCCTGCTCGCAATCGCGCAAGGAGACGGACGTCGCCGAAAGCGACGTCGCGTGCCTGATCGATCCCGACGCCGGCAGCTATTCGCGACGTGAACGTCTCGCGCTCCAGTTCCTGGTGCGTCTGTGTACCGAACCCGATGCGATCACGCCGGCGACCTATGTCGAATTGGCCGAGGCGTTTTCGGTCGCGGAGATCGTCGAACTGGGCTGGACCTGCGCACAGACGATGGCGGGGCATCGATTCATGCACACACTGGATCTGCTGGGTGACGGCGAGGCCGTTCTTGGATGATGCGTCGTTGGGCGCAGCTTGCCGCGGATGCGGACGCAGCATGGCGGCGAAGCGGTGAACGAAGAAGCTGATGGCACCAGGAAGGACAGCGGCACCTTCCAGCCGCTCGTCCATCGCAATTTTCGCGAGATATGGCTCGCCAGCCTGATGTCGAACCTGGCGCTGCTGATCACCGGCGTCGGTGCAGCCTGGGCGATGACGCTGCTGACGGACAGCGCGCAGATGGTGGCGCTGGTCCAGTCCGCGCTGATGCTGCCCTTTCTGTTCCTGGCAATGCCGGCGGGCGCGATCGCCGACAGCTATGACCGGCGCAGGGTGGCCATCCTTGCGATGGGGGGCGCCGCCTTGTCCAACCTGCTGCTCCTTGGCGTGGCCCTATCGGGCCTGCTCACGCCCTGGCTGTTGCTGGCGCTGTGTTTTCTGGTCGGCATCTTCAACACCATTTTCACGCCCTCCTGGCAGTCGGCAGTCTCCGAACAGGTGCCGGCCGAGGATCTGCCGCGCGCGGTCGCCCTCAACGCGATCAGCTTCAACATCGCGCGCAGCTTCGGGCCGGCGCTGGGCGGCGCGATCGTCGCCGCCATCGGCGCGGCAGCGGCATTCGCGGCATCGGTGCTGCTCTATGTGCCGATGATCGCCGCCTTCTGGCGCTGGAAGCGCGTGCCGGACACGCCGCGCCTGCCGCCGGAGCGCGTGGGCGGAGCGATCGTCTCGGGGATCCAGTATATTGGACATTCAGGGGCGATGCGCGCGGTGATCGTGCGCAGTTTCCTCTATTGCGCAGGGGCGTCGTCGGTCGCGGGATTGCTGCCATTGATCTCGAAGCTCCATCTTCAGGGCGGCCCGCTCGTCTTTGGCCTGCTGCTTGCCTGCTATGGCGGCGGTGCGGTGATCGGTGGCGTGTTCCTGCAGCGGCTGCGCAGCATGCTGGGACACAGCCCGACCGAGAATGGCGTTGCCCTGACGGCGGCGGCGATCATTGCCCTGGCCTTTGCAGGGTCGCTTTGGGTAGCGGCGCCGATCCTGATCTTCCTGGGGGCGGTCTGGACGCAGGCGCTGACCACGCTGAATGTCGCGGTTCAGACGGGCGCGCCGCGCTGGGTCTCGGGACGGGCGCTCGCAGGCTTTCAGGCGACGGCGGCGGGAGGTTTTGCGCTCGGCAGCTGGGTGTGGGGCTATGTCGTGGAGGAATCGTCGCTGACGGCGGCGATGATCGCATCGGGTGTCGCGTTGATGGCCTTCTCGATTGCCGGGCGCTTGATGAAATCGCCTGAGGATATCCCTAACCCTGCCGCCGCACGATACGATCCGGCCGACCCCGAGATCGACCTCGCGCTAACCGGGCGTAGCGGCCCGATCGCCATCCAGGTCGTGCATATCGTGCCCGAAGAAGATGCGCGCGGCTTCTATGACATCATGCTGGAAATCCGTCGCATCCGTCGCCGCAACGGGGCCAGCGCCTGGTCGCTTGCGCGCGATATTGCTGACGCGCGCCGCTGGATCGAGCGATTCCACTGCCCGACCTGGCATGACTATCTTCGCCATCGCACCCGCCTGACCGCCGAGGAGCTCGGGCTACTGAGCGTTATCGCGGAACGCTATGGCGAGAATGGTCAGCTTCGCATGACCAGGCTCCTCGAGCGGCCGGTCGGGTCGGTGCGTTGGCAGGCCGACACGCCTGATCGGGGCGAGCTTCCCGCCGCGCTCGCCCCCTGAGGACGATCAGCTGCTCCGCGTGAAGTCCGGCGGCCGTTTCTCGAGAAAGGCGCTGATCGCCTCCCGAAAATCGCCCGAACCGCCGCACAGCAATTGGGTCCGCGCTTCCAGCGCAATAGCGGCCTGCATCGAAGCGGTCTCCAGGTTGCGGCGGACGACGTCCTTGGTCATCGCAACGCCAAAGGGCGCGTTCGCGGCGATCAGGCGGGCCGTTTCGAGCGCGGTATCGAGCAGCGCATCGTCCGCCACGGTCCGCAGGACATAGCCGATCCGCTCGGCCTCCTCGGCCTCGAATTTGCGGCCGGTCAGCATCAGCTCGAATGCGCGCGACAGGCCGATCAGGCGCGGCAACAGCCAGGAAATTCCGCACTCGCCAGCCGAGAGACCCAGCCGTGCGTTGGCGATGGAAAAATGGGCCGAGCGCCCGGCGATGCGAATATCGGCGGCAAGCGTGAAGGCGAAGCCGCCGCCCGCCGCCGCGCCGTTGACTGCGGCGATCACCGGCTGGCGCAGATTGGCGATGCGCTCCATCAGCCTGGCGAGGCGAAGCTGCGAAGCCAGCGACTCTTCGGGTCCTGCGCTTTCCACGAAATCGCTCTTGAGGTCAGCTCCGGCGCAAAAGGCGCGGCCGGCGCCGGTCAGGATCAGGACCCGGGCCTCGCGATCCGCGTCCAGCCGGTCGAACAGCGCCTCGAACGACGCGATCAGGTTGCGGTCGATCGCATTCATGCGCGCCGGGCGGTTGATCGTGGCGATGACGATGCCGCCGTCGTGCCTGTCGATCTGCAGTTCGTTCATCTGGCCCTCACTGGAAATGGGAGCCGCCATCGACATTGGTGTTGGCGCCGGTCATGAAGGTGGAGATACGCGAGGCGGCGAGCAGGATGGCGGGCGCGATCTCCTCGGGATGTGCCACGCGGCCGAGATCGGTGCTGCTGCCGAACCGCGACTTGAGCCATTGGCCCGATGCGGCGAGGTCGTCGGGATCGACACGACCCTCCGACCCCGAACTGACATAGGCACGCAGATTGGCCGACATGACCGGGCCGGGCGAGACGATGTTGACCAGGATCCCCTCGCCAGCCAGCTCGAGTGCCATGTTCTTGCTGATCGAAACCAGCGCGGCCTTGGCGGCGGTATAGTCCGCCAGCCCGCGCGAATGATGCTGGGTCGACATCGCGGACAGGTTGACCACCCGCGCCCAGGGCGCCGCGCGCAGCAAGGGCAGGGCGGCGCGAACGCACCGCATCGCGCCGAGCGCGCCGATGCTGAACGAGTCGATCCACCGGGCGTCATCGATTTCGTTCCATGGCTGGCCGCAGGTCTGCGGTCCGGCGGCGTTGACCAGCGCGTTGAGATGCGGCCAACGTGCCGCGATGGCCGCAAATGCGGCAGCGACCGATGCGGTGTCGCCGATATCGGCAACCGCGGTCAGCACGTCGGGACTGCCCAGCTTGCGCAGCGCGCTGGCGGTTTCGCCGAGGCGGCCGGCGTCGCGCCCGATCACGGCAATTTTCGCGCCCTCGCGCGCGAAGGCTTCCGCCGCCGCCCGGCCCATGCCTGCGCTGCCGCCGGAAACGCAGACACAGGCGTCACCCAAGCCGAGATCCATATTTAATCTCCCAGTGTCCAGAGCAGCTTGACGCGGCGATGCGCGATCTGCCAGCCGGTCGGCCCCCGGACAAAGCGATCGACATAGCTTCCTTCCTGGATCACCTGGCCGGCGCGCATCACGAAGAAATAGGTCCAGCCCTGTGCGTTGCCCGCGTCGGTGAACTCGATCCGGCTCGTCGTCAGATGATGGCGCGATCCGCGCAGATCGATCCCGTCCGATCCGGTCGCGGCGACGCCGGACAGGAATCGCGTGATCGCCTGTTGTCCGCGATGGATCGCATTGGGAATCTCCAACACTCCATCCTCGGCAAACACCGCCACCACCTCGTCGATTTTCCCGCGATCGCCAGCGCTGTTGTAAACGCTTTGAAGATGCCGGATCTCGGCGCGCGCCTGTGCCTGCTCGGACTCGGTCATGACGTAAGCTGCCAGTTGCCGGTCTCGGAGCGATGCCATCCGCCGGCCGCCGTGATGCCACCGTCCACCGGGATGGTGGCCCCGGTCACCCAGGACGCCGCCGGGGAAGCAAGGAAGGCGATGACCGATCCTGCTTCATGGATCGTCGCCATTCGACCCAGCGGCACATGACGGTCGCGCGCCGCGATCCTGGCTGGCTCGGTCGGCATGTGCGGGCGCAGGCCGGGCGTGTCGATCAGGTCCGGCGCGATGCAGTTCACCCGAATCGCCCGTGGGGCAAGCTCCAGCGCCATCGTCTTGGTGAACTCGACCATCGCCGCCTTGCAGGCAGCATAGACGCTGAACCCTGGCGCCGCCCGCAACGCTTCGGTGCTGGCGACATTCACGATCGCGCCCCCGTTCGCCATCACCCGCGCCGCTGACTGAGTCGCGGCCAGCATGGAGGTGAAGTTGAGATCGGTGACCCGCTGCCAATTGCCCTCATTCTGATCGAGAAAGGCGCGCGGGCGCACGCCGCCTGCGTTATTGACCAGAATGTCGATCCGCCCGAACTCGGCCGCTGCGAAATCCACCAGCGCGCGCGCCTGATCGGCCTGCATCATGTCGGCAGGCCGGAAGGCTGCGCGGCCGCCGATCGCTTCGACCGCTGCCGCGACGCGCGCGCCGTTATCGGCATCGATATCGCCGAGCACGATGTCGGCGCCCATGCCCGCCAAAGCGAGCGCTGCGCCCTCTCCGATTCCGTTCGCGCCTGCGGTCACGACCGCGACCTTCCCTTGGAGCTGCACTGTCCTCTCCTGTCGCTGCGATCTCGACCCAAGGCTTCGGAACCGTCCGGCGCAACCCGCAAGCACATCGCATCATGGATGCGATGGAACACAAGACTTGCTGGACACTTGTCTAGTCAGATGTCTAGCGAGGTGCGAACGGAGAGGAATCGGATGAGCGATCTATTCACGCCCGCGCAATTCGAAGCGCTCGACGCGTGGCTGACGGCCAATGTTCCCGCGCTGGGCGATGGCGTGCTGACAGCGAGTTTCGTGACCGGCGGCACCAGCAACATCGTTGTCCGGCTGAGCCGCGGCGATATCGCCGTCGTGCTGCGCAAAGCGCCCGAGCAGGCGCCCCCCGCCAGCGCGAAGGCGATCCAGCGCGAAGCGACCGTGCTGAAGGCGCTGGGCGGATCGCGGGTCCCGCACCCCCGCTTCCACGGCTATTGCGGGGACGCCTCGATCGCAGGCGGTCCATTCTACATCATGGATCTGGTTGATGGTTGGGCCGCCGATCTCAGCCCGGTCGATAACCAGATGCGTTTCAATGCCGCCTTTACCGGACCCGATCTGCATTATCTCGCGCATGCCATGATTGACGGCATCGTCGAGATGGCCAACCTCGACTATGTCGCGGCCGGACTGGAGGGCTATGGCAAACCCGACAAGTTCCTGGAACGCCAGGTGGAGCGGTGGCGCAGCCAGCTCGCGAGCTATCCCGACCGTTATCCGGGCTTCGAGAGCCGCCAGCTGCCGGGCCTCGACTATGTCGCCGACTGGCTGAGCGCGAATGTGCCGACGACCGGCCGGCCCGGACTGATGCATGGCGACTATGCGATGAACAATGTGCTGTTCGCCAATCGCCCGCCTGCGCGGCTCGCGGCGATCATCGACTGGGAAACCTCGACCATCGGCGATCCGATGATGGATCTTGCCGCTTATTGCGGACAATTGCGCCGTGGCAACGGACCGCAGCCGGCGAGTCCCTATCTCGATCCCGTCCGTTTCCCCTGGTTCGAGGATGCAGTCGATTATTTCGCGGAGCGCACCGGGCGCGACGTGTCCGCCATCGACTATTACCAGATCCTCGCCAAATACCGGATGGCCTGCATCATCGAATACAAAGTCGCCGAGGCAGCGATCGGCCTCGCGCCGCCCGAAAAGGGGCGGCGTTTCGACGGACTTGTCCGCGGCTTGTTGTCCGAAGCCGAAAGCATCGCCCGCGCCAGGGGCTGACACCTTATCTCCAGGAGACTAGCCATGGATTTCACCGTCGACGCCGAGTTTCAGAAGAAGCTCGACTGGATGAAGGACTTTGTCGAGAACAAGGTCCGGCCGCTCGAATTCATCTATGATTACGACAAGGATGCCGCCTACGACATCGAGAACAAGCCGCTTCGCAAGGTCATCAAGCGCCTCCAGCAGGAGGTGAAGGACAATGGCATGTGGGCTGCCCATCTGCCCGAACATCTGGGCGGAAGCGGCTGCGGCGCGGTCAAGCTCACCTATATGAACGAGATGTTCGGCACCTCCGCCTTCGGCCCGGTGGTGTTCGGGTGCCAGGGGCCGGACACCGGCAACAGCGAGATCCTCGCGATGTTCGGCACCGAGGAGCAGAAGGCGCAGTATCTGCAGCCGCTGCTCGACGGAGACATTTTTTCGACCTTTGCGATGACCGAGCCCCAGGGCGGGTCGGACCCGACCAATTTGCGCTGCGTCGCGGTCCGCGATGGCGACGACTGGGTGATCACCGGGGACAAATGGTTCGCATCCAATGCCAACCATGCCAGCTTCATGATCGTGATGGCCGCCACCGATCCGACGGCGCCGCCGCATAGCCGTGCGACGATGTTCATCGTACCCACCGATGCGCCGGGCTTCGAGATCGTCCGCAACATCGGCTTCTGGACGGACAGTCCCAATTCGGGCGGCCACCCCTGGATCCGCTTCAACGGGGTACGCGTGCCGGACAGCGCCCGGCTGGGACCGGTGGGCGAAGGGTTCAAGGTCGCGCAATCGCGGCTGGGCGGGGGACGCCTGCATCACGCCCAGCGCACGATCGGGCTGGTCAAGCATTTGATCGACATGATGGCCGAGCGCGCGGTCAGCCGCATGTCGGGCGGGGAACCGATCGGCAACAAGCAGGCCGTGCAGGCGATGATCGCCCAAAGCTATATCGAATATATGCAGTTCCGACTGCTTGTCCTCTACACCGCCTGGATGTTCGACCAGCAGCAGGAACATGGCCGCGAGGGCCGCAAGATGATCAGTGCGATCAAGGCCGCGATGGCGAAGATCGCCCAAGACGTGACGATCCGCGCGGTGCATCTGCATGGCTCGCACGGCCTGTCGAACATCATGCATTTCGGCGAGTATCTCGCGGTAGCGCTGCACGAGGGAGCGGCGGACGGTGTGACCGAACTCCATCTCGGCGCCGTCGCCAAGCAGGTGCTGCGCGACTACAAGCCGCGCGAAGGCAGCAACTTGCCGAGCGAGACGACGTTCCTCAAAAAGGCCTGGGCGGAAAAGCAGCTCAAGCCGATCCTCGATGAGCTTGGCCTGACCTTCGACGATGGCCGTGCGGACATCGAGAAGAACCTGCCGGTCGAGAAATATAACCTGAAGCCGGTATCGGCCTGATGGATCTCTCGATCGGGTCGCTGTTCACGGTCGCGGGCAAGACCGCGATCGTGACCGGCGGGTCGAGCGGGGTGGGACGGATGATCGCGTCCGCGCTCGCCGCCAATGGCGCGCGGACCTGTATCGTCGGCCGCAAGCGGGCCGCGCTCGAGGCGGTAGCGGGCGAGATCGGCTGCGATTTCATTGTCGCCGATCTGTCGTGCCCCGATGCGATCGCCCGGCTCGCAGGCGAGATCGCCGCGCGCGAGGCCGCCATCGACATCCTCGTCAACAATGCGGGCACGACCTGGGGTGCGCCCTTCCCGGCATTTCCGCTGGAGGGATTCGACAAGGTGTTTGCGCTCAACGTCCGCACGCCGTTCCTGCTGACACAGGCGCTGTTGCCGCTGCTCGAGGCTGGAGCGAGTACCAAGGACTTCTCGCGCGTCATCAATATCACCTCGGTGGGCGCGCGGATGATCGGCGAGGATGGCGGGTCGGTTGCCTACGGCCCGTCCAAGGCCGCGGTCGAACAGATGACACGCGTGATGGCACGTCAGCTCGGCAGGCAACGGATCACCGTCAACGCTATCGCGCCTGGCTGGTTTCCGTCCCGGATGAATGCGCCGCTCGGCGATCAGGCGGCGGAGGACTGGATTTCGCGGACACCTGCCGGACGCCTCGGCACCGCGCGGGATATGGCCGGGCTGGCGCTGTTCCTGTGTTCGCCGGCCGGGGCCTATGTGAGCGGGCAAGTCATCGATATCGATGGAGGCCGCTCGCTCTAGGCGTTGCGGGCCTTTGTGGCGATCGCCTCGCGGTCGAGCGATTCCTTGCGGAACGACTGGTTGGCATCGCGCGATCTGTGATGCTCATTGTCGATCGCGCCGGCATAGGTGAGACCGAAATTCTCGTCGATCAGCGCGTTGTAGCGGCGGATGACGGATGGGTCGTTCGCTGCGATATCGTCGGCCAGCTTGAGCGCGGCTTGCATCAATTCCGCCGGTTCGACGACGCGGTTGACCAGCCCCCAACGCTCCGCCGTTTCGGCATCGATGGCATTGCCGCCGAGCGACATTTCCTTGGCGCGCCCGATGCCCACAAGGCGGGAGAGCAATGCGCTCATTCTACCCCCCGGAATGACGCCCACGCGCGCATGGGTATCCGCGAATTTGGCGCCGCGCGCCGCGATGCGGATGTCGCAGCACATAGCGAGCTCAAGCCCGCCCGTAATCGCAAAGCCATTGATCGCGCCGATCACCGGGCCATGGAATGCCGCCATGCCGAAACGGCGATGGCCCGCACCCTGGTCCTCGTCCGGCGCTTGCAGCCCCGACTCGCCGCTCGACAATTCCTTGAGGTCCATTCCCGCGCAAAAGGCACGTCCCTTGCCGGTCAGGATCGCGACCCGTGTCGCGTCGGAAAGGCCGGCAAAGGCAGCTGCAAGCTGCGAGGACAGGGCGCGCGACATCGCGTTCAACGCGTCAGGCCGATTGAGCGTGACGATCGCGATCGGCCCGCGATGTTCGACGAGGACGACGGGTTCTTCCATCATTCAGGCTCCAGCAAATGGGTGCGGATCGCGTTGATTTCGGCATCGCCAAGACCAAGCCACCCGAAATAGCCGGCGATATTGCCATGGGCCTCGTCGATCGCGGCAAACATCGCGTCGAGATAGGCGGCATCGACGATCAGCATCGGCTCCCACACCGCAGGATCGACGTCGTGCCGCGCGATATGGTTGTGGAAGCGGCGGCGGGCCGCATCGAGATAGACATTGCTCAGCAGATAGTCCGCCATGATGTCCGGGCGGGCGACGCCCAGCAGATCCAGCATGAGCGCAGCCAGCGCGCCGGTGCGGTCCTTGCCTCCGGCACAGTTGAACAGCAGGGGAAGCTCACCTGCTGCCGCGGCCTGAAATATCGGCTTGAACGCATCGGCCTGATCGAAGGGGAGGGCGCGGTAAAGCGCCAGCATGCCATCGCGCATGTCTGCGGCGGTCGGGGTCGCGGCGGCTGCGAGGGCGGGAAGATCTGCGCCGCTGTGGCGATAATCGCGCGCGAGACGACGGATCTGCGATCCCCAGCTGCGTGCCGGACGGCGTTCGCGCTCGATGCTCGTTCGCAGATCATAGATCAGGCGAAGATCCAGCGCCTCCAGCGTGGCAATATCGGCATCGGTGATCTTCGCCAGTTCGCCCGCACGATAGAGCTGGCCCCACCGGACCGTGCGGCCGAAGCGTGTCGCATAGCCGCCCATGTCGCGCACATTACCGGCGCGCTCGAGGTGGACATGGCGATCGACGACCTCGCCTGTTCGCAGCCGGACCCTGTTCGTCTCGCATTCCATGCCCTCACCCTGACCGGCCGCGGCGGTTGCGGCCAGCGTTGAAGTGCAAAGCATCGCATAGGTGCTGGGTGCGGGATTGCCTCGTCCGGCCCGAGCGGTGATGGTCCGCGGCCAAGGAGGGACCGATGGTCAAGGCATTTGCAGTTGAGTGGAGCGAGCGCGAGGTCGAGGCGCTGAAGGCTCGGCTGGCGGCCTGTCCGCTCCCGCCGGCGCCGCAAGGTTCCGGCTGGGCGCTGGGTTGCGATCGGGATTTTCTGGAGCGGTTCCGCGACCGGTGGCTGAACGGCTATGACTGGCGTGCCGCGATGCGCGATCTCAACCGTTATCCGCAGTTCATCGCGGAGATCGACGGCCAGACGATCCATTTTGTCCATATCGAAAGCGCGGTCGCGGATGCGCGGCCCTTGTTGCTGACCCATGGCTGGCCCGGTTCGCATTACGAATTCTGGTCGGTGATCGAGCCATTGTCGGCGGCGGGGTTCGATCTCGTGATCCCAAGCCTTCCTGGCTATGCATTCAGCGGCAAACCCGATCAGCCGATCGGGCCGAAGCGAACGGCAGCGCTGTGGGACGGGTTGATGCGCGATGTTCTGGGCTATCCGCACTATCTTGCGCAGGGAGGCGATTGGGGGGCGACGGTGACGTCGCAGATTGGCCTCAACCATCCCGAAGGCGTGCGCGGCATCCATCTCAACATGCTGGGCCTGCGCAGCACCGAACCGCCGCAGAATGAGGCGGAGGCTGCCTGGATGGCGAAATCCGGCGGCGCGCAGCAGATGCTCGGCGGCTATTCGGCGTTGCAGATGGTGAAGCCCCTCTCGCTCGGCTGGCTCGGGGCAGGCAATCCGCTGGGGCAAGCAGCGTGGATACTCGAGCGGTTTCACGACTGGGCCGATCTGTCCCAGGGCGATCTCGAGACCCTATTCGGTCTCGACCATCTGATCACCAACGTCATGCTCTACATGATGACCGACAGTTTCGCCTCGTCGCTTTGGTTCTATCACGGACTGATCCGCGAGGGCGGGATCAACGTGGCTGCCGGGCAGCGTTGCGAAGTGCCGACGGGCTTTGCTGCCTTCCCCCGCGACGCGCTCATGCCGCCACCGCCCAGGAGCCGGGTCGAGCTGTGCTTCAATCTCGTCCACTGGACCGAACCGGACATGGGCGGGCATTTCGCCGCGATGGAGGCACCGCAGGCCTTCGCCGCCGATGTGATCAAATGGGCCGACAAGGTCTGGCTGACGGAGACTCACGCATGACCGACTTGATTCCCGACGGGTATAGCTATGCCGAGTCGCCAAGCGCATTCCCGAATCATGTCGGGCGCATCTTCCACAAGACCGTTGAAGTGCCCGGTGGCGAGCCGGAGAAGTGGGTCGCGCTCTATGTCGAGGACCATCATGTCAACAGCTGGGGCATGGCGCATGGCGGCCTGATCGCCTTCCTCGCGGAAGTCGGAACCGCCGGCGCTGCCTGGGATCCGGCTGGGCCGCCCGTGGTAACGATCTCCCTCACCATCCAATTCCTTCGCGCGCCCAAGCTTGGTCAGTTGCTGGAAGTGCGGGCAAAAGCTTCGCGCCGGACCCGGAGCCTGGTGTTCGTCGATGCGCAGGCCTTTGCCGGTGGCGAGCTTCAGTTCACGGTAACCGCGGTGAACAAGGTGATCGGCGGCTAGGAGGCTCGGTCGAGCGCCGCGATCACCTCTTCCGCCGTCGTGATGCGCGCGAGCATGCGCAACTGTTCGGTGACGATCACGCGATGCGTCTCGGGGTCGGCGCCTGCGGTGCAATCTTCCGGGATCACGACATAATAGCCCAGATCGACGGCGGTCATGGTGTTGCCGGGCATGGCGATATTGGTCGAGACGCCGGTCAGCACCACCGTCTGGATGTCCATGCGCCGCAGCGTCGCATCCAGATTGGTCCCGTTGAACGCGATCAGGCCGGCGGGCCGGTCAAGCACGAAGTCCTGGGGATGCGGTTTCAACTGCGGCACGAATTCCGCCTCGACGCTCCCTTTCTTCAGCTTGCCGCCCTTCAGCGTCAGCGCGTTGATCAGCGAATTGGGCTTGATGTCGGCGAGATCGTCGCGATGGACGACGGGGGCATGAAATACCGGCAGCGTCCTCGCGCGGAATGCATCGGCCAGCGTCGCGATACGATCGAGAATCCCGCGCTCGGCGACTTGGTGGGCCAGCCCCTTGAAGCCGGCATAGGCCGCATCGACGACACCAAGCTGGCATTCGTTGATGATCAGCGCGGCGCGACCCTCGATCTTCATTTCCTTCGCCATTGCATGCTCCTCTCTGGCGATCCGGGTTAGCGCAAACGAGCCGTCTATTCCCGCACATCCTTGATCAAATGCGCCGGACATTGCGGCGTTGCGCGCAGGCGGGAAGAGGTAGGGCATGGACCAGATGAAGCCAGCCGGAGTGCTTGCCCCCTATGCCGGTGCGCCGCCGCCTGCGCCTGCATGGTATCGATGGGCAATAGACCAGCTACCCGCGCGATCGATCTTCGAATGCGACGGCGTTCCCGTCGAGCTGTTGACATGGGGTGAGGTCGGCAAGCCCGGCCTGCTGTTCCTCCATGGCGATAGCGCCCATGCGGACTGGTGGTCCTATACCGCGCCCTTCTTTGCCGACGAATGGCGATGCGCGGCGATCTCCTGGAGCGGGATGGGCAGTTCGGGGCGCCGTCCTGACTACACATTCGACGCATGGGCCAGGGAGGCGATCGCTGCGATCGACGCCGCTGCGCTCGACAATGGCACCGGCACCATGGTCGTCGCGCATTCGCTGGGCGGGTACCCAGCGCTCATTGCCAGCGCGCGCGAGCCCCGCATCCGCGGCATTGTCTCGCTCGACAGCGCGATCATCCCTCAGGATCTGATGGCGGAGGTGCCGCGCCCGAAGCCCCGTCCGCACAAGGTCTATGCGAGCGAACAGGAGGCGCTTGGCCGATTCCGCTTCATGCCGCCAACCATCGGCGACCAGCATTATGCGGTGGATCACATCGCGCGGCGCGGCCTGCACGAAGCGGAGGGCGGCTGGACATGGCGCTTCGATCCCGAAATCTGGCGCGATCTTGAAAGCCGCAGCGGGGAGAATCTCGCCGACTTGCCGCGCAGGGCGAAATGTCCGCTGGCGCTGATCGTCGGCGAACGGTCCGAACTGATCCGCGACGAAATCGCCACCTATATGCGCGGCATCTACCCCGCAGGAACGCCCTTCATCGGCATCCCGGATGCAGGACATCATATCATGGCGGACCAACCGCTGGCGCTGATCGCCGCGCTGCGGAGTTGTTTCGCCTACTGGCCGGAGAGGACGCCATGAAGCTTGCAGGCAAACGGTTCATCGTCACCGGCGCGGCGACGGGCATGGGCGCGGCGAGCACCGCCGCGTTCGTTCGCGAAGGGGCGAAAGTCATCGGTTTCTATCGCAGCCGCGGTTATGAGGCATTGGCCGAGCGCCTCACCGGGGAGGCCGGATCGGTGCACTTCCTGAAGGTAGACGTCGCCGAGCAAGATCAGGTGTTGCCGGCATTTGCGCAGGCCGTGGACTGGCTTGGCGGGCTTGATGGCCTGATCCACGCGGCCGCGATCTGCCCGACCACGCCCGCGGAAGATATCCGCCACGAGCAGTTGATGGACGTGCTTCGCGTCAATGTCGGCGGGACAATGCTGACCAACCAGGCCGCGCTGCCCTATCTCAAGGCCAATGGCGGCGGACGGATTATCAACTTCGCGTCCTCTACCGGTGCGACAGGGTCGGCGATCAAGGCCGACTATGCCGCGTCGAAGGGGGCGGTGATGGCATGGAGCCGATCGATCGCCACCGCCTGGGCGAAGCATGACATCACGGTCAATATGATCTGCCCGGTGATCAGCACCGACATGTATCTGGCGACGCGCGCGGCGATGACCCCCGAGCAGCTTGCCGCGCATGACGCCTCGCTGGCGACGTCGATCCCGCTGGGCGGGAGGTTCGGCGATGCCGAACGCGATTTCGCGCCCGTGGCGGTATTCCTGGCCGGCGACGGCGCGGGGTTCATGACCGGACAGATGTTCTCGGTCGATGGTGGCGTATTGATGGTACGATAGTCATGAGCGTGGGGCGGGATCAGCCGCCTGGCCCGGCCGCGGCTTATAACGGCTTGCTGCCTCGGACTCGCTGACCATCCTCCTGCAAATCGCGGGCGCCGCATTCCGGGTATCCTCTGCGACATGAAGGCCGGCCCATGATCGCGGGTCCTTGTCGGCCGTTGCCCGCCATCCGCGGGTCAGCAGGCCAGTTTCGGCATTCTCGCATATTGCGCGCTCAGTGCCTGAACCGCGCGGTAGGACATGTGCACGGCATCACCGATGCGCCCGACCTGACGGCTGTCGCCGACCACGCTGACGGCGATCCCGGCATCGCCCAGCGCCGCGGCCAGTTCGTCGGCGGAGCGGCGCCCTTGGGCGAGCAACAGGCGATCCGCCTCGATCTCGCGTGCGACGCCGCCCGTTTCGATCGTCACCTTGCGATTCCCGACGCTGCGGACATGACTATTGTCGACAATCGTGATGAGCGGATTTTCGTGCAGGCGGCGCAGCAGGCCCATCCGATAGACCCACTCCGCCGAGCGGGCGAGCTTGTCGGCGGGGGAGCGACTGACCAACGTCACATGGACGCCGTGATGCGCGCAGAATTCCGCCGTCTCGCAGCCGGTCTCGCCGCCGCCATAGACGATCGCATGCTGTCCTTCGGTCAGCCCGAGGTCGCGCTCGCGCATCAACAGGTCATAGGCATCCATCACGATCGGATCGTCCAGGCCCTCGATGGGCAGGTCGATGCGGCGTGTGCCCGCAGCAAGGATCGCGACATCCGGGTTCAGCGCGAGGATATCCTCCAGTTCCGCACGCTTGCCGAAATGACGGATCACGGCGCTTTCGGCCAGTCGGTTGCCCAGATAATCCGAATACCAGAACAGCTTGTCCTTGCCCGGCGGGGTGGCTGACGCGATGATGCCGCCGCCGGTGAAGGCGCGGGTCTCGAAGATGTGTGTCTCGAACCCTGATTGCTGCAACAGCAATGCCGCCGACGCGCCGCCCGGACCTGCGCCGATCACGACAGCGCGCTTGCCCTTGCCCATATCGACCGGAATCGGCGGATCGAGTTCGGTGCCTGTGCGCGGATTTTCAGCGCAGCCGACCTGGACGCGCCCCGGATGCGGGCTGATGCACCAGTTGCAGGAGGTGCATGGACGGATCAGGTCGCGGCGGCCCGCCTTCGCCTTGTTCGCCCATTCGGGATCGGTCAGCATGGGCCTGCCCAGCGCGATCAGATCGGCATCGCCGCTCGCGACCGCCTGTTCTCCCGTCTCGGGCCAGCGGATCTGTCCGACGGCGATCACCGGGACGCCCGTCGCAGCCCGGATGCGCGCCGCATAGGGAATGCGCCAGCCCTCGGGCATCGACATCGGTTCTACCACTTTTTCGAAGGCTGGGCCGACACCCCAGCCCATCGAGACATGCAGCGCATCCGCACCCGCTTCGACCAGCCTCGGTGCGATTTCTTCCATGTCATCGATCGTCAGTCCGCCGGGCCGGAACTCATCGGCGGAGAGCCGATAGACCAACGGCAGCTCACCCAGTTTCTCACGCACCGAGCGGATCACTGCCAGCGGGAAGGCAAGGCGCCGTTCGGCATCGCCGCCCCACTCGTCGTCCCGTTTGTTGCCCAGCGGCGACATGAATTGCGTCAGCAGATAGCCGTGCGCGCCATGCAGCTCGACGCCGTCATAGCCGGCCTCGACGGCCAGCGCGGCGGTGTTGCCAAAGGATATGACGAGCTTTGCGATCTCTTCGGACGTCAGTCCGCGGCAGGTCATCTGTTCGGGATCGCGCTTCGAGAAGATGTCGCTTGGCCCCACCGGCATACCGCCGGGCAGCACCTTGCGATTGGCATATTGGCCGCAATGCTGGATTTGCATGAAGATCTTCGCACCCGCGTCATGGATGGTGCGGACCAGACGGCGATGGCCGTCGAGATTCTTCCGGTCGTCCAGCGTCAGCTGATATTCGTGCGCGCGGCCGGTATCGGGATCGACACAGGTATATTCGACGATGATCAGACCCATGCCGCCCAGTGCACGCTCGCGGTAGAAAGCGATCATCGCCGGCGTGACCTCGCCTTCCAGCCCGCCCAACTCGGTCGACATCGGCGCCATCACCAGCCGGTTCGGCAGTTCGACGCCGCGCAGACGCAGCGGCGTGAACAGATTGGGATAGGCGGTCGAACCGGTCATTGGGTGCGGGCCTCGTTCAGGACAGCGACGGGGAAAGACCCCCGTCGACATGGAAATTGATACCGTTGATGAAATCCGACCGCGGGCTTGCGAGCATGACGACGGCATAACCGATGTCGCGCACCTCGCCGATCCGATTGACCGTCTGCCCGCCGCCTTTGGCGATATAATCCTCTGCCTTGGCGAGGTCGTCGCCCCAGCCGCGCTTTTCCGCCATCTTTCTGAGGACCTTGATCAGGCCTTCGGTGCGGATCATGCCGGGGGAGACGCTGTTGACGGTGACACCGGTCTGTTTCAGCGCCTTGGACAGGCCGAGCGACATGTTGAGCATCGCCGCCTTGGCAGGACCATAATCGGCTTGCCCGGAAGTCGGCGTGATCGCGGCGGCGGTACTGATGTTGATGATCCGGCCCCAGCCGCGCTCCTTCATCTCGGGCGCGAAGGCGTGAATCAGCCGAACCGCTGCCAGCGTGTTGCGCTGATAGGTATCGACCCATTGATCCGTATCATAGGCGAACCAGTTGGGGCTGTCCGACACGGCGCTGCCACCGGCATTGTTGACGAGGATGTCGATGCCTCCGAACGCAGCGTTGGCGGCTTCAGCCACGGCGGCGCATCCCTCCGTGGTGGACAGATCGCCGCACGCGGTCGCCGCCCGATAGCCCTGATCGGCGAGACGCTTGGCGACCGCATCGACGCGCGCGGAATCGCGGCCGTTGACGACAACCGATACCCCTTCTGCCGCGAGCATTTCGGCGATGGCGACGCCGATTCCCGAGGAACTTCCGGTGACCAGCGCCCGCTTGCCTTCGAGATTCAGTTCCATGCCGCTCCTCATTCTCTCTGGGTGGCCGGGAAGAAGGGTCAGGCGCGCTGATTGAAGCGGCGGCCGACCAACGCCGATGCGATATTGGTTTTCTGGACGTCGGTTGTGCCGCCCGCGATGCCCCAGGCGTAGCTGTCGCGCACGCGCTGCTCCATGCGATACTCCTTGGAGTAGCCATAGCCGCCCATGATCTGCAGCCCCTTGGACGCGACCTCGACGACCATTTCGTTCGAGAAGCATTTGGCGAGCGAGCTGTCGAGGATCGAGGGCAGACCCTGGCTGGCGTTCACCGCGGCGCGATAGATCAGCAGGCGTGACGCTTCGACCTTCATCGCCATCTCGGCGAGCTTCAGCTGGATCGCCTGGAAATCGACGATCGGCTTGCCGAACTGATGGCGTTCCTGCGAATATTCGGTCGCCTCCTCCAGCGCAGCGGCGGCGATGCCGAGGCCCATGGTGGCGTTGCCGCAGCGTTCGAGGCTGAACGCGGTCATCAGCTTGCCGAAGCCGCCCTTGGGCACGATCAGATTGTCCTTCGACACGCGTACTTCGTCGAGATAGATGTCGGCCGAGGGGATGCCGCGAAAGCCCATCAGACTTTCCGGGCGTCCGAAGCTGATCCCTTCGCGCTCCTTCTCGACCAGCACCGCGCCGATGCCCTTGGCGCCCGGCTCATCATCGAAGCGGCAATAGACGATGTAATAGTCCGAATGGCCGCCGCCCGAGCACCAGCGCTTCTGGCCGGTGAGGACGATCTCGTCACCGTCATAGCGGGCAGCGGTCTTGAGATCGGTGAGCGCGGTGCCTGCTGCGGGTTCTGACATCGAGACCGCGACGATCTTCTCGCCCTTGATGACCTCGGGCAGGATACGCGCCTTGAGCTTGTCGCTCGCGAAATGCTCGACGGTGCGGACGGGACCCGTGGCGCTCTCGAAGATGGGCCATGCGACGGCCGGCGAAATCATTGCAAACTGTTCGAGCACCAGCAGTGCCTCGAGATGCCCGAGGCCCAGGCCGCCATATTGTTCGGGCAGGTTGATCCCCAGAAAGCCCATTTCGGCGTAGCGTTTGCGCATTGCGTCGGGGAGCGGCATCGCCTTCTCCTCCATGTCACGCGAAAGTTCCATCAGCTCGGATCGCGCAAATTTCCTTGCGGTTTCCTGTAGTTCTTTCTGGTCGTCGCTAAGCTGGAAATCCATCATTCTGCCTTTGTCTCGATGACCGCGTCGAGCGCGACGACCCCGCCTTGACCGGGCCGGGCCACAAGCGGGTTCACTTCGATCGTCGCAAGCGTGTCGCGATGCTGCACGGCGAGGATCGACAGGCCCGAAATGGCCTTTGCCAGTGCCTCGATGTCGTGGCGCGGTGATCCGCGCCATCCGGTCAGGAGCGGCGCGGTCTTCAGGCTCCCGATCATCTTCAGCGCCTGCGCCTCGCTGACCGGGGCGAGGGCGCAAACCGTGTCCTTGATCAGTTCGACCAGTGTCCCGCCAAGGCCGAAGGTCACGACCGGGCCGAACGCTTCATCCCGGTGGATGCCGACGATCGTCTCGACCCCGCCGCTCACCATTTCGGAGATCAGATAGCCGTCGATCCTTGCATCCGGCAGCTGCCGCGGGATGTTGTCCGCCATCCGCGTGACCGCATCATGGACCGCTTCTGCCGAAGAAAGGCCCAGCGCGACGCCCCCACTTCGGTCTTGTGCAGGATGTCGGCGGAAACCACCTTCACGACGACGGGGAAGCCGATGCTCGCGGCAAGCTGCATCGCCTCCTGCGCATCGCTCGCCAGCGCTTCCTTGGGCGACGGCACCCCGGCCCGTTCCAGCAGCGCCTTCGCCTGCGCCTCGTTCAGCTTGCCGTGAACGCCGAGCGGTGTCGCGGCGGGCAGCGCCAAGGGCTCGGGCGCAGGCTGCGCGAAGGTATCGCGGAACTTCGACAAGGCCGAGAGCGCAGCGATGGCGCGCGAGGGGTCCTCGAACGCGAGCAGTCCCTTCGCGTCATATTCGCGAACCATTTCAGCGTCTGTCGTGACCGAGACGAAGACGAGCTGATCGGGCGCGCGGGCATGGGCATTGGCAATCGCCTGTTGCAACGGACGAGCCATCGAAGGCGCGGCACCGGCAATGCCGAGAAAGATCAGCGTCGCGTCGAATGCCTTGGAAGCGAACACCGCATCCAGCGTCTTTTCCATGATGTCATGGTTGGTGGTGACCAGCCCGGTCATGTCGATCGGATTGGCAGGCGAGCAATGCGGCACCAGCGCTTTCAGCGCGGTCTGGGTTTCCGAAGGAACCGTGCCCATCTTCAGGTTCGCGTCGCTGACGAAATCGGCGATCTGCACCCCGACTCCGCCGGAGATGCTGATCACGCCGACGCGCGGCCCCTTGGGTAGCACCCCCTTGGACAGCGCATAGGCGATGTCGAGCAGTTCGTCGGTCGTGCGCGCGCGATGGACGCCATATTGGTCGAAGACCGCGTCATAGATGCTGTCCTCGCCGGTCAGCGATGCCGTGTGGCTTGCGGCCGCAGCGCTTCCCTCGGCCGTGCGGCCGACCTTCATCATCACGACCGGCTTGTTGGCGCGGCGCGCGCGGTCGAGCGCTGCGATCAGCTTGTCCGCGTCGCGCAGCCCTTCGATATAGGCCAGCAGCACGTCGCTTTCGTCCTGGCCCGCCATCCACCACAATGCATCGCCGATATCGACATCGGCTTCGTTGCCGGTCGTTACCCATTGGCTGATGCCGAGGCCGCGCCGGAACAGATGCTTCATCAGATAGCCGCCATAGCCGCCGCTCTGGCTGGCGACGGCGATCCGGCCGGGGGCGGGAACCCCCTCCTCCAGCGCCGAGGCGAAGGTGCCGTAAAAGCGGGCATGGGTGTTCATCAGGCCCATGCAGTTCGGGCCGAGCAGCCGCATGCCCGCCTCGCGCGCTGTCGCCACGATACGGTCCTGCCGCGCGCGACCCTCCTCGCCCGTTTCGGAGAAGCCGGCGCCATACAGCACGGCGCTCTTCACACCCCGTGCGATGCAATCCTCGATCGTCTGCTGGGTCGCGTCGGCGGAGATGGCGAGGATCGCGCAATCGACGGGTCCGGGCACATCCAGAATCGACGGATAAGCGGTCAGCCCCTGAATCTCCGGACGGCCCGGGTTGACCGGATAGACCGGCCCTTCGAAGCCCGCTTCGAGCAGATACTGAATCGGACGCCCGCCGAAGCGGCGCTGGTCGCTTGATGCGCCGATGACGGCGACGGAGCCGGGCGCAAACAGTGCGGTCAGGTTGTCGGCTGCCGGCGAAGAAGGTTTGAGTAAAGTGGCCATGATCGGGCTGCCTTTGACCTGAAGCTGCGGCGCTTCCAACCGTTACGCCGAAACCAACACATCCATGCTAACCCCTGCAATGAGGCCTGCACCGGTATACGCCCGCCGACCAACTGGATACATCAACAATGCCAATTCAGCGCCGGACAGCGGGATCATCGCGTCTGTCGAGCGGTATTTGATCACAGGGGCTTCATGTCGGAATTCATTCTGCAGCGCGAACAAGATGGCGTCGTCGTCTTGACGCTGAACGTGCCGCAATTGCGCAACGCGATCTCGCTCGAAATGCGCGAAGCGTTGCTTGGTCATCTGCGCGAAGCGGGCAACAATCCTGACATTCGGGCGGTGGTGCTGACGGGGGCCGGAGGCAATTTCTGTTCGGGCGGCCAGTTGCAGCCGACCAACGGCGCGGCCGCGCCGGATGCGCAGCGGACCAAGCGCAACATCGCAATCCTGCAGGACATTGTGCGGTTGCTGAGCGGCGGGCCCAAGCCGACGATCGCGGCGGTCGAGGGGTATGCCTATGGCGCGGGCATGTCGCTCGCCACGGCCTGCGACGTGCTGGTGGCGGGCGAAAGCGCACGTTTCTGTGCATCCTTTGGCAAGATCGGGTTGATGGCGGACGCAGGGATGCTCTGGTCGCTGCCGCAGCGCGTCGGGCCGGGGCGCGCGCGCGAGATGATGCTGACGGGGCGGGTCGTCGAAGCAGCTGAGGCTGGTGCCTTGGGTCTGGCGAACCGGGTGGTGTCTGCAGGAAGCGCACTGGATGCAGCCCTGGAAGTTGCTGCGGGCTTTGCCGGTGTCGCTCCGCTTGCGATTGCCGCGATGAAGCGGGTCATGGCGCGCGGACCGAATTCGCTGGAAGACGTGCTTCATGCCGAAAGCGACGCGCAGCCGGTCCTGGCGTTGAGCCAGGACTATGTCGAGGGCCGCACGGCGTTCAAGGAGAAGCGCGCGCCGATGTTCCGGGGAGCCTGAACGATGGATTTGACGATTCCGCCTGAAGCCGAGGCGCTGCGCCAGGCGATGCGGAGCTTCCTGCGCGACCAGCTGCCTCCCGAACTGGCGGAGGCGACGCTCTATGGCAGGAAGCTGACTAAAGACGATCATCAGCGCTGGCAGCGGATCCTGGAGAAACAGGGCTGGCTGGCGCCGAGCTGGCCCACGCAATGGGGCGGCACCGGCTGGGGGCCGCTTGAACGCTTCATCTGGGACGAGGAATCGGCGCTGGCGGGCGCGCCGCGCGCGAATATCCCCTCGCTCGACCTGCTGGGGCCGGTGATCGTCGAATTCGGCACCGAGGCGCAGAAGCGGGAATTGCTGCCCCGGATCCTGTCAGGCGAGGACTGGTGGTGTCAGGGCTTTTCGGAGCCGCAGGCCGGGTCGGATCTCGCTGCGCTTCAGATGCGAGCGGTGCGCGACGGCGACGACTATATCGTCAACGGTACCAAGCTGTGGACCAGCTGGGCGCACATGGCGAACAAGATCTTCTGCCTGGTCCGCACCTCCGCGGACGGACCCAAGCAGGCAGGGATCTCGTTCCTGCTGATCGACATGGAACAGCCGGGCGTGACGATCAGCCCGATCCTGACACTGGGTGGCATGCACGCGGTCAACGAGGTGCAGATCACCGATGTTCGCGTGCCGGTCGCCAATTTGCTGGGCCAGGAAGGCGATGCCTGGACCATCACCAAATTCCTGCTGGGGCACGAGCGGCTGGTCGGCGCCGGCATTGGCCCGAGCATGGCGTTGTCGCGGCAGTTGCGCGGCGCGCTTGGCCGTATCGGGCCGGGCGGAGCGCCGCTGGGCGATGATCCGGTTCTCGCCCAGCGCGTCGCGGAGGTCGAGACCGATCTGCTGGCGCTACGCTACACAGCGTATCGCGTGCTGGCCGATGAATTGTCGGGCAAGGCACCGGGGCCGGAAGTCTCGGTGCTCAAGATCCGCGGCGGCGAGGTCCAGCAGGCGCTGACCGAATTGCTGATGGAGGTCGGCGAGATCGTCAGCCTGACCCATCCCCTGACCGTGTCAGAGGGCGTGGTGCCGATCGAAAGCGCCTATATGGCGCAACAGCATTTCGACCGGCGCAAGCTCACCATCTACGGCGGCAGTTCCGAGATTCAGCGCAACATCATTGCGCGCCGGCTGCTGAACGTCTGAGGGCGGAACGATGGATTTTCATTACGGCGACAACCAGCAGATGCTGCATGACACGGTCGACCGGTTCCTGACCGACAAATACGACCTTGTTACGCGGCACAAGCTGCTCGGCGACCTCGAGGGACAGGCGCAGCTATGGCGCGAGATGGCCGAACTCGGCCTGATCGGCGCCGCATTCCCCGAAGGGCTCGGCGGCTATGGCGCATCGCCCGTCGATGCGTTGGTGGTGATGGAGCGTTTCGGGCGGCATCTGGTGACGCTGCCCTATCTGATGACCGCGATCGTGTGCGGCCGGCTGCTGATTGCGGGCGGGCGCACCGATATGATCGAACGGGTGATCGCGGGCGATGCGCGGTTGGCGCTGGCGGCGGGCTCGACGCACGTGCTGCGCAGCGCAGAGCATCACAGCTTTACCGCAGCTGCAGCGGGCGCCGGCTGGACGATCAGCGGGCGGATGCCAGTGGTGATCGGGGGGGACAGCGCGGACACGTTCATCGTGGCGGCGCGGACCTCGGGCGCATTGGGGGATCGCGACGGCATTACCTTGTTCCTCGTCGATGCAGACCAGGTTGCGCGCCGCAGCTTCCGCATGATCGACGCGCACGGCGCGGCGGAAGTCGTGATCGACGCACTGAGCGTCGGCGAGGATGCGGTGCTGGGCGAGATCGGCGGCGGCGTTGCGCTGGTCGAACTGGCGCTTGACCATGGTATCGCTGCAGCATGTGGCGAGGCGATCGGGTCGATGGGCCATCTCGTGCCCGCCACTGCCGAATATACCCGCACCCGCGAACAATATGGCGCGCCGCTCGCCAAGTTTCAGGTGCTGCAACACCGTATGGCGGACATGTATATCCAGACCGAAACGGCGCGTTCGATGGCCTATGTCGCGTCGATGTCGCTCGGCGACACTCCGGTGGAGCGGGCACGCATCGTCTCCGCCGCCAAGGTCCAGATCGGCAAGTCGGGCAAGTTCGTCGGCTATCAGGCAGTGCAGCTTCACGGTGGCATGGGCGTGTCCGAGGAGCTGGATATCGGCCATCACTATATCCGCCTCAACACGCTGAACCAGATGTTCGGCGATCCCGCTTTCCATCTGCGCCGCTTTGCAGCGGTAGGAGCACCGGCATGAAATTCGACTATTCCCGCTATGACAAGCTCAGCGTCCAGCTTGACGATGCTGTCCTGCGCTTGACGCTGAACCGGCCCGAAAAGCGCAACATCATCGACGATCCGGTGAACGAGCAGATCTCGGATGCCTTCCATGACGCGACGTTCGACGAGCGAGTGCGGTGCGTGGTGCTGTCCGGCGAGGGCAAGTCGTTCTGCGGGGGCGGCGATTTCGCCCAGATGAAGCGCAAGGTCGAGGATCCCGGACTGTTCTTCAAGGGCATCTGGAACTCGCGGCGGCTGGTCTATACCGTGCTGGATTGTCCCAAGCCGACCATCGCCCGGATCCACGGCCATGCGATGGGTCTGGGCGCGACGCTGCCGTTGCTCTGCGATTTCGTGGTGGCGACGGACGATACCAAGATTGCCGACCCGCATGTCAATATCGGGCTCGTCGCGGGCGATGGTGGGTCGCTGATCTGGCCGCAGATGATGGGCTATGCCAAGGCGCGCAAGTTCCTGATGCTGGGCGAACCGATTACGGGCAGGGAAGCTGCGGATCTTGGTCTGATCGCCGAATCCGTCCCGACGCTTGAGGAGGCAACCGCGCTCGCCGATCGCTGGGTCGACAAGCTGGCCAATGGTGCGAGCATGTCGATCTACGGCACGAAGATGACGATCAACCAGCCGCTGCGCCAGCTTGCACATGCTGCGATGGATACCGGCATGGCCTATGAAGGCCTGTCCAACATCAGCCGGGATCATGCCGAGGCGATCGAGGCCATCGGCGAAAAGCGCAAGCCGAACTTCAGCGGGGAGTGACGGTGGCCGACGCGTTCACCGGCTACCGGCGGCGTGTTCGCGTCGTGCCGGGAGACGGGCGCATCGACGTCGACATGGAGGATGACGCGCATTGCTTTGGCGTGTCGCTGATCCATGATGGCGCACGGATCGAAGCGGTGGAGACGCGGGCGCCGCGCTATCCCTGGTCGACCTGCCCCGCCGCCGGAGGCTTCCTTGCCCAACGGATGGCCGGGGTCGCGCTCGCCGATGCGGCCCTGGTTGAAAATCAGCGCGATCACTGCACGCATCTGTACGACCTGTTCGTTGTCGCCGCGCGACATGCGCTCGATCCTGCGCCGTTCACCTACGACATTCGCGTATCCGATCCGGTCGAGAGCGTGATCGTTGCCGAGATTGATCGCGATGGCGAGACGCTGTTGCACTGGCAGTTCGACGATGTTCGCGAAAACGCGGTCGGCGTACCGGCCGGCGACCGGCGGGCGTTCGATGCCTGGACCCGGGCGCAGCCGGAGAATCTCATCGAAGCCGGGCTGATGCTCCGCCGGGGGGTGATGGTGTCCGGCACCCGCTTTTTCGATTTTCCCGTCGGGGCAGCCGCAAGCGCGATGAGCCAGATGATCGGATCCTGCTTCACCTATGCGCCCGAGCGCGCCGGACAGGCGTTGCGCGCACCCGACACGATTCGCGATTTCTCGAATCATCCAGAAAAAATGCTGAGCGGAGAGCGGGATGACTGACGTGTTGCGCGGTTTCAAGGTGCTCGATCTTGGTGCCGGACAGGCGGTGTCTGCGGCAGGATTGCTATTGGCGCAGAGCGGCGCCACGGTGATCAAGCTCGACCGCGACGATACGCCTCTCAGTCCCGAGCAAGATGCGCTGTGGAACCGCTACAAACAGCGTGAGCCATTCAGCACAGCGCGGCTTGATGCGCTGCTCGGCGAAGTCGATGCAGTGATCCACGACGTGCTGCCCGCCGCTGCGGGCGCGCTCGGCCTTGATAACGCGACACTCTCCATGCGCCATCCGGCACTGATCCATGTCGCGGTCGGCGGCTGGCCTGCCGGCCATCCGAACGAGAACCGCCCGGTCAGCGACGCGCTTGTTTTGGCTGAAGCCGGCCTGCTGGACGAGCAGAAGGCCGTGGCACGCGATGGCCCGGTCTGGCTGCGCTTTCCGCTGGGCAGCGCGCATGCGGGCTATCTTGCGGCGATCGGCGTGCTGGCGCGGCTCTATGCGCGACGGCGCACGGGCAAAGGCGGATCGGTAGCGACCAGTCTGTTGCAGGGCGCGCTGATTCCGACCGCGCTGATCTGGCACCGCGCCGACAGGCCCTCGCCGGCGCTCAAATTCGGATTTCCGAAGGATGCGGGGGCGACACTGTTCGAATGTGGCGATGGTCTGTGGATGCATACCATGGGTCAGCCGATCAAGGCGCCGTCCGTCGCGCGCGCGCTGGCGGCAATGGACCCGGACAGGCGCGCTGCACACAACGCCAGATATGCGAACGCCGTGATCAAATATATCGAGGATCGCGGTGCGATCGAGGCGATCTTCAAGACGCGCCCGCGCAGCGAGTGGCTCGAGGAACTCTGGGCGTCCGATGTGCCGGCCCAACCGGTGCAGAACATGGGCGCACTCTATGAGGACGAGCAGGCGGCGGCGAATTCCTATGTCGTCGATGTCGAAGATACGCGGTTTGGCCGGACCCGCCAGCCCGGGCCGCCGATACAGGTCGCGAGCGGAACGCCGACAGGCGAACCCATGGTCGAAGCGTGCGCGATGGCATCACCGCTGCAGGGCCTGAAGATCGCCGATTTCGGCAACTTCCTGGCAGGGCCGCTGGCTCCGCAACTGCTCGCCGATATGGGCGCGGACGTCGTGAAGGTCGAATCGACGACGGGCGATCCGCTGCGCCATGCCGACTGGGCGTTCAATGGATGCCAGCGCAACAAGCGGGACATCGCAGTCGCGCTCAAGCATCCCGATGCGGGCAAGGTGCTCGAGAAGCTGATCGGATGGGCCGATGTGGTCCACCATAATCAGCGGATGCCTGCCGCGGAAAAGCTGGGCTTTGGATGGGATGCGGTTCGCGCCACCAACCCGCGTGCCGTCTATTGTCACGTCAATTCCTATGGACCGCAGGGGCCGCGCAAGGACTGGCCCGGCTACGACCAGTTGTTTCAGGCTGCCTCCGGATGGGAAGCGGCGAATGCGGGCGAGGGCAATCGTCCGACCTGGTGCCGTTTCGGGATGATGGATCACCTGTGCGCGCTCGCATCGGTCGTGGCGACATTGCTCGCATTGCTCAGGCGCGACGCGACGGGGGAGGGCGAGTTCGTCGCGGCGTCATTGCTCGGCGGCAGTCTCGCGACGATGGAGACCTTTGTCCTCCCCGACGGCACGCTCGCCCCCTTGACCCGACTTGATCGTGACCAGATCGGGATCGGGCCGGCGCAGCGGCTGTTCGAATGCGTGGATGGCTGGGTTGCCGTCGATGCTCCCGGCCGCGATGCCCTGCCCGGCGAGCTGAGCGAAACGGCAATTGCGGCGATGACCAAAGCAGCGGCGGTGTCGGCGCTGACCGCTCGGGGATATCCGGCTGCCGCCGTCGCGCTGGACAACGGCGCTGCCTTTCTCGCCGATCCTGACAATCGCGCAGCGCGTCTCGT
Source organism: Sphingomonas sp. J315 (assembly GCF_024666595.1). Classification (NCBI taxonomy): domain Bacteria; kingdom Pseudomonadati; phylum Pseudomonadota; class Alphaproteobacteria; order Sphingomonadales; family Sphingomonadaceae; genus Sphingomonas; species Sphingomonas sp. J315. The sequence goes on along the minus strand of NZ_CP088296.1, from coordinate 1,243,222 downwards.
CGCCTCGTTCGACCATCCAGCCTATGGCGGCTATGATCAGGTCGGCGTTGCGTGGAGTTTCGGCGATCTCGCGACGCCGCTTCGCCGGCCGCCGCCGTTGCTCGGCGAGCATAGCGCGCAGCTTCTGGAGGAGCTCGGCTTTGATGCCGATGCACGCGCCGCGCTGTTCGCCGCCGAAGCCGTGAAAGCCGCATGACCAGCTGGCTCAGGGGGCTGGGTGGCATAAGGCTGGCGGCGAGCATGTTCGGCCCGGTCGATGGGCCGCCTGTGCTGATGCTGGGCGGATTGGGCCAGACGCGCCATGGCTGGTCGCGCGCGGCGGAACGGCTGAGCGAGCGAGGCTGGCGCGCGATCACGCTCGACCTGCGCGGGCATGGCGAAAGCGATTGGTCACCCGATGGCCATTATGGCTATGCCCGCACGGTCGGCGACTTGCTGGCGGTGATCGACGGACTTGGCCGGCCATGTGTACTCGTCGGCGCCTCGCTCGGCGGCAAGATCTCGCTCGTGGCTGGAGCACAGGCCGGAGCGGAGAGGGTTCGCGCGCTGGTGATCGTCGATACCGTCCCGCGGACCAATCCGGCTGGAGTAGCAGAAGTTACGCAAGTGCTGCGTGCGCCGCCCGAAGGGTTCAGCTCGCCCGACGAAGCCGCGGCGGAACTGGCGCGCATCCGCGGGCAGGAGCCCAGGCCGGACGCGGGCGAACGCATGCAGAGAAACATGCGCATCGACGGGGCTGGGCGCTGGCACTGGCACTGGGATCCGGCCTGGATGGACCGCGAACAGGGAATCGGACTTGCCGCCGCGACCGGCTTTCTCGAAGAAATGTCCGCGCGGCTGACCATGCCGGTCCTGCTGACCCGTGGTGAGCGGAGCCAGGTCGTGAGCGACGAGGGGCTCGCCGCGTTCCGTGCGATCGTTCCCCAGCTTGAAGTCGAGTCGATCGCAGGCGCGGGGCACATGATCGTCGGTGATCGCAACGATGTCTTTGCCGATGCCGCGCTCGCTTTTCTGGACCGGATGTTCGGCCTTCACCCCGTATGTGATTGATTGCTCCGCGCACTTGCCTTGTGCCTCGCATCGACGAAGAGCGAACGGACAATCATAAAGGGCTTTCGATCGACGTGCTTTCGAGCTTCTTCACGCCCGCCAGCATCGCCGTGGTCGGTGCAGCCGACGATCCGTCCAAGCTTCGCGGCAAGCTGCTCAAGCTGGCAAAGGACAGCGCCTATCCGGGCGTGGTGCATGCGGTTCATCCCAGGGGCGGTACGATCCAGGGACAGGCTGCCTATACCAGCCTGAGCGAGATCCCCGGCGGCGCGGAACTGGTGCTGGTCGCGACTCCTGGCGCAACGGTGCCAGGCGTGGTGCGCGAGGCGGTGGCGGCAGGCGCGAAGGCCGCGGTGATTCTGTCCTCGGGCGTCGATATGGCGGATCTGACCGACGCGATCGGCGATAGCGGGCTGCGCTATATGGGACCAAATACCGAGGGGTATTTCGATCTTGCCGGCATTGCCTCCACCTTCGCCGCAGTGGTCGAGGAGGCGCTGTCGCAGAACAGGGCCGCCCCGCGCCCGGGGCGCAAGGTTTCAATCGTGTCGCAATCGGGTGGCCTGGGCTTTTGTCTGTTCGGCCGGGGGCTGTCGGAGAATCTCGACTTCCAGTCCGTCATCACGACGGGCAATGAAGGCGACCTCGAATCCCTCGATTTCGTCGATCACCTGCTCGACCAGGGCGAGAGCGGTGTCATCGTCATGTTCATCGAGGGGCTGAAAAACCCCGCGCGCTTCGCGTCGGTAGCCGCAAAGGCAGCCGACAAGGGCGTGCCCATCGTCGTCATGAAAGTCGGCCGCTCGGAAGCGGGGCAGCGCGCCGCTGTCAGCCACACCGCCCATCTGACCGGCGCGGACACCGCCTATGACGCGGTGTTCGACCGCTACGGCGTGATCCGGGTGTTCGATATGGAAGAGATGCTGGCGGCTGCAGCAGCGCTGGCACGATTCCCGCAGGGCCGTGTGGCCCGTGCGGCGGTGGTCTCGACTTCAGGCGGCGCAGGTGCCTGGGCGGCGGATCTGCTCGGCGCCGCGAGCATCGACGTCCCCGTTCTGTCCTCGCAGCTGCAGGCGAGCCTCCAGGAATTCATTCCCGAATTCGGGTCACCCGCCAATCCGGTCGACGTCACCGCGCAGGCCGTCGAGGCGGGCGGGCGGCCGCTGGTCAAGGTGCTCGAACGCCTGCAGCATAGCGATGAGATCGACGCGATCGTCGTCAATATGGGCCTGCACAAGCCAGGTCGGGTCAAGGCGCTCGCCGACCTGCTCGGGCCGCTCTATTCGGGCGCGACCAAGCCGATCCTGTTCCATTCGCATATTCTGCCGCACCCGGAGAATATGGCGGCACTGGCGGAACTGGGAGGTCAGGGCTTTGCAAGCTTCCGTGGTTGCGCATCCGCCCTTTCGGCGCTCAACAAACATGCGGCCTTTCTGGCTGACTGGAAGGCGCGCGCACCTGTTCTGGCGCCGGCTGCAGCAGCGGTCTGCAACGATATCGCGCCGGGCATATTGAACGAGCTGCAGACCCGCTCGCTGCTGTCGGCCTATAGCATCCCGGTGCCTGCCAACGCGCTGGTTTCCGATCGCGCGGCGGCGCTCGCACAGGCGCGCGCGATGGGCTTCCCGGTCGTGCTGAAAATCCAGTCGCCCGATATCGCCCATAAGACCGAGGCCGGAGGTGTCGCGCTCAACATCGGCGAAAGCGATGTCGAGGCGGCGTTCGACCGGATCATGGCATCGGCGATAGCCTATGCGCCCGATGCCCGAATCGAGGGGGTTCTGGTCCAGAAGATGATGCCCAAGGGGCATGAAATCGTGATCGGCATCACACGCGATCCCGATTTCGGACCGCTGGTGATGTTGGGATCCGGCGGCATCTATCTCGAGGTCCTGAAGGACGTGGTGTTCGCGCCGCCGCCCATTTCGACCGAGGCGGCAAAGACGCTGATCGGGCGTTTGAAGACCGCCCCGATCCTGGAAGGTGTTCGCGGGGAGGCGGCGGGAGATCTCGACGCCCTGGCGGCGCTCATCTCCCGCGTCGCCGACCTCGCGCGCGCCGAAGACAATATCGACCAGCTCGATCTCAATCCCGTATTTGTCTACCCGGCGGGTGAAGGCGTTGTCGCGGTCGACGCGCTCGCCGTCGCCGGCCAGCCCGTCGGCGGAGGCCATTGATGCAGCCCGAAGAACAATATCTCGCGTTTCTCGCCCAAGGGCGCTTCATGCTCCAGCGCGCGAAGGAGAGCGGGACCTATGTCTTCTTTCCGCGCGTCGCTGTGCCGGGAACGGGCGAGACAGACCTCGAATGGGTGGAAGCGTCGGGGGACGGAACCGTCTATTCGACCACGGTGGTTCGCAGCAAACCGCCTGCCGAAGACTATAATGTCGCGCTGATCGACCTGGCCGAGGGGGTACGGATGATGGGCCGCGTCGTCGATATCGACCCGGCAGCCGTGCAAATCGGGCTGAAGGTGAAGGCGAAGGTCGGTGAGATCGACGGCAAGCCCGCAATCCTGTTCACGGAGGCAGGCGCATGAGCTTTCCACGCGGCAGGACAGCGGTGGTGGGCAGCGCCACCTTCGGTATGGGATCGGCACCGGGCTATACGGCGGCCGAACTGCTGGCCAAGGCATCGCTCGGCGCCATCGCCGATGCGGGTCTGAAGCCTTCGGACATTGATGGCGTCTTTGCGATGCTGCCGCAGGACCCGTTCTGCGCGATGTCCGTTCCTGAATATCTGGGCATCCGGCCCAAAATAGTGGAATCGACGCGCACCGGCGGATCGGCGTTCCAGATCCATGCGATGTGGGCAGCGCTCGCGCTCGAGGCGGGCCTGTGCGACGCGGTCCTGATTGCCTATGGCAGCAACCAGCGGTCGGCATCGGGCGGCTTGGTGTCGAGTGGCGCGGCCCCCTTTCCCTACGAGCAGACCTACAAGCCGCGCAATCCGCCGAGCAGCTACGCGCTCGCCGCCGCGCGGCACATGCATGAATATGGCACGACGCGCGAGCATCTGGCCGAGGTTGCGGTAGCCGCACGCAAATGGGCGCAACTGAACCCGGATGCATTCGCGCGCGATTCGCTGACGATCGAAGACGTGCTGGCCGCGCGGATGGTATCCGATCCGCTGACGGTGCGCGATTGCTGCCTCGTTACCGACGGCGCCGCGGCGATCGTGATGACACGCGCCGACCGGGCAAGAGACTTGCCCCAGCCCCCCGTCTATCTGCTGGGCGCGGCGTCGGCGACCTGGTTCAAGAACATCTCCGAAGCAACCGACCTGACCGTGACTGCAGCATCGGAAGCCGGCGCGCGGGCCTATGAACAGGCCGGCGTGAAGCCTTCGGACATTGACATCGTCGAACTCTATGATGCCTTCACGATCAACACGATCCTGTTCCTCGAAGATCTGGGATTTTGTCCGAAGGGGGAGGGCGGACGGTTCGTCGCCGATGGCGGGATCGCGCCGGGAGGCCGGCTGCCGGTCAACACCAATGGCGGCGGCCTGAGCTGTGTCCATCCCGGCATGTACGGTCTGTTCACAATGGTCGAGGCGGTGACCCAATTGCGCGGTCAGGCGGGCACCCGGCAAGTGGCGGACGCGAAGCTCGCGCTGGCGCACGGCAATGGCGGCACGCTTTCCAGCCAGTCGGTCACGATCTTCGGCACAACGGAGACACTCTGATGCCGCTCAACGCCGACTATATCCTTTCGCGCGAATTCGCGCCGGTCGAATCGGTGGTCACCGACCGCGATGTCATGTTCTATGCGCTGTCGATCGGCCTCGGCCGCGATCCGATGGATCCATGGGACTTGCGCTATGTGTTCGAGAAGGACCTGAAGGTCTTTCCGACCATGCCCATCGTCATCGGCCACCCCGGCAACTGGATGACCGATCCCGAAACCGGGATTACCCGAACGATGGTCGTCCATGGCGCGCAGCGGCTGACGACGCTTCGCGACCTGCCGGTTGGCGCGACGGTGATCACCACCAACCGCGTGACCGGCATCTGGGACAAGGGTGACAAGGGCGCGGTCATGGATCTGGTGCGCGAGACCATCGACAAGGCGACCGGAGCGTTGATCGCGCGCAGCGAATCGAGCGTCTTCTGCCGCGCTGATGGCGGCTTTGGCGGACCTCAGGGCGAGTCGCATGTCTTTGAACCGGTGCCCGATCGCGCCGCCGACCGCTCGGTCGAGATGCCGACCGATCCGAACATGGCGTTGATCTATCGCCTCAACAACGATCGCAATCCCCTCCACGCCGAGCCGGCTTTCGCCGCCAAGGCGGGCTTCCCACGCCCGATCCTGCACGGGCTGGCCACCTATGGCGTCGCTGCGGTCGCGGTCGCGAAGACATTCCCCGAACGGGCGATCACCTCGTTCGAAGCGCGCTTCTCCAAGCCGGTGCTGCCGGGCGAGACGATCGCGGTCGATCTGTGGGATGAGGATGGCGCGGTCGCGTTTCGGGCGCGCGTCGGCGACAAGGTCGTGCTCGATCGGGGGCGGGCAATATTGTCGTGATGCTGCTTGAACGCCGGCTGATCGACGAGATCGAGATCCAGCGGCTGGCCGCGGCGTACAGTCATGCGGTGATGCGGCTCGACGGGGCCGCGGCGGCAGCAACCTATGCCGAAGACGGCGTTCTCACCGCCTTCTCCAAGCCCGGCATTGTCGGGCGCGCCGCGATCGCGGAGGCACTGATCCTGACGCTGGAGCCGCTCGCCTTTCTCAATCAGAATTGCGGCGCAGGAATCATCTCGGTCGACGGCGATAGCGCAACCGCAAGCTGGACCGTCACCGAGCTGCTTCAGCGCAAGGGTGAAGACCGTCTATCCTGCTGCTTCGGCAGCTATCAGGACCGGTTGGTGCGCACAGCCGATGGCTGGCGGTTCGCGCACCGGACCTTCGTGCCTTTCTTCCGGGGACGGATCGAGGCGGACGGTCGCTCCTACCCCAATCCGGCTTTCACCGGGCCGGCGGGGCCGCAGAGCGCGCTTAGCTGACCGGGCCAGGCAGCGGGTTTCCCTTCGCTTTCCACGGTTCGCGGTTCTTGAGCGCCGGCACGATGCCCTGCTTCGCGCCATTTTTCTCCAGCAGCGCCAGATAGTCGGCCATGTCCTGTTCCGACCAGAATGCCTCACCACTACCGGCGATCACACCGAGCAATTCGCAGCCGTCCGGCCCGGCGACCCAGGGGCCGAAACGGTCGCCATGCATCAGGAAGATGTGCGTGCCCTTGTGGCATCGCCGGTCGCCGACCGTCACTTCGCCCTCGAGCACGAACACGGTGTGATCGCCCTGGTGCCCATGGGTGAGCGAGATCATCCCCGGCTCCCATCGATTGTAGAATGCGAAGTAACGCGGCATCGATTCGAGGAAGCGTTCATAGATCGAAGCCGTTCGCCCGTCCGCAAACTCGATGCGAACCACCTCCTGCTCGTAAACCTCGTCGATATGTTTGATCCGCGGTGCGCCCAGCATCTTCGCTCTCCCGTCTGTTATCGCATCATCAAGGCCCCGCCATCGACGGGAATGATCTGTCCGGTCATGAAATGCGCGCCGTCTGAAGCCAGGAACGCGACCACCGGCACCAGGTCGCGCCCGATATCGCCGAGCTTGCCGCCGATCGGGATCGCGATCTTGAGGGCGGCATCATGGGCAGCAAGCTGGTCGGTGCTCATGCTGCTTCGGGTCTTGTCGTACATCGGTGTCCAGATGGTGGGCGCGATGGCGTTGACGCGGATATTGTAGCGGCCCCATTCGCTGGCGATTGAGCGCACCCAGGCGACGACGGCCCCCTTGGCGGCGGCATAGGCTGCCTTGCCCGGATAGCCCTTGATCCCAGCCGCCGATGCGAAGTTGATGATCGCGCCGCCCCGATCCTTGAGGTGCGGGAACACCGCCTGATTGATCAGGAAAGTGCCGGTCGCGTTGACGGCGATGGCTTCAAGCCATTGCGCCGGCGGGATCGATTCGGCAGGCGCGCCGGGCGCTATTCCCGCGGCATGGATCAGCACGTCCAGCCCATCCAGCGCAGCGACGGCTTGGTTCGTCGCAGCATCGACCGAGGCCTTGTCCGTCACGTCGACCGCAAGGAATCTCGCGCCCGCTTCTCCGGCGACCCGTGCCCCGGCATCGGCGTTGAGGTCGAGCGACACGACGCGCGCGCCCATCGCAGGCAGGGCGCGGACCAGCCCTTCGCCCATACCGCTCGCTCCGCCCGTCACGATGATCCGGCGGCCCTCCAACATCCTGTCTGCCATCGCGCTCTCCTTGGACCCTCGATAGCACCGACCAACTGTCCAGCGGATCGCGGCTGTGATCGTTAGCTTCAACGCGTTGCGAAATATCCGCGACTGGCGATCCTTTGGGCCACTGGTTCAAGGGAGAGAGGCGATGGATTTCGGTATCCGGGACAAGGTTGCGTTCGTGTCGGGGGGAGCAAGGGCATGGTGCGCGAGGCCGCGCTGATGCTGGCCGACGAAGGAGCGAAGGTGGCGATCGTCGCCCGCACGCAAGGGCCGATCGACGATACGGTCGCTCAGATCCGCAGCCGGGGCGGTACCGCGATGGGTTATTCCGCTGACCTGACGACACGCAGCGGCGTACGCGACGCCGTAGCTGCGGTGCGTGCGCAATTCGGCGATCCCGACATCGCGATCAGCTGCGTCATGGAGAATATCGCCGGCGACTTCGACGATGTGAAGGATGAGGATTTCGAACGCTTCTTCATCGTCTATGCAATGTCGGTGGTCTATCTGGCGCGCGAGGTCATTCCGGCGATGAAGACCAAGGGCTGGGGCCGGTTCGTCGCGGTCGGATCGGGTACCGCGAAGGAACCCGTCGGCAACATCCACCATATGCTCGCGAACACGACGCGGCCCGCTGCCGTCGGTTTCGTCAAGACGCTGTCGGACGAAGTGGCAAAGTACGGCATTACCTGCAACACTGTCGGGCCGGGCTGGATCGGCACCGCCAATATGTACGACTATCTCGAGAAGAAGATGGGCGTGACGCCCGACAAGGTCGGCGAATTCCTGCATGATCTGATTCCGGCGGGTCGTGTCGGCCGGCCGGAAGAGATCGCATCGACCATCGCCTATCTATGCTCCGACCTCGCCGGCTATATCAGCGGCAACTGGATCGGCGTGGACGGCGGCAAGCACAAGTCGCTGTTCTGACGAGGCGAGGCGGTGGCCGGGCTATAGCTCGACCACCGCGCGGGTCGGTGTCGTGCCCTCGGGCGCTTCATAGAATTGTTCGCCCCATTTGCGCAGCGCCATATAGCCGGCAATGTCCTGTTTCGCGAACACCGGGCGCTGAACGAAGACCTGATGCCGCCAGATGCGCGCATCCTCCTCGAACAACTCGATCGTATGGTGCGCGAAATCACGTTTCGCCTGGGGCATCACGTCGGGGGACGCAGGGTCGCGGGGCAGGAAATAGCTGACCCGAAGGTCCGACACGGCATCGTCTACCGGCGTCGCTGTCAGGATCAGGCGATAGGGATTGCGTCCATCGAATGCAGCGAAGGACAACCCCGGCCCCATGTTGAGCGTATGCAGTGTCATTGCCACCTGCTTGGTCTTTGCCGATTTGAATCCCATGCGCGAGCGCCACCGCGTGCCGGGCGTCTCGAACCACAGGAGCTCAGGGTCTTCCGGCGCGCCATGCGTGAAGCGGAAGTGCATCGAATCGGCCGCATTCTCCTGGATGAGTTGCGGGTGGATCGGTTCGGAAGGCTTGTCGACGATCGCTTGCGGATAGCAGGGATAGCAGTCTGCCTCGCTTCCGGGGAGATCGAAATCGGCGAACAGGTCGGGTAGCTCCCAGCCTTCGCGCGGTGGCCCGCCGGCTGGATCGTGCCACATGAAGATCAACCCGTGCCGCTCGATGATGTGGCGGGTGCGTAACCTCGCGCCGGTCGGCTTGTCCTGATAAGGGATCTGGGCGTTCCGGCCGTCTTTGTCCCACATCCAGCCATGATAGGGGCAGACGACGCAGCCATTTTTCACCTTGCCGCCATAGCCGAGATGCGCACCGAGATGCTTGCAGTGCGCATCCATCACAGCAAGGTCGCCAGCTTCGTCGCGAAACGCCACCATGTCCGCGCCGAAATAGCGCATCGGGACCACGCCGCCCGGAGCGATCTGCGCGCTCCAGCCGATCTGGAACCAGCCTGTCGGTTTCATGCTCAGTTTCAGCATCGATCGTCCTTCGGTGTAGCGATTGTCAAAGGGTCTCGACAAAGGGGGTCGGTGAAGTGCCAGACTCGCCTTCGTAGAAGCGTTCGCTCCAGCTGCGCAGCATCGTGTAGCCCCTGATATCCTGCTGGGCGTAGACGGGGCGCTGGACGAAGATCTGATGCCGCCAGATGCGGGCATCCTCTTCGAACAACTCCGCGGCATGAGCGGCGAAGTCGCGCAACCTGAGCGGCATCATATCGGGCGATGCCGGATCGCGGGGCAGGAAGTAGCTGACCCGGAAATGGGCCGTTTCGTCGTCGATCGGCGTCGCGGTGAGGATCAGGCGATAATGGACATTGTCGCCGTCGAAAAAGGTGAATGAGAGGCCGACATTCGGCTTGATGCCCCGGTTGAACAGGGCGAACTTTCCGGTCTTCGGCGACTTGAACGCCATGGTGCTGTGCAGACGATTGCCCTCGATCCGGCAGTCGGTAAGCTGCGGATATTCCGGCGCGCCATGGGTGAACACGAAGTGCACCGAGTCTGCCGTGTTCTCCATCATCAGTTGTGGATGGATATGCTCGCCCGGCCGGTCGACCACCGCTTGCGGATAGCAGGGATAATAGTCAGCCTCGTCCGCGAGGCTTTCCGGAAAATCGGCGAACAGGTCGGGCAACTCCCACCCGTCGCGCGGCCCCTCGCCGCTCGGATCGTGCCAAAGGAAAATCAGCCCATGGCGTTCGATCGTGGTCCATCTGCGCAGCTTCGCGCCCGTCGGCTTGTCCTGATGGGGGATGTCGGCATTGCTGCCGTCTTCGCGCCACGCCCAGCCATGATAGGGACATAGGATGCAATCCCCGCGAACCTTGCCGCCATGGCCGAGATGAGCGCCCAGATGCTTGCAATGCGCGTCCAGCACGCTCAGGCGGCCGGCACCGTTGCGAAAGGCGACGAGGTCTTGCGCGAAATAGCGCAGGGGCACGGCTTGACCTGGTGCGATTTCAGCCGACCATCCGATCTGAAACCAGCCGGTGGGCTTCATGTTGAGTTTGAGCATCGTCGTCTCGATTTAATTCGAAAATCGAAGTATCATGCGCGATGCGCGGTTTCATCTCTGCGTGCCGATCCACCACATATGCGATGGCGGCGGCCGGAGGGATCGGGCAGCGTGACCGGATGAGCGAGGACCTGCCCAAGACTGTCGCGCATTTGCAGGCCCGTCTTCCATCGGGTCCGATCGGGCGATTGCTGGCGTCGATCGGCAATCTGTCGACCTCGTTGGGCGCGATCCATGCCCGCTTCGCCCAGGACCATGGCCTCGGGCCTCGCGGGATCTGGATCATGAGCTGGATTTCGGAAGGTCAGGGCAATCCCGGCGCCATCGCCCGCGCGATGATCCTGCCGCCCAGCGTCATCTCGGGAGACCTCAACCGGCTGGTCGAGCAAGGACTGGTCGTCCGGCAACGGGGCGCAGCGGACGGCCGGCGGCTCGACTATAGCCTGACCGAAACGGGACAGGCATTGCTGGCGAAAGCGCATGCCCGCTATGTCGCGATCCTGCAGGGCAAGTTCGCCGAATATCCGCCCGACCAGATCGATGCGCTGCTGCGTATTCTCTTCGAGATCAGCGGTCATGTCCGGTCGCATCTCGACGCCGCGGACGATTAAAGGCGGATCAGCCGCTTACCGATCCCCGCACCCTGCAGCATGTTGAGATAGGCGGCGGGGGCCTGTTCCAGATGATCGATGATCGTTTCGCGATGCACGATCGTGCCGCTTGCAATGCCGTCCGCCAGTTCGGCGCGAGCAGGTTCGAACAGCTCTGGGTGCTCGGCGGTGATGAACCCGCGCAATGTGAGCGCGCGATAGAGCAATGTCTTGAAATGCCTGAGCGCCAATGGCGCCTCGTCATTATAGTGCGCCGCCAGTCCGCACAGCATGATCCGGCCGCCCTGCACCATGGCGGGCAAGGCCGCATCGAGACTGGGACCGCCGACATTTTCGAACAGGATATCGATGCCCTCAGGCGCCGCCGCGGCGATCCGGCCCGCCAGATCGGGATCGCGATGGTCGAGGCAGGCATCGAACCCCAGCGTTTCGACGACATAGGCGCATTTGTCGGCGCCCCCGGCGGTGCCGACGATGCGCAGTCCGCGCGCCTTTCCAAGCTGGCCGACCACGCTTCCCACCGGGCCGCTGGCGGCCGAGACGAGAAGGGTTTCGCCCGCTGCAGGCTGAGCGAGGTGAAGCCCGACCCATGCGGTCATGCCCGAGCGGCCCAGCACCCCCAGCGCCAGCCGGGGCGGGTGGATCGCCGCGGAAATTACTTCGGCACGAGCGGCGGCAAGGCTTTGCACCGCTTGCCAACGTCCGATGGCCAGCACGGTATCGCCCACGGCATAGCCCGGCGCTCGCGATGAAATGACTTCGCCTATGATCCGGCCATGGATGGTACCGTCCGCCCAATCCGGAACTTCGCCCGCCCAGCTGCGCATCGCCCGCGCGAGATAGGGGTCGAGGGCGATGTATCGCGTATGGATGGTAATCTCATTCTCGTCCGGCGCACGTGGCTCATCCGCGGCGAACACGAAATCGTCCAGCGCCAGCGTTTCGCAGCGCCGACGCATGCGCCAGAAGCCGTTACTGCCCTGCATCGCCACCTCCCGCCCGGGACTTAACGCATCGATGCCGCATCGCCAGCCGACATGGCATAGAGCGCACATACTTGCGCAATCGGCGCGCGACTTGAAACCTACACCTTGTCGGCTTTAGGGCTGTGAGCAACGTCGAGATACGCCCAGAGGAATTGGATTCCATGCCATCAGCCGTGATCGTTAGCGCAGCGCGCACCGCCGTCGCCACCGCCCGCAAGGGAACGCTCGCCAATACCAGTGCGGAGACATTGGCGCTGGCCGTGCTCAAGGAAGTCGTGGCGCGTTCGGGCGTCGCGCCGGACAGGGTAGACGATGTGATCCTTGCCGAATCGCTCTATGGCGGCGGCGCGGTCGCGCGGCATGCCGCTGTCGAGGCCGGTATGACAAAGGCCGGGGGGATGGCGCTCAACCGGCATTGCGCGGGGAGCCTGACTTCGGTCGGCCTTGCCGCAGCTCAGGTCATGTCGGGGATGGAAACATTCATCGTTGCGGGCGGGGTGATGTCGATCTCGACCGCGCCGAAGATGCAGCGCAGGGTGCCCGGTACGGAGGACGTCCAGGATTTCTGGATGCCGCCGACTCACCCGGACAGCCCGGAGGCACCCAATCTCGACATGTCGATCACGGTCGGCTGGAACACCGCCCGGGCGGCGGGGCTGACGCGCGAGGAACAGGATGCCTGGGCGGTCCGCTCGCACCAGCGTGCGATTGCCGCGATCGACGCGGGATATTTCAACCAGCAGATCGTACCCGTCCAGGCATTGATGCCGGATGGCTCGACCGTGGCGTTCAAGGTCGATGAGCATCCCCGCCGCGATTCGACCATCGAGAAACTCGCCACGCTGAAAGTGCTGCATCCCGAAATCGAGGGCTTCTCGATTACCGCAGGCAATTCGAGCGGCGTCAATGATGCGGCATCGGCGATGATGGTGACCACCGACGCGGTTGCCGCGGCCCAAGGTCTCGGGGTGATGGCAAAGATTCGTGCCTGGACCTCGGTCGGCGTCGATCCGGCGAAGACCGGACTTGGCGTTCTCGATGTCATCCCCAAGCTGCTGTCGCGAGCCGGGGTGGATCAGTCCGACGTGGCGTTGTGGGAGATCAACGAGGCGTTCGCCTCGGTCCCGCTGGCAGCGTCGCGGATGCTCGGCATCGATGACGAGACGATCAATATCTCGGGTAGCGGATGCTCCATCGGCCATCCGGTCGCGGCGTCGGGCGGGCGGATGCTGATCACGCTGATCCATGATCTCAAGCGTCGCGGCGGGGGGCTCGGTGTCGCGGCGATGTGTGCCGGCGGCGGTCAGGCGGGCGCCGTCCTCATCGAGGTCTGATCAGTCCCGGTAGCGTGGATCGGCCCGGTCGAGCTGCCGCAGCAGCGCGGGCCATTCGCGACCGCCATCGGTCGAGACCTCCGCACTCCCCGTTTTCGGGGCGAATAGCTGCGCGGTGCGCTGCTGGCTTTCCGCGCTCGGCATGACCGGGGCGCCGCCCGCCAGCGCTGCTACCTGGATCTGGCACGCCGTCTCCAGCCGCTGCATCAGCAGGAACGCTTCCGGGATCGATCGGCCGACGGTCAGCAGTCCGTGATTGCGCAGGATCAGCGCGTCGTTGGCGCCGAGCGCAGCGATCAAACGGACCCGCTCGCCCTCGTCGATCGCCGGCCCTTCGAAATCATGATAGCCGGTGCGGCCGAGAAAGCGCAGTGCGGTCTGGCTGATCGGCATCAGCCCCTGCGGCATGCACGAAACCGCGACGCCCGCACGGGTGTGCGTATGAATGACCGCCTGCACATCGGGCCGGGCCGAATGCACTGCGCTGTGGATGACATAACCCGCCCGGTTTATCCCATAGTCCGTATCGCCCGCGTCGAGGACATTGCCCTCGATGTCGATCCGCACCAGTGAACTGGCGGTAATCTCTTCATACAGCAGCCCGAACGGGTTGATCAGCAGATCCTCCGTATCCGGGATGCGCGCCGTGATGTGATTGAAGATCAGATCCGTCATCCCGTAGCGCGCGATCAGGCGATAGCAGGCGGCAAGGGCGATCCGGGTGTCGCGTTCGATCGGGTTCATGCCCGATGTTTTGCGCCGATCCGCCCGAACCAACAATCGCGGATGGGATGCTTTCGTTTGAACCTTTCGCACGGGCATGTGCTGGGGCAATTTCGGCGGATGATCAGGATCTTTGGCGGGCCGACCCGCTATGTGCAGGGCCCAGGCGCCATCGGCGAACTCGGCACGCTTACGGAACGGCTGACAAAGCGGCCTTTGCTGGTGGTCGATGCCGATGTGCTGCCCTTCGTCGAGGCGCAACTCTCGACCGCCTTTACCGGGCGTCCCAGCATCACGCTCGCCTTTCGCGGCGAGGTCACTCACGCCGCCATCGACCTGCTGGTCGAACAGGCCGGCGACGCGGATTGCGTGATCGGCATCGGCGGGGGCAAGGGACTTGATGCGGCCAAGGGGGTGGCATTCAAGCTGGGCCTCCCGTTCATTGCCGTGCCTTCGATCGCGTCCAACGACTCGCCCACGGGCCGCTCGATGGCGATCTATAATGACGAGCATGTGCTGGTCGCGATCGAGACGATCCCCGACAGTCCGTTGCTGGTCGTCACCGACACGCAATTGATCGCGAATGCGCCCGCACGCTTCCTGCGGACGGGCATGGGCGACGCGCTTGCCAAGAAGTTCGAGGCGGAGCGCGCGGTGGCCGATGGCGCGAGCAACTTCTTCGGAACACGCCAGTTGCGCACGGCATTGGCGATTGCCGATGCCTGTTATCAGACGCTGCGCGAACATGGCGTAGCGGCGATGGCGGCAGCCGAACGGCACGAGCCCGATGAGGCGTTCGAGGCGGTGGTCGAGGCGAATGTTCTGATGGCGGGGCTCGCCTGGGAGAGCGGCGGCCTGTCCTACGCCCATGCTGTCGTACGCGGGCTGGTCAAGGCGCGTGGCGCCGCCAGCGCACCGCATGGCGACCATGTCGGCTATGCGACGCTGGTTCAGCTTGCCATCGAGGGACGCGATGACGGGTTTATCCTCGACGTGATCGGCTTCAACCGAAGCGTCGGTCTGCCTGCCTCGTTGGCGGAGCTGGACATGGGATCACCGACGCCGGATGAAATCGCCGAAATCGCGCGGTTGACGACAATCGGGCCCAAGGGCGGCCGCATCATCGTGAATGCTGACCCCGGCCAGATCGCAGACGCCATCAAGCGGATCGAGCAACTGGCGACCCGGGAGTCGTGACGGCATCGCTCTTTACGCCGTTCACCCTTCGCGGCGTTTCGATGCGCAATCGCATTGGCGTGTCGCCCATGTGCCAATATTCCGCAACCGACGGGCTGGCGAACGCCTGGCACCTCACCCATCTGGCCAGCCGCGCGGTCGGTGGCGCAGGACTGGTGGTCACCGAAGCCGCCGCGGTGACCCCGGAAGGCCGGATCAGCCCGGCCGATCTTGGCCTATGGTCCGATCGGCACAGGGAGGCGTTGCGGCCCGTTGCCGCCGCGCTTGCAGCCGCCGGCGCAATCCCTGGAATCCAGCTCGCCCATTCAGGACGCAAGGGCAGCACTCAGGTGCCATGGCTTGGCCGCGAGGCGGTGCCGCTCGAAGCAGGGGGGTGGAGGGCCGGGAGTGCGACCGCGGCGCCGTTCTCGGCCAGGTCAGCGCCAACCTATGCGCTCGATACCCCGGCTATTGCGGCGATCGTCGATGGCTTTGGCGCAGCCGCGCGCCGGGCCGTTGCTGCAGGATTCCGCTGGGTCGAATGCCATTTTGCGCACGGCTACCTGGTCCATTCCTTCCTGTCCCCGCTCGTCAATGACCGCACCGACGACTATGGCGGCAGCTTCGAGGGACGGGCGCAGCTGGCATTGGAGATCGTCCGGGCCGTCCGCGCCGCGGTGCCGGAAGATGTCCCGGTCGCGGTGCGGCTGTCCTGCGTCGACTGGACTCCCGGCGGCTGGACACTCGACGAGTCGATTCGCCTTGGCCGGCTGCTCGGTGAAGCCGGAGCCGACCTGATCGATTGTTCGAGCGGGTCCGCGATACCCGGTGATGCCCCGCCGGACGGGCCGGCGGTCCAGCGGGATTTCGCGCGCGTCATTCGGGCCCGGACGGGGATGCCGACCGCAGCGGTGGGCGGAATTGTAACGGCTGAGGAAGCCGAGGCGCTCGTCGCGAATGGGGCCGCCGATATCGTCCTGCTCGCGCGCGCCATGCTTCGCGATCCCTATTGGGCGCTGCATGCGGCCCGAGCCTTGGGCGAAACGCCGTCATGGCCGCCACAATATGCGCGCGCGATGGGGACCGGATGACCGACGACATCACCGCAAGGCTCGGGCGGATCGAGGCGATCGAAGCGATTCGGCAACTGGCGTTCGGCTATGCACTGTGCGTCGATGCGCGCGATCTCGATGCGCTGGTCTCGCTCTATGTCGATGACGTTCGGGTGGGCGAGGGCAAGCAGGGACGACCGGCACTGCGCGAAACCTTCGACGCGGCATTGCGCCAGTTCACCACCAGCGCACACCATGTGACCAATCACCTGATCGAACTGCTCGGCCCCGACGACGCCATCGGGCTGGTGAGTTGCCGGATCGAGCATGAAGTCGGCCCCGATTGGGTGACGGCAAGCCTGCTCTATCATGACCGCTATGCGCGGCGGAACGGCATATGGTTGTTTCGCGGGCGGGTGCAGGCCCGGCTCTATGCGACGGCGCAGGACGATCCGCCGGTGGGGCCGGCCAAGATGCGTTGGCCGGGCGCGCCGGTTGCGGAAACCGGCTTCTACGACCCCTTGCCGTCCTGGGCCGAATATTGGGATGGCGGGACGCGAACGGCATGGAACGGAGAGGGCGCGGATCTGCTCGTTTCCCGCCTGCGGCGCGGCACCCGCCTGCCGCCGCCGCCGCGCTACATCTTCCGGGATCAGACGGAGGAATAGCCCCCATCCACCGGCAATACGACGCCGGTGATGAAGCTCGCTTTGTCCGAACAGAGGAATGCCACCGCATCGGCAATATGGCGTGGCTCGCCCCAGCGGCGCATCGGCGTGCGGCCGATGACGCGCTCGCGCAGCGCAGGGTCGATCTGACGGTCGGTCAGCGGCGTGACGATCCAGCCCGGTGCGACGGCGTTCACGCGAATGCGCTGTTCGGCCCAGGCGATCGCAAGGCTCTTGGTCAGCAATGCAACGCCGCCCTTGCTCGCCGCATAGCCTGGCGCAGTACCGCTGCCGAAGAGGCTCATCATCGATGCGATGTTGACGATCGCGCCGCCGCGTACGGCCAGGGCCGGGCGAAACGCGCGGCAGCAGCGCATCGTACCGGTGAGGTTGACGTCCAGCACATGCTGAAATGCCTCCTCCTCGAACGCCGCGTGGCCGCGTGCGGTCGTGCCCGCGCAATTGACGAGGAAGTCGATTCCACCGGTGTCTGCGGCAAAGGCGCGGACCGCGGCGTCATCGCTGACGTCCAGCGGCTTCATGGCGATTCCGGCAAAGCCCGCTTCGCCGGTCCGGGCATCGACCTCGGCCTGATCATATCCGGTGGCGACGACCTCCGCGCCCGCGGCGTGCAGCGCCTGCGAGATCGCACCCCCGATACCGCCGATACCGCCAGTCACCACCGCGCGTTTGCCCGTGAAGTCCATTTCGCCGTCTCCTTTCCTCTGGTGGATAGTCAGAGACGGGGTGCCATGACAGGGCAAGGCCAGCACATGGGTGATGACTGGCCGTCGGCCGTCCCAGCCATTGACCCTGCGCTACCCCAGGCCGATGAAAGCGTGGACAGGGGCCGCGCCCTCGCGTGTTCCAATTTTGAAGCGGAGCTGCACTATGGCGTCGATCGCCAAGGATTTCCGGCCGGAAGGAATGGCCGCCAATTTTCTGCCCAAAGACCTGGTGGTCAAGATTCCGGAGGATCTGAGCAAATGGGTCCGGCGTCCGGCCGGGCATTATTATTGCCCGATCATGTTCGACACCTCCGCCGGCATTACCGTCAACGTGCTTCACTATCCCAATCCCGGCGTGATCGGACGGCACGTACATGACGGTCCTGTCTTCTCCTACACGATGGAGGGAAGCTGGTATTATCCCGAGCACGACTGGGTCGCGGAGAAGGGATCGTTCGTCTGGGAACCGCCGGGCGAGCATCACACGCTGACCGTCAAGGAATCGATGACGGCGCTCTATGTCATGCATGGCGGCCTGACCTTGCTCGACGAGAATGAGAAGCCGATCGGCTTCGACAATTGCCTTACCCTGCTAGGCTTCTGTGCCGAATGGTATCGCGAGCAGGGTTATGACGACGACTATATCAAGCAATTCATTCGCTGAGCTGCGGCGCGAATGACCACTCGCCCGCTGGATGGCATCCGGGTCGTCGAATTCGAAGGTCTGGGACCCGGACCGACTTGCGGGATGATATTGGCCGATTTCGGGGCCGAGGTCGTTCGCATCTCACGGCCGGATTACGCGCAATGGGCTGACCCGGTCACCTCGCGCGGCAAGGGGCTGCTTGCCGTTGACCTCAAGGATCCCGCCGGGATGACGCAGGTTCGCGAGGCGATCGGGTTGGCCGACGTGCTGATCGATCCGTTCCGGCCGGGCGTCATGGAGCGGCTGGGTCTCGGCCCGGATGATCTGCTGCAAAGCCGTGCTCGCCTCATCTACGCGCGATTGACGGGCTGGGGGCAAACGGGGCCGCTTTCGCAGCGTGCCGGCCATGATATCAATTATCTGGCGCTGTCGGGCGCGTTGGACGGGATCGGCCGTCCGGGCGAAGTGCCGACACCGCCGCTCAACCTGATCGGCGATATGGGCGGCGGCGCGGCGCTGGCTGCCTTTGGTATCTGCGCCGCATTGTTCGAGCGAGAGCGCTCCGGGCTGGGGCAAGTGATCGACGCGGCGATCGTCGATGGCACGAGCATGCTGATGGCAATGTTCCACGGCATGCAAATCCCGCTGACGCGCCAGGACTCGCCGCTCGGCGGGACACAGCCTTGGTATGACTGCTATGCCTGTTCCGACGGGCGACACATCGCAATTGGCGCGCTGGAGCCGCAATTCTGGGACAATCTGGCCGAAGCGATCGAGCTGCCGCAGCAATTGCGCGATCGCCAGCGCGTTCCCGCAGACGTGATCCGGGGGGCACTGACGGCGATCTTTGCGACGCGAACGCGTGACGATTGGGACAATCGATTATCGCAGCTCGATGCGTGTGCGACGCCGGTCCTGTCTGTCGACGAAGCCATGGCGCATGCCCAGGCGCTGGATCGTAACCGGTATTGCGAACGCGGTGGGATTGCCCAGCCTTCGCCCGCGCCGCGTCTGTCGCGAACCCCGGCGGCGCCATCGGCCGAGCGGGACGGGTGGGCAACGGTTGAGCGCTGGCGTACGGCGGGGAGCTAGTCCCGCCGTACGCCGACGCGACGCTCAGAGCTTCTCGGTCAGTTCCGGAACGATCTTGAACAGATCGCCGACCAAACCGAGATCCGCGACCTGGAAGATCGGCGCATCCTCGTCCTTGTTGATGGCGATGATGGTCTTTGAATCCTTCATGCCGGCAAGGTGCTGGATAGCGCCCGAAATGCCGATCGCGACATAGACTTCGGGGGCTACGATCTTGCCCGTCTGTCCGACCTGATAGTCGTTGGGAGCATAGCCCGCATCGACCGCCGCACGGCTGGCGCCAACCGCCGCGCCGAGCTTGTCGGCGAGTGGGTCGATCAGGCCGTGGAACTGCTCCGACGAGCCCAATGCGCGGCCGCCGGAGACGATCACCTTGGCGCTGGTCAGCTCCGGACGCTCCGATTTGGCGATTTCCGCGCCGACGAAGCTGGAGAGACCCGAATCGCCCTTGCCCGAAACCGCCTCGACACTTGCCGAGCCGCCCTCGGCCGCAGCCTTTTCGAACGCAGTGCCGCGCACGGTGAGGACCTTCTTGCCGTCGGCCGACTTGACGGTGGCGATCGCATTGCCGGCATAGATCGGGCGGGTGAAGGTGTCGGCGCTTTCGACCGACAGCACTTCGCTGATCTGCATGACGTCGAGCAAAGCGGCGACGCGCGGCGCGATGTTCTTGCCGGTGGTGGTGGCGGGCGCGACGAAGGCGTCGTAGCCGGCCATCAGATCGGCGACGAGCGGCGCGACATTCTCGGCCAGCGCATGACCGTAAGCGGCGTCATCCGCCAGCAGCACTTTCGAGACGCCGGCGATCTTCGCCGCGGCATCGGCCGCACCCTGCGCGCCCTGTCCCGCAACCAGCGCGACGACATCGCCCAGCTTGGTGCCGGCGGTGACGGCGGCAAGCGTCGCGTCCTTGACGCTTTCATTGTCGTGTTCGACCCAGACCAGAACGCTCATTTCGCAACTCCCAGCGCCTTGAGCTTGCCGACAAGCTCATCCACATCCGCAACCTTGACGCCGGCCTGGCGCTTGGCCGGCTCGGTGACGCTGACGACGGTGAGGCGCGGGGCCACATCGACGCCATAGTCGGCGGGGGCCTTCTGATCGAGCGGCTTGCTCTTCGCCTTCATGATGTTGGGCAGCGAGGCGTAGCGCGGCTCGTTCAGGCGAAGGTCGGTGGTGACGATCGCGGGAAGCTTGAGCTTCACCGTCTCCAGCCCGCCATCGACTTCTCGGGTCACGTCGACCTGCTCGCCGGCGATCTCGACCTTCGACGCGAACGTCCCCTGGCCCCAGCCGAGCAGCGCGCCCAGCATCTGGCCGGTCTGGTTGTTGTCGTCGTCGATCGCCTGCTTGCCCAGGATGATCAGGCCCGGCGCTTCGGCCTCGGCGACCTTCGCCAGCAGCTTGGCGACGCCCAGCGGCTCGACCTTGTCTTCGGCGACAATCAGGATCGCGCGGTCGGCACCCATCGCCAGCGCGGTGCGCAGCGTTTCCTGCGCCTTCTGCTCGCCGATCGAGACCACGACGATCTCGGTCGCCGCACCCTTTTCCTTGAGGCGAATCGCCTCTTCGACGGCGATTTCGTCGAACGGGTTCATGCTCATCTTGACGTTGGCGAGGTCGACCCCCGTTCCATCCGCCTTCACCCGCGGCTTCACGTTATAGTCAAGCACACGCTTGACCGGCACCAATATCTTCATTCCGTTTCTCCGACCGCCTCGAGGCCTTGGATTGCATCGCGCGCCATGCGGAAATGGCGGCTCCCCCGTCAATGCGAACGCCGGTTTGATCAGGAGGGTGATGGCGAAGGGGCGAAGCTTGCCGCGGGCAGCCTGGGCCTTCTAGCAGCAGTCGCGCCAAAGGAGTTTCCATGACTGAATCGCCGTCCGTTATCTGGCAGATTGACGAAGGCGTGGCGATCGTGCGGCTGAACCGCCCCGAACGGCTCAATGCCCTGACGCTCGAGATGCTCGATCGCCTTCGCTACACGCTTGACGAAGTCGTGGCCGCGGGCGCGCGCGCGATCCTGGTGACCGGCGAGGGCCGTGCCTTCTGCTCGGGGGCCGATCTTGCTTCAAGCGAGGACGGGCTGACCGAGCGCGACTTGGGCGATGCGGTGCGGGCTCACTATAATCCGTTGACCCAGACCTTCGCCGCGCTGCAGGTGCCGGTCGTAACCGCGGTGAATGGCGCAGCGGCGGGGGCGGGCGTTTCGATCGCGCTTTCGGGCGACATCGTGGTCGCAGCGCGTTCTTCCTATCTGCTGCTCGCCTTCGCCAATATCGGACTGGTCCCCGATGCCGGCGCAACCTGGCTGATCGGCAAGTCGGCGGGACGGCTCAAGCTCCTCGAAATGGCATTGCTCGGCGAACGGTTGGGCGCCGATGCGGCGCTCGATGCCGGGTTGGTGACGCGGGTGGCAGACGACGATGCATTGCTGGAGACGGCGATGGCGCTCGCGCGCAAGCTCGCCGCGATGCCGACAGTCGCGCTGGGACTGATCCGCACACAGGCGGCGGTCGCGCTCAGCGGCACGCTCTCCGATCTGCTCGAGGTTGAAGCCGCCCATCAGGGACGCGCCGCCGACACGAGCGATTTCCGCGAAGGGGTCGCCGCTTTCCTCGACAAGCGCAAACCCAGTTTCACGGGGCAATGATCCCCCAATCCCCGGCTACTCAAGGAAATCCATCATGTCTGACGTTCTCATCCTCTCCGGCGTCCGTACCGCGATCGGCGACTTTGGCGGTGCCCTGAAGAACGTGCCCGCGGCGGATCTGGGCGCGCTGGTGATCGGCGAGGCGATTGCGCGTGCGGGTATCGCAGCCGATGCGGTCGGGCATGTGGTGATGGGCAATGTGATCCCTTCTACGCCCAGCGACGCCTATCTGGCGCGCGTCGCGGCGGTGCGCGCGGGCGTGCCGGTGGCGGTGCCCGCACTGACCGTGAACCGGCTGTGCGGATCGGGGCTACAGGCGATCATCTCCGCGGCACAGGGCATTGCGCTTGGTGAATGCGGCGTGGCGGTCGCGGGCGGCGCCGAGAATATGAGCCAGGCGCCGCATTATGTGGCCAGCGCGCGGTTCGGCCAGAAGATGGGCGACATCCAGATGCTCGACGCGCTTACCCGTACGCTGAGCGATCCGTTCGACCAGGTTCATATGGGGGTGACTGCGGAGAATGTCGCGGCGCAATGCGGCATCGATCGGGCGGCGCAGGACGAAGCCGCAGTCGAGAGCCATCGCCGCGGCGCGCGTGCGATCGCCGAGGGACGTTTCCGCGATCAGATCGTACCGGTCGAGATCAAGAGCCGCGGCGGCACCGTGATGTTCGATACCGACGAGCATGTCCGGGCCGAGGCGACGCTGGAGGATATGGCGAGGCTGCGCCCTGCCTTCCAGCGCGACGGAACGGTCACCGCGGGCAACGCTTCGGGAATCAACGATGGTGCTGCGGCGGTGGTGCTGGGCTCGCCCGAGGAAGCGCAGCGACTTGGGGCCAAGCCGCTCGCACGGATCCTGGGCTGGGGCCATGCCGGGGTGGAGCCCCGGGTGATGGGGCTTGGGCCGGTCGAGGCGGTGCCGATCGCACTGCGGCGCGCGGGCGTGACGCTCGACCGGATCGATGTGATCGAATCCAACGAAGCGTTCGCGGCGCAGGCATGCGCGGTATCGGCGCAGCTCGGGTTCGATCCCGAAAAGACGAACGTCAACGGATCCGGCATCTCGCTTGGCCACCCGGTCGGCGCAACCGGGGCGATCAATACCGTCAAGCTCCTCTATGAACTCCAGCGATCGGGCGGCCGCCTCGGCCTGGTTACGATGTGCATCGGCGGAGGGCAGGGCATCGCGCTGGTGATCGAGCGACTGGGCTGAATTTCAACCGGTCCAGTCCGCTCGCTTGCAGCTCCCCCAGACCGGCGCATCATCAGCGCCCCTGAAATGCCTTGCGCCCCGCCCGTGACCGGGCGGCCGCGTGCTATGGCTCGGCTGCGCCTTGCCACCGAGCCCCGGCGGGTCTCGGCCATGCGGTGACGCCCGCTGGCGCGAAGGCCCTGCGGGCCAGCGGTCGCCGCTTGCGCGGCGGCGTTGCGGGTGGCCCGCCGGCAGCGGGGATGGGCGACCGCTCGCAGCAAAGGCCGGTTCGGGCCGCCGGCAAGCCGGGCCCTGCCCGGCTGCTCCACTTCGTTCCGCCCCCTCGGGTGCCGGCGCCCCTTGGGGAACCGGCCTCCTTGCTCGCTCGCCGCCCACCCCCGCTGCCGGGGGCCATGCTGGTTTTGGGGCGGCGAGGAGGAGAAGATGCCCCGCCACCGCCCCGCAGGAGATGGGCCGCGCGCCAGCCTCTATGATGAGGTCACCCAGCGCATCGTCGCCGAACTCGAACAGGGCTGCGTTCCATGGGTTCAGCCATGGGACAGCGCCGCCGCCGGGCCTTCGCTGCCGCGCAATGCGCTGACCGCGCGCTGCTATTCGGGCGTCAATATCCTCATCCTCTGGGCGTCAGGCGTCGCGGGCGGTTTTTCCTCGCAAAGCTGGCTGACCTTCCGTCAGGCCCAACAGGCCGGAGGCTGTGTGCGCAAGGGCGAGCGCGGGACGGGCGTTGTCTTCGCCGACCGCTTCATTCCCCAAGCCGAGCTGGAACGCGCCACCCGCGACGGCGAGGCCGCCAAGGCCGTGCCGTTCCTCAAGCGCTTCACCGTCTTCAACGTCGCGCAATGCGACGGACTGCGCCCCGGTCTCGCCGACGATCCCGCGCCGCTGCCGCGCTGCGGGATCGCCCCGGTTGCAGAAGCCGTGATCGACGCGTCGCGCGCCGATTTCCGCGTCGGCGGCGCGCACGCCTTCTATGCGCCGGGCGAGGACTATGTGCAGGTGCCGCCGCACAGCGCCTTCGGCGATCCGATCAACTGGTATCGCACCGCGCTCCACGAACTCACCCACTGGACCGGGCACGGCTCACGCCTCGCGCGCGATCTTTCAGGGCCGTTCGCATCGGCGGCCTATGCGCGCGAGGAACTCGTCGCCGAAATGGGCGCGGCTTTTCTCTGCGCCCATCTCGGCATCCATCCGAGCGTGCGCCATGCCGACTATATCGCTGCGTGGCTCGCCGTGCTGCGCACCGACAATCGCGCCATCTTCCGCGCCGCCGCCGCAGCCTCGCGCGCCGCCGACTATCTGCTTGCACTGCTCGGCGAGGCCAAGGCGGCAGCGCTCGAAGTGGCGCAAGCGGACAGGATCGCGGCATGATCGCGCTCCCGCCCGACCTGCGCGCCGCGCTGCTGGCCAATGCCCGCGCCGCCGCCGCCAACCCCCATCTCGATCCAATGCCGCTGGTCAAGTTCTTCAATCCCATGGGCGCGGCGACATGGCTCGCAAGTGAACTCGATGCGGACGGCGACACGCTGTTCGGGTTGGTCGATCTCGGCTTTGGCTGCCCCGAACTCGGCAGCTTCAGTCTCGCCGAGATCGCCAGCGTGAAGCTCCCCTATGGCCTTACCATCGAGCGCGATCTCAGCTTTGCGACCCGGTTCAGCCTCTCGATCTGGGCCGACTGGTCGCGCCGCGCCGGATCGATCCTCTGGGCGGAGACCCTGCTCCGCCGTGTCGAGATGAGCGTGCCGCCCGGCACCGACCCGCTTCCGCCCCATGCCAACGATCCGGCTCCGCCGGACCGCCGCAAGGGCGGCTGACGCTGGCGGCCGTCCGCCGCCGAACATGAGCCGGTCCCCGGCAAGCCCGGGACCCGCACCCAAGGAGACGACCGATGAAACTCGACTTCATTGCGCTCGACAGGCTGGCAGTCAGCCCGCTCAACATGCGCCACGGCAAGAAACCGCCTGACATATCGGACATCCTCCCGACCGTGCTCAAGCGCGGCATCATCCAGCCGATGATCGTCCGCCCCGAGGGCGGGGAAGGCCGGTTCGGCGTCGTCGCCGGGGCGCGGCGGCTGCACGCCGCGCAACTTGCCGCGCAGCAGACCGGCCATACCGATCCGCTACCCTGCGCGATTCTTGAAGAAGGCGACGACGCCGACGCCATCGAGGCCTCGCTGATCGAGAATGTCGCACGCCGCGATCCCGACGAGGTCACCCAATGGGAAAGCTTCGTGAAGCTGGTCAAGCAAGGCCGCGATCCCGAAGCGATCGGCGTGACCTTCGGTATCCCCGAAGCGGGCGTGCGGCGCATCCTTGCCCTTGGCAATCTGCTCCCGCGCATCCGCAACCTCTACCGCGCCGAAGAGATCGACCGCGCCACGATCCGCCACCTGACCATGGCCTCCAAGAAGCAGCAAAGCGCATGGCTTGCGCTGCTCGATGATCCGCACGCCTATGCCCCGACCGGCCATCAGCTCAAGTCATGGCTGCTCGGCGGGCACTCGATCCGGACCAGCCATGCGCTGTTCGCGCTCGACGAGTATAAGGGACCGATCATCGCCGACCTGTTCGGCGAGGACAGCTATTTCGGGGATAGCGCCGCCTTCTGGACGCTCCAGAACGCGGCCATCGAACGGGTCCGGCAAAGCGCGCTCGATGATGGCTGGCACGAGGTGGTGGTGATGCCGCGCGACACCAGCTTTCATAGCTGGGAGCATGAGAAGACGCCCAAGGCCAAGGGCGGGCGCGTCTATGTCGAGGTGCGCGAGAGCGGCGAGGTCGCGATCCATATCGGTTACCTGACGCGCAAGGAAGCGCGCGCCCGCGAACGCGGCGAACCCGCTATGACCGCCGCCAAGCCCGCACGACCCGAGGTCACCAGCGCGCTCAACGACTATGTCGATCTCCATCGCCACGCCGCCGTGCGCGCCGCGCTGACCGCGCATCCCGGTGTCGCGCTGCGCCTGCTCGTGGCGCACGCCATTATCGGTTCGCCGCTTTGGCGCGTGCGGCCCGAACCGCAGGCCAGCGCGAACGAGGCGGTCTGTGCCAGCGTCGCCGCCGCGCGCGGCGAAGCCGTGTTCGGCGAGCGGCGCCGAGCGGTGCTGGCGCTGCTCGATCTCGATCCCGAGCGCTCGACCCTGACCGACGGCAATGGCGACGATGCCGCGCTCGCGGCGCTGTTCGCTCGCCTGCTCGACCTCCCCGACCCGGCGCTGCTCGATGTCGCAGCGGTGGTGATAGGCGAGAGCCTGCACGCCGGAAGCGCCGCCGTCGAGGCAGCGGGGGCAAGGATCGGTGTCACCATGGCCGACTGGTGGCAGGCCGACGACACGCTGTTCGAGCTGATCCGCGACAAGGAGGTCATGCACGGAATCGTCGGCGAGATTGCCGGACCCGCGACCGCGAGCGCCAATATGGACGAGAAGCTCAAGACCCTGAAGCGCATCGCTCGCGACCATCTCGACGGCACCGGCAGCCGCAAACGGCACGAGGGCTGGGTGCCGCGCTGGATGGCGTTCCCGCCCGCCACCTATACCGCGCGCGGCGGTGTCCGTGCGGTCACCGCCCATGCAACGCTCGCCGGCGCGTGCGCCCCCGAAGCCGGTCCGGCGCTCGCCATCGCTGCCTGACCGGCGCGGCGGCGCGGTCTCCCGCCGCGCCGCCGCACTTTCCTACATCGCCGCGATCTGCTCCAATCGGGCGGTGAAACGGCGTTCCGGCTCGCGGGCCTTCGCGCTCGCGCTCGAATATTGGCTGCTCGCCGCGCTGCTCGCAGGCGCGTTCCTGGCTGGTGTCTGGGGCGGCCTGCGCACGCTCATCGGCTGACCATCGCCCCTGAATCACCGCGCGCAGAAGGCACGAAAGGCTGCGCCGATGGGCGGCTATGAGCAAGCGGATCCGGGACCACAGGCCCGCGATTGCGCGCCGTTGCCGCGATAGCAGGGCGGGGGTGCGCGCCATGCGAGGGTTCGAACCGCGCGCCGCCCGCGGTCCAGTCCGGGCCTGACGTGCTTGGCTGGCAGCGCCGCGCCTGCCCGAAACCATCGCCCCGGCGCTTATTTCCCCGGCGGGCTGTGCCCGCCTCCTCGCGGCCGCTTCGCTGCAAATAAGCGCTGGGGCTCCGGTCCTCCGCTCGCGCTCCGGCCGTGCCGGTTCGGTCCGCCGCTCGATCCGCTGCCTTGTGCCGCACATCGCCCCGGATGGTCCGCGGGCGAGACGCAAGGAGTATGAACCATGCCTGCAATCGGACACGTCACCCGCACCAGCGACGGCTTCAAGGGCCAGCTCAAGACCATCTCGGTTCGCGCCGAGATCGAGATCGTCGCCAACCGCAGCCGCACCAGCGAGGCGCAGCCCGACTATCGCGTCTTCTGCGGCGGCACCGAGGTCGGCGGCGGCTGGGTCCGCACCGGCGAGCGCTCGGGCAAGGACTATGTCTCGCTCAGCCTCGCCGCGCCCGAGTTCGGGCCGCGCACCCTCTACGCCAATCTCGGCCGCGCCGCAGGGCAGGACGATCCCGATGCGTTCGCGATCATCTGGAACCCGGCCGACTGACCTCGCTCCCGCCCGCGCCGGCAAGCCCGGCGCGGGCGGGGCTCGATTTTGCGGGGGAGGGTTTTCGAGCCTCCCGCAGAGCCGCGCCGATCCGCATCCCTTGCCGCACCGCGCGGCGCCCCGCCGCGCCAGCCAGCGAGGCAAGGATGCAGGACGAGGATGCGAATGACCGGGCAGCGCGCGCGGCGCGCGGATCGCCCTTTCTCACGCCCCAGCAGGCCGCGCACTTCCTCGGCCTCTCGGTGCGTACGCTCCAGGAATATCGCTCGGCGGGCACCGGGCCGCGCTACCGGCGTCACTCGCGCCATATCCGCTACCATATCGACGACCTCGAGCATTGGTCGCGGCAGGTCGCGGAAGCCGGCGATGCGTAAGCGCAGCCTGCTCGCGCTTGGCGTACTGGTCGCGGGGCTGGGGGCGACGCTGGTCTTCGATCTGCCGCCCTTGCTGATATGGAATCCGAGCGCCAGCGCGCCGGTCGGGCTCTACGCCGTTCTACCCGGCGTGCACCTGAAGCGCGGCGACTTCGCGCTGGCATGGCCACCGCGCGCAGCGCGCGAACTCGCCGCACGTCGCCACTATTTGCCGCGCAACGTGCCGTTGGTGAAGCGCGTCGCCGCGCTCGATGGCGACCGTATCTGCGCCCGCGGCGTCCGGATCATGGTCGGTCAGCGCATCGTTGCGCGGCGGCACGCAGTCGACGCCCATGGCCGCCCGCTGCCCGCCTGGCAGGGCTGCCGCATGCTGACGGACGGCGAGGTCCTGTTGTTGATGCCGCACCCCGACTCGTTCGACGGACGCTATTTCGGGGCGACGCAGCGCGCGCAGGTGATCGGCAAGGCGGTGCCGCTATGGGTGCGCTAAGCCACGCGATGAGCGCGCTGGCGCTGCTCGGCGCACAGGCACCCGCCGAGGATCGCGTGACCCGCTGGGCACCGCTGATCGAAATGGCCGCACGGCGCTGCGTCGTGCCTGCGTCATGGATCGCGCAGGTGATGGGTGCCGAATCCGGTGGCCGGACGCAGCTGCGCGGGAGCCCGATCGTCTCACCCAAGGGGGCGATGGGTCTCATGCAGCTGATGCCCGGAACCTGGGCCGAGTTGCGCGCCGCCCATGGGCTCGGCAGCGATCCGCATGACCCCCATGACAATATCGTCGCCGGGGCCTGCTACCTTAAACGCATGCATGACCGGTTCGGCTATCCCGGCTTGTTCGCTGCCTATAATGCCGGGCCAGCGCGCTACGCCGCCTATCTCGCCGGACGCGCGCGACTGCCCCGCGAGACGCGCGACTATCTTGCGCGGGTGTCGGGAACGAGCACCGCGCCGCCGCCTGCGCGCCAGCCTTCCAGTGCGCTCTTCTTCACGCTGGGCCATGCCAATGACACCCCGATCTTCGTGCGTCGCAGGCCAGCGCAAGTGGCCCGTCGCGCGGATCAACCGGAACACTGAGACGATGCGGGGCAGTTCAAGCAACGATGGTGTTTCGGGTTTCGCGATGGTATTATTCGCTACCCCGGTCTGGTGACGCGGTAACGCCCACCCACCTCTGAGAACGCTCTTGGGATGGCCGGGGGACCATTCTTCGAACCTGACGATCATCAGCGCATGAGCTCATGTGTCATCTGGTGTGCCGCCGAGGCACGCGATGCCATCGGTCCGACCTTGCGGGCGGGTAGGAAGCTGTCTCGGCTCTTCCCATGATGACGGGCGCCGCGGCGGCTGTGCAAGGCCGGCGGCCCCTCCAATTTGCTTCGCAAATCGGTTCCTCCGCCGCCGCTCCGCGGCGCGCCGGCATGCGCCGGCGCGGCCCTGACAGCCGCCGCGCCGCCCGCCCGCAGGCGACCTGTCCTCGTGGTGAGGACGGGATCGCAAGGAGGTTGTCATGGGCATGTTCGAGCAGGTTTCAGTGGCATCGGATCGCGTGATCGAGGCACTGGTCGCAGGGCTCGAAATCGAGTTCGGACGCGGCGCAGGGGAGGCGCTGGCGCAGCGATTTCTGACGGCGGAGGAGGTGGATTTCTGTTGGGAATCCCGCCTCGCGGAACGCTGGCTCGGCTATTATGGACGCGGGGAAGACGAGCGGGATATCGAGCTCGATCGGGTACGGATCGTCGGATTTCTGGATGGCAAATGGTTCGTCGCGACGATGATCGTGGACGGCGATGGCATTGCGCACGGCATGACCGGGCGGCGCGAGTTCATGGCCGAAGGCGAGGCACTGGCTGCATATACGGATGCATGAAGCGGCCGGTTTTTCATGGGGATGGTGCCGGGGTGGGCGCCGTCCCTCTTTTTGCCCTTGGCTTGAGCTCGGGGCGTGGAGGGAGTGGGGAGGCGCGGAAGGCAAGATAGAGAAGCTACGGCACCGTTGGTTGCCGTAAGCTATTGTCTGCACATCCATATTTCAGGCGCAGAAACAGTGCTGCTCCGCCGAAGCCAGTGCCAGTGCGCCGGAAAGTGGCGGAATTCTGAGGTGTCTGGCGGCACCGATTTCCAACTGCAGGGCATGGACGCATGGTTGGGCTCCCGCTTCCCTTTCCTGGCTCCGCACATGCCCAGCGATGATGATTTCAAACCCGAACTTGGCCGCTTGCGGAGCAGGGGCGGGCAGCCGCGCGCGCGCAAGTTCCTCTCCCGTGTTCTTGCTGCTGCGAACCTCGCTCGCGGTGGAGGTGCCGCGCGTTCGCGCAGGACCGGTTTTACCGGCAGCCGGATCGGCCGCGGCGCCGGTGTCGGACGTGTCCTTTCCGCGCGTGATCGCTATGCGGCGTTTCGGCAGCGGCGGGTCATCGTCAAGGCGCGGCTCGTGTCGCTCAAGGGCAGGGGGTTCGATGGCGCCAAGGCACACCTCCGCTATGTCGAACGCGATGGTACGACGCGCGAGGGCGGGCGGGGTGAACTTTATGGCGCCGAAAGCGACAAGGTCGATCGTGGCGCCTGGCTCGAGCAGGGAAGGGATGACCGCCATCAGTTCCGCTTCATCGTCAGTCCCGAGGATGGCGCCGAATATGAAGACCTCAGGCCGCTGACGCGGCGGCTGATGGCGCGCATGGAGGAGGATCTCGGCACCCGGCTCGATTGGGTGGCGGTCGATCATTACAATACTGGCCGTCCCCACACCCACATCATCCTGCGCGGGAAGGACGAGCGCGGGCAGGATCTGATCATTGCGCGCGACTATATCAGCCATGGCCTGCGCGAGCGGGCGTGCGAGCTGGTCGACCTCGATCTTGGCCCGCGCAGCGACAACGCAATCGAACAGCGCCTCCGTGCCGAGATCGAGCAGCAACGGCTGACCAGCGTCGACCGCGCGCTGATCCGCGATGCCCAGGAGAATATCCTGGCCAGTGCGGAGGGGCGCGGTGCGTTCGATCAGACGATCCGCATGGGACGGCTGAAGACGCTCGAACGGCTTGGGCTCGCGAAACAGATTGGTTCGCATTGGCGTCTCGCGCCGGACCTTGCGGATACGCTGCGGCGCATGGGCGAGCGCGACGACATCATCCGCTCGATGCAGCGCGCCTATGCGGCGCGGGGCACTGCGCCAGCGCTTGCCGACCAGGTGATCTACGATCCGGCTGCGCCCGGCGCGCGTCCGCTGGTCGGTCGGATCGTCCATCGTGGGCTGTCCGACGAGATCGCCGATCGATATTACATCATCGTCGAGGCGACCGACGGGCGCTCGCACTATGTCGACATCGGTAAGGGCGAGAATGTCGAGAGCCATGCTCCTGGAGCGATCGTGCGCATATCGCCCGTCGAGGTTGGTATTCGCGCGTCCGATCAGACCGTGGCCGACGTCGCCGCGGCGAACGGCGGTCGCTATTCGATCGATGCGCATCTGCGCCACGATCCTGCGGCGACCGAGGCCTTTGCCGAAGCTCATGTCCGGCGGCTGGAGGCCATGCGTCGGCTGACCCGCAACATGGAACGCGATCCCGACGGAAGCTGGGTCATTGCGAGCGATCATCTCGACCGCGCCACCGCCTATGAAATCGCGCGTGCGAAAGATCAGCCCGTGACCGTCGAAACACTGTCGCCGCTGCCGCTCGAGAAACTGGTAGGCGCTGAGGCTGCGACGTGGCTCGATCGGGAACCCTTTGTGTCCTCTCCCGAGCCACTGCGTGACGCCGGGTTCGGGCATGATGCGCGCCAGGCCCAGATGCGGCGGCAGCAGTGGCTGGTGGCCGAAGGATTGGCGGAGGAGCGGGGAGGGCAATTTTCCTATTCGAGCGGGATGCTCGCGACGCTTCAGCGGCGCGAGCTGCTGCGTGTCGCGCAGGGCTTGTCGGAAGAGCTGGGATTGCCGTTCGCGGAGCCGAAGGTCGGCGAACGGATTGATGGGATCTATCGGCAATCGGTCGATGCTCTGAGCGGGCGCTACGCGTTGATCGAAAGGTCGCGCGATTTCACACTCGTGCCGTGGCGCCCGGTACTGGATCGCCATGCCGGTAAAGCCGTGTCGGGTATCATGCGCGATACCGGGGTCAGCTGGACACTGGGACGGCAGCGCAGCGGGCCGAGTATTTCTTAGTCTGGCCGCTAACGGCCAGTCTGCTTTCTGACGTTAAAACGAAGGATGGGACGTCGCCCGCTTGTCAGTTTGTGCATAATCCAAGGCCTCGTGCCTTGCATTCCATAAGTACCTTCTCGACGAGGAAGTCGATCAGACGGCAGCATTTGTTCGGCTTGACGCACATTATGGCGTGCCCTCCGCCTCGCTCATTTCCCTGGCTCTACATCTAAGCGACCAACCTGCTCGCGGCTTTTGAGATCGAGTACCGGGCCGGGGAAACACTCGGGGTCCGCGACGATCGCGCATACATGCCGGCCGACTTCGATGTCGGTCACCCAATCGGGCTGGGCGCGGTCGCGCTTGCTTTGGCCGTTGACCATTGAGACGATAATGAGTTCGCGGATCGCAACGCCTTCGCGCTGCTCGCGAGCAAGTCCGCGATACAGCATTCGCTGGGCTGCCTGCATTACCGAGAGCGGCGCCATCTTCGGAATGATGAAATCGGCGGTGCCACCACCGATACCGAGGAAAACCCCATCTGCCGGCAGTCGGGGAATGAAGATTTGGGCGGCAATGAAGTGGCTGACCACGTTGGAGGCGAACAGCGCAGACAGTTCGTTCGGCTGCCACGCGGTAAGCGGACGAATTTCGTTGGGGGCGTTCACAGCGATGATGGCGGCGTCGATCGTGCCGAACGATGACGTTGCGCCAGCCCAAATGGCTTCAGCGCCGGCCTCCGTAGAAATATCGCCGACGATGGCGGCGATACCGGGATCGTCGCCGAACCGGGTCAGCTTGTCCGCAGAGCGGCCCACCGCCACAACACGCCAGCCGCAAGTACGGGCAGCGGCTACGATGCCCTGTCCGACATCACCCGCGGCACCCACGACCAAAATTGTCTTTTCAGCCACCTGCCAGCTCCCATTCCAACCACTCCTGTCTATGCGGAGAGGCAACCGGCTTCGAGGCGCCGGGAGGTTTCAGCGCATATGTGCTGAGGCAGTGCGCCTCCTGTGAGTGAACGATGTGCCGATATAGGTAGATATTTGATCTACCAATACGAGAATTCGTCAGGAGAGATATGGCCAACCCCAGCGGGAATCAGCGTCGTTCCGAAGCGTCGCTCTATATCGATGGAGCATTCGTTGGCGGGCTGGGTGCACCGGTGGACGTCGAGAACCCATCTGACGGGACGATTTTCGCCACTGTACAGGGCGCCTCGGCCGCGCAGGTGGAATCGGCGATCCACGCTGCGTGGCAGGCTCGGCAGAGCGGACTCTGGAGCGGCAGACCAGCTGCGGATCGGGCGGCAGATTTATCCCGAATGATAGCGTGGTTCGCAGACAACAAGGATGTCATCGAAGATCTTCTGGTGGCTGAGGCGGGCGTAGTGCGGGCATCGCTGGTGCGTGCAGGACAGCTGGACGCCGCGATCCAGCATGCAACCGACCTCATCGAGCTGTTCCTGACGCTACCTGAGATCGAGGACAATCCGCTTCCGCTTCGCGATCGATTCAAGGAAGTGT
The DNA here is from genome assembly GCF_024666595.1 of Sphingomonas sp. J315. Lineage (NCBI taxonomy): Bacteria > Pseudomonadati > Pseudomonadota > Alphaproteobacteria > Sphingomonadales > Sphingomonadaceae > Sphingomonas > Sphingomonas sp. J315. Next base: position 1,209,433 of record NZ_CP088296.1, on the reverse strand, counting down.
CCGCCATACAAAGTCTTCGGCGTTACGAGTCCGTAGGGGTCGTCGCTGCGATTTCGGCCTATAATTTCCCGTTCGTCATCAGCATGTGGAAGACGATTTCAGCACTGATCGCCGGAAACTCTGTCGTGCTACGCCCAAGCCCGCTCGCCCCGCTTTCCAGCCTCGTGTTCGGAGAAGCCGCGCATACCGCGAACCTTCCGGCAGGCGTATTCAACGTGATCGTCGAATCCGGGGCGGAAGGCGCCGTCCTGCTAGGGACCGATCCCCGGGTCGACATGGTGAGCTTTACGGGCTCGACCAAGGTGGGCCAGCAGGTGATGGTGCAGGCCGCCGCGACAATGAAGCGCCTGCAGCTTGAGCTGGGTGGAAAGTCCGCGCAGATATTCCTGCCCGACGCTACCGCCTTGGCTTCCACGGCCGGCAATCGCGCTTGCGTACCCCACTCAGGCCAGGTCTGTGTCGCCGGTACGCGAATCTTCGTGCCGCAGGACGAGAAGGAAGCGATAATGGCCGCGATCGCACAATCGCTGGCCGGCGTCGTGATCGGGCCTGCCGACCACCCGGCCACTACCATGGGGCCGCTGATCAACGGAACTGCCGTCCGGCGATGCGAGGCTTTCGTTGCAGATGCGCTGGCCAGCGGTGCCCGGCTCATTTGCGGCGGCCGTCGCCCACCAAAACTTGATCACGGACATTATTTCGAGCCGACAATTCTGGATTTGCCGGATTGCGCCAATATAGCCGCTCGCGAAGAGATATTCGGGCCTATCGCCTGTGTCATCGGCTATCGCGACATCGACCACGCCATCGAGATGGCGAATGATACGCCCTACGGCCTGTCAGGCCATGTGTTCGGCAAGGATCTGAGCCGCGCGATCGAGGTCGCCTGCCGGCTGCGGACCGGATCGGTCAACGTGAACGGCAGCGCGCTGAGCGCCTTTGCCTCAGGCGGCGGGCAACGGTTGAGCGGCGTGGGCCGCGAGCGGGGGATTGAGGGTCTGCGCATCTATCAGGAGCTGAAATGCATCACCGTCGTGAGCTGACCGGCCGATGAGATACAGCCACATCATCATTGGCGGTGGATCCGCGGGATCGGTGCTTGCGAGTCGGCTCTCCGAGCGTGGCGCAAACCAGGTGCTGCTGATCGAGGCCGGCCCGGATACCCCACCTGGCGATGAACCGGCCGCGATTCTCGATAGCTATCCAGGTAGCGCCTACCTCGACGCGCGCTTCGTTTGGAGCAATCGGCGGGTGACGGTCGCTCCGACCGGAAACCTCCAGCCCGGGACCATGTTGCCGCCGCGCAAATATGAGCAGGCACGGGTGCTTGGCGGAGGCTCCGCCATCAACGGGCAGCTCGCCAACCGCGGGTTGCCTTGGGATTTTGAAGACTGGGTTGCTCGTGGTGCGATGGGGTGGGGATGGGACGATGTCCTGCCCTTCTTTCGCAAGCTTGAGAACGATCTGGATTTCGATGGTCCGCTCCACGGGAATACGGGGCCATTGCCCATCCGGCGGATTCCCGAGGCGTTCTGGCCCGGTCAGGCAAAGGCATTTTCTGCCGCGCTCACGGAAGCGGGATTGCCGTTCCTCGCCGATCAGAACGGTGAGTTCGGTGACGGGCACTATCCGTTGCCGATCTCAAATATCGACAACCACCGCGTGACCGCGGCGATGGCCTGGCTGACACTCCAAGTCCGCTCCCGCTCCAATCTTCAGATCAGGACCAACACCACCGTCGAGGCGCTGCTGTTCGATGGCTTGCGAGCCATCGGGGTTCGAGCGGGGGGAGAGGTACTGCTTGGCAAAACCATCATCCTTTCGGCCGGCGCGCTCATGACCCCGGAACTCCTGCTGCGCAGCGGGATCGGTCCTGCCGACGATCTCGCAAGAGTCGGAGTCGAGGTTCGCCTGAACGCGCCGGGTGTCGGGCGCGGTCTGACCGATCATCCATCGATTGCGATTGCAAGTTACCTTCCGAGCGCGGCCCGACTCCGCCGCCAGCGGCGGCACATTCTGCTCGGCGTTCGCTTTTCCACCGACACTAACCGCTTTCCGGCGGGCGATATGTCGGGGCTCATTTCAACAAAGGCTGCGTGGCATGCAGTTGGTGAGCGGCTCGGCACATTGGCTTTCTGGATCAACCGGCCGCTATCCGAAGACGGTCGTATTCACCTGACATCTGCTGATCCTCGCCAGGCCGCGCAAGTCGATTTCAACCTTCTTTCCGATTCGCGGGACGTCGAGCGGCTGATGCGCGGCTTCCGGCGGATGGCAGCGCTTCATTTGTCGCCGCTGCTTGGCAATGCAGCCCTGGACGCCTTCCCTGCCAGCTACAGCGAGAAGGTGCGTCAGATTGGCACCATCAATCTGAAGAACCGCATTCTGACTCGGCTCGCGGCCCTGTTTCTCGACGGTCCAGCTCCGATCCGGAGAGCATTCATCGAGAATCTGGTCATGGAGGGCGAGTCGATAGCCGACCTTCTATCCGACGACGCAAAGCTGGAGGTATTTGTACGCTCCGCCGTCGCCGGGGTATGGCATGCGAGTTGCTCGTGCCGCATGGGGGCCGCCGACGATCCAATGGCAGTCCTGACCCCCGATGGACGGGTCAAGGGCATCGAGGGCCTGCGCGTCTCGGACGCTTCCGCTTTTCCCGCGATCCCCAGCGCCAATACCAACCTAGCAGTCTTGATGCTGGCGGAGAAATTGGCCGAGCAAATGAAGGCTGAGAACTAGCGACCGGTGAATGCCGGGATACGACGCTCCATCACTGCGGCCACCGCCTCGTGCTGGTCGTCGGTCTGCTGCACGATCGCCTGCATCCCCGCGGCGATCTCGAGCGCGGTATGCAGGTCGAGTCTGGCGGAATCGCGCAGGAGCCGAGTGTTGAGCCGGATCGAGTGCATCGGATGTCGCGTAATCCGCGCCGCCAAGGTTCTCGCCTCGTCGAGCAGCGCATCATGTTGGACCACGCGAGACACGAGTCCGATCGCAAGCGCTTGTTCGGCATCGAGCGTGTCGCCGGTAAGCGCCATCTCTGCGGCTGCCGACTGGCCGATCGCGCGCGTCAGAAACCATGCGCCGCCCGCTGCCGAAGTCAGGCCGAGCTTGATGAAACTTTCCGCGAACTTCGCTCGATCCGACGCGATCCGCATCGTGCACATGGTAGCAAAGTCCATTCCGGCACCCATTGCGGCGCCGTTTACCGCAGCGATGGAAGGCACCTCCAGATCGTGGAGCGCGCGCGCGATCGTCTGCACGCCGGCCAGATAGGTCCGACGGATCTCGGCGGCGTTGCCGGCGAAGTGATTGGCGCGGGCGTACATGTCCTTGAGGTTGCCACCGGCACAGAAAACATCGCCTGCCGCCGTCAGGATTACGCATCCTACGCTCATATCGGCATTGATGGCATCGCATGCGGCGACCAGCTCGCGCGTGAGTAATGGACTAAGTGCGTTGCGGGTGCCGGGATCGTCGATGGTCAGAATGACGAGTGGCCCATCGCGCTCGACCCGAAGCACGGCGCGGCTGCTTTCGTTCACGTCAGCGCTCATGCGCCAATCTCCAGACCCTGCCGCTCGGCATGCATCAATCGCTCGTCAGTCATGATTCCTCCCGCAGGTGACCTGCCCATCACCAGTGTGCGGACTTCTAGCTGCATCTGGAGAACAGGCACGCTCTAAAATAGGTAGATATATAACCCGCATGGTTCTGATGCTTCGACTGGCACCGCACGAAAGAGAAATGAGATGCGCATCGTTTTCGGACTCCCTTCCCAGGAACAGATCTTTGCAACGGTTGCGGAAGGGGAAAGTCTCATGCGCGCCGCCGTCGAGCATGACGTGCCCGGGATCTATGGCGATTGCGGGGGCAGTGCGCGTGCGCGACCTGCCATGTCTATATCGACAGCGACTGGATCGAACGCGTGGGCACGGCCGAACCCGGCTCGACTGAAGAATCGATGCTCGAAGGCGCTCCGGCCGATGTCCAGCCTAACTCCCGGCTGGCGTGCCAAGTGATCCTCACGCCTGAACTCGACGGGCTGGTCGTGCTTGTGCCGGAAGGCCAATGAGAAAGGACGGGGCAATGAACACTCAGATTCGCGGTGCGATCGAGACGATCGATGTCAGCCGTCCGAGCATCTTCCGCGACGATTCCTGGCGACCGCTGTTCGCGAAGCTCAGGGCAGACGATCCGGTGCATTACTGCGCCGACAGCCGCAGCGGACCCTATTGGTCGATCACACGCTACGAAGACATCGTCCGGGTCGATACCGACCCAGACGGCTTCTCTTCCCATTATTCGCGCGGAGGTGTGACCCTGGATGATCGCAAGACGAGCCAGAGCTTCATGCAGATGGATCCGCCCGACCACACGCGTAAGCGCAAGAGCGTCACGGGCATCGTCGCCCCAAAGAGCCTGGGCCAGATGGAAATTCTTATCCGCGAGCGGGCTGGCCGTACGCTCGATGCGCTGCCCCGCAACGAGGAGTTCGACTGGGTCGAGAATGTATCCGTCGAGCTCACCTCGATGATGTTGGCCACGCTGTTCGGACATCCGGTGGAAGATCGCCGCCGGCTGGTGCGCTGGTCGGACATCATTACCGCTGATCTTGAGGATCCGGAGAGTCCCATCAGCACGGAGGAAGAAAGGCAGGAGGTTCTCAAGGAGTTCTACATGTCGATGGTGGAGGTCTGGCAGCGACGCCAGAGCGAGCCGCCGGGCTTCGACATCATTTCGATCCTCGCGCACGACCCGGAGATGCGCAACGCGTCGCTTCAGGAAATCACCAGCGTCTTCGGTCTCTTCCTCGTCGGCGGAAACGACACCACCCGCAACTCTATGTCGGGCGGGGTATGGGGATTCTGCGCAGAACCCCGATGAGTGGACGAAGCTCAAGGCAAATCAGAAACTGCTCGGCAACGCCGTGTCCGAGATCATCCGTTTTCAGACACCGGTCATCTATGAGCGCCGAACCGCGACGCGCGACATCGAGCTTGGCGGTAAAATCATCAAGGAAGGCGACCGGGTCGCCATGTGGTATATTTCGGGCAATCGCGACGAGAGCGTGTTCGATGAGCCCGATCGTCTCCGGATCGAACGACCGAACGCACGCCAGCATCTATCATTTGGCATGGGGCCGCATCGCTGCATCGGCTCGCGCCTGGCGGAAATGCAGTTGCGCGTATTGTGGGAGGAAGTGCTGGCCCGCGGACTCGAGATCGAGGTGCTTACACCGCCCACTTACGCTTTCTCGAATCTCGTGCGCAGCCCGACCCGGCTGCCGGTCCGTATCAAGGGCTGAAAGCAGATCAGCTCATAATTTACTGGACAGTTCATGACCCGATCAGTCTTTCGTCCTGACCTCTTGCGAGGCAAGTCGGTCTTCATCGCCGGCGGCACCAGCGGCATCAATCTTGGTATCGCAGAGGCATATGCGGATGCGGGCGCAAGCGTAGCCATAGCCGGCCGCGACGCCGAAAAGGCCGAGAACGCCGCGAACCATCTGCGCGGGAGAGGTGGCGAGGCCATCGGTGTCAGCCTCGATGTGCGGGACTATGCCTCGGTGGAGGCGGGGCTTGAACTCGCGCGGAACAGGTTCGGCGAATTCGACATCGTCATATCAGGTGCTGCCGGAAACTTTCTCGCGCCCGCGCTCGGCATGTCGGCGAACGGATTTCGCACCGTCATCGACATTGATCTCAATGGTACCTTCAACATATTCCGCGCCGCCTATGCGCTGCTTCGCAAACCCGGTGCATCGCTGATCGCGATCAGCGCGGGTCAGGCGACGAACCCGATGATGTTCCAGGCACATGTTTGCGCAGCGAAGGCTGGCATCAACATGCTTGTGAAGGTCCTGGCGATGGAATGGGGCCCGGCGGGGGTGCGCGTGAATGTGATTTCACCAGGCCCGATCGGCGGTACCGAGGGCATGGCGCGTCTCACTCCCACAGCAGAGGAAGAAGCGTCCTGGAAGGCCCGCATAGCGCTGCGTGATTTCGGACAGAAAAGCGATGTCTCCGAGATGGCGATGTTCCTCGCAAGCGACGCATCGGCCTATGTCACTGGCTCGATCTTCCAATGCGACGGTGGCTGGACGCTGGGTAATTCCTCGGGCGAGACCCTCGGCGGCGAGGCGCGATAGCAGAATGGAGACGAACATGATCAACCCGATGTCACTCGATGGCCGCAGCGTGATCATTACGGGCGCCGCGCAGGGAATAGGACTGGCGACCGCTCATCTGTTGTACGAACTCGGCGCGCATGTAACGCTGCTCGATCGCAATGAGGAAAGGCTTAGCGAAGCCGCCTCGGCATTCGATGTACAGCGCATTCTCGTGCAATGCGGCAGCATTACCGACCGGTCGTTCGTGGGCCGCGCCATGGCCGCACATATCGCCCGGTTCGGTGCGGTCGATGGTCTGGTCAACAACGCAGGGATCACCCGTACGGCGATGATCGAGAAGATGACTCTCGAGGATTGGCAGGCCGTGATCGATGTCAATCTCACCGGCGTCTTCAACATGCTGCAGGCAGTCGGCACAACGATGATCGCCAGAGCCAAAGAGGGCGAGGCCAATCCGGGCGCTATCGTCAACATATCCTCCGATGCCGGTCGCAAGGGAACGATCGGCCAGATCAATTATGGTGCCGCGAAATCCGGAGTGCTCGGGATCACGATGAGCGCAGCCCGTGAATGGGGCCGTCACGGCATCCGCGTGAACAGCGTCGCCTACGGGGTCGTCGAAACTGAGATGACCGAGATCGCACGCAGCGAGAAGTTCCGGGACCGATATCTTTCGAACATCCCGCTCGGCCGCTTCCTCAGTCCAGACGAAGCCGCCTACTCGATCGCCTTTCTGCTCTCGCCTGCCTCGGCCTTCATTACGGGTCAGCATCTCAGCGTGAACGGCGGCGGCCACATCACCGCCTGATCCTACTCGTGACGGGAAGATAGACATGGAATTTCGGCTCACGGACACCCAGCGCGAACTGCAGGAAGCCGCGCGCAAGTTCGCCCGCGCGGAACTCTCGGACCTGGCGCGGGAGCTTGAGGAGAAAGCGAGTCCGGTCCCGGACGCGATGCGCAAACGCTACGCCGAAATGGGCTTTCTCGGCGTTAACCTGCCCGAACAATATGGCGGCCTGGGCCTCGGGCATCTCGAGGCACTGCTGGTGCTCGAACAATTCGCAATGATCTCGGTGGCGGTGGCATTTCCGGTGTTCGAGAGCGCCACGGGTCCCGTCCGCACCGTCGAGCATTTCGCGAGCGACAAGCTCAAGGCGCGTATCCTGCCCGAGGTCATCAAGGGCGAGAAGATCGTCGCGGTCTCGATGTCCGAACCTGCAGCAGGCACCGCGCTCACCGATCTCAAGACCGCTGCCCGCTATGACGGTGACGAGATCGTCCTCACCGGCCAGAAGCGCTGGTGCTCGGGCGGCGGCCATTCGGACTATTACATCGTCTATTGCCGCTTCGATGATGAGCCGGGCGCCAAGGGCATCGGCGCGGTGCTGGTCGAGAAGGAGCGCGAAGGGATCAGCTTCGGACGCCCGGAAAGTCTGATGGGCTTTCGCGGCATCCCCTCGGCCGACATCTATCTCGACGAAGTACGCGTGTCGAAGGACAATCTGATCGTGCCCAAGGGCGGCTTCGGCAAGCTGATGACCGCGTTCAGCCTCGAACGCTGCGGCAACGCCACCATGGGCCTGGGCATCGCCGCCGCTGCGCTGGAGGAGGCGACCGAATATTCCCAGGAACGCCATCAGTTCGGCAAGCCGATCGTCGATTTCCAGGCGATCCAGCTGAAGCTCGCCGAAATGGCGATGAAGGTCGAAGCGTCACGCCTGCTGATCTATCGCGCCGCGGTGAACGCCAGCCAGGGTCTGCCCTCGATCCTCGACAGCTCGCTCGCCAAATGCTTTTCGAACGAAATGGTGGTCGAGGTCGCGTCCAAGGGGCTGCAGATCATGGGCGGCTATGGCTACTCCAAGGAGTATCGCATGGAGCAGCGCGTGCGCGACAGCTACGCCTGGGGCATCGCGGGCGGCACAACCGACGTCCAGAAAACCAATATCGCATCGGCGTTGGTCGGCCGCCGCTTCAATCAGCGCGCCTGATGCGCCAACTTCAGGAGCGCATGATCGGCGATCGCGTCTCGATCGGGAGAGCGGGCGCCGTCGCGGATATTCGATTGCGCCGCCCGTTCAAGATGAATGCTCTGGATGGGCCGATGTTTGATGCTCTCATCGCGGCCGCGGAGTCGGTCGCAGTCGATCCGACGATCCGGGCAGTAGTTCTCTCTGGAGAAGGCAAGGCGTTCTGCGCAGGAATAGACTTGGAAAGCCTCCAGGCTTTGATGAGCGACGAGGGCAAACAGGCGATGCAGTCGCGCAGCCACGGACTCGCTAATCGCTACCAGCAAGCTGCCTTGGCATGGCGCGAAGTTCCGGTCCCGGTAATTGCCGCGCTGCATGGCGTCGCCTTTGGCGGCGGATTGCAGATCCCGCTCGGCGCCGACATTCGCATTAGCGCGCCGGACACTAAATTCTCGCTGATGGAGGTTCGCTGGGGAATCGTTCCCGACATGGCGGGCACCGTCCTGCTGCGTTCGATCGTTCGGGAGGATGTGCTGCGCGAGCTGATCTATACCGCGCGCGTGTTCACGGGGATCGAGGCGGCGTCGATGGGCATCGTTACCCAGCTGGCGGCGAATCCTCACGTCGCGGCACTCGAACTGGCGAGTTCCATCGCGGAGCAGGGACCCCGCGCCGTTCGGGCGGCAAAGCAACTCCTGAACGAGACTCAATCGGTGTCGCCGCAGGTCGCCCTATTGTCTGAATCCGAAGCCCAAGTCGGTCTTCTGGCTGGCCCCGATCAAATTGAAGCGCTAAACGCGCATGCCGAACAGCGAAAGCCTTACTACACCGATCCTGAGGTCAGCTAGCCGTTCCCGGCGTTATCATTCGCTGATCGAGCAGCGAAGGATCGATGCGTGACCGCGAGAAATGCGCATTCTGGCGGCTCGCACGTTGCGCTTGCTCGACATCCCCAGCAACGATCGCCGAGAGCAGCCGCACTCTGGCTGTCCGACGAAATTGCATCAAATCTTCGCGCCCCTCGAAAATGGAGGGAAAGGCGGAAACGCCCAGCGAATACATCATTCGCAGCAACAGCTCGACAGCAGGGTTGCTCCCCATCTCACAAAGTAAGGTGATCAGCGTAATTTCGTCGTGCTGAAATCTTGCGAGGTCCTGCGGTGTATTCTCGGCCGCAGCCAACGTTTTCAGAAGCTCCCCAGCCCTCGCTCTGAGCGCTTCATCTTGGAATCCAGCCGCCAGCGCAGCGGCGTCACGTAACAGCGACGTAGTTGTCAGAAGCAGATCCCCCAAAGTCGTCCCGCGCGAGATCAGGAAAGTCGATGCC